>JBHIDP010000079.1:0-11469 GCA_046760185.1 Anaerolineae bacterium
CGCCCAGTGGGGGCATGGGAGCCCCCGCTGCTGGGTTTTCGGATAGGCTCTTAATAGCGCCTGCGACCACGATAGCCGCCTCGATCGGGGCGCGGCTTTCGCGGACGGGCTTCGGCCACAGTGATCTGCCGCTCGTCCATTAAGCTGTTGTTGAGTTTGGCGATAGCTTGCTGCGCCTCAGCTTCGGTTGCCATCTCGATGAAGCCGAATCCCCTCGAGCGGCCGGTCAGCCGGTCGGTGATGAGTGTGGCCGATACCACTTCGCCTACTGTGCCAAACAACTCACTCAACGCTTCCTCGGTTACGTTATAGCTGAGATTGCCTACGTACAATTTCTTAACCATAGTGCCTCCTTAGTGGCAAGGTAATAGGGATCAGCACCCCGGCGCGCCAAAGACCGCCGGGGGCTGAATTTGTGGATGAGGTGATTCCGAAGGACTTATAGCTTGATGACCACCTCGGTCGCCTGTAAGCCCTTTGGACCATGCTCGATGGTGAACTCGACACGCTGGCCCTCTTCGAGCGTGCGGAAGCCCTCGGCCTGGATGGCAGAATGATGGACAAACACGTCATCGCCATCCTCACGCGAGATGAAACCGTAGCCCTTAGAGCTGTTGAACCACTTGACGGTTCCGGTTACTCGTTCGTTCATGGTGGGATGCTCCTTCCTGTCAGATTTATGGTTGAAATAGTTCACCCGGCCGCTAGAAAAAAACCCGCCCAGACAAGAGGATGGTAAGCCTGGGCGGGCTCAGATACAAACACTATCAGCCGGTTCAGAAACTTACTTCGTCCTACACTATATAGTATACCCTACTTTTGTTAAATTGTCAAATGAAGACCTCAGGGGGCTTTTGTCATGAATTGGACGTCACCTCGTCCTACTCCCACTGGCTTCGACTAGCAGCTTCCGGTACACCTCCGCCACCTCTCGGGCGATGACCGACCAACTGTAGCTGCGCTCAACGTAGGGCCGGGCGGCCGCCCGGAAGCGAGCATTCAGCTCGGGGTCGTCGAGCAGGCGGGAGATCTTGGCCGCGAAGTCAGCGGCGTCGCGAGGCTCAGCCAGCAGGCCGACCTGGCCCTCCACCACGGTGGTCTTCAGCCCGCCCACCCGTGAGGCCACCACGCTGGCTCCGCAGGCCAATGCCTCCAGCGCGGTCAGGCCGAAGGGCTCGTAGTACGAAGGTACGACCACCACGTCGGCGGCACTGTAGTAGTAGCGAAGCGTACTCTGCGAGAGGCCGCCAGTAAACAGCACGCGGTCGCCGAGGGCGAGGTCAGCGACCAGGGTTTCGAGCCGCCGGCGCTCGACTGCCTCACCCGACTGTGCCGCTACCTCTTCCCGGCCTGCTGGCTCCCCGCCAACGACAACGGTCACCATCGCCCGGCCAGGGCGCCAGTCGCGCAACAGAGCCGCAGCCCTCAGCAGCGTGCCGATCCCCTTGCGCCGCTCCATCCGCCCCACGAAGACGATCAGGAAAGCATCCTCAGCCAGGCCCAACTGGGCTCGGGCTTCGGCTTGCAGCGTAGGCCGAAAGAGCTCCAGGTCAACACCGCAGGAAATGACCGCAATCCTGGCCGGGTCGGCGTCATACAATGAGATCAGGTCCTGCTGTTCCTGCGGTGCGGTGGCGATGATCTGGTCTGCAGCAGCGACGACCTGCCGCTCCAGGCGCACTCGCTCGTCCGGGCTGGCATCGGCAGCCTGCAAGGTCTGCCGCTTGATCGCACCCAGCGAATGGAAGGTCTGAACGAAGGGCAACTCTAGCGCGCTGGCGATCTGGTGGGCAATCAGACCGCTCAGGTAATAGTGCCCATGCACGAGTGAGTAGCGGCGTCCCCGCTCCCGCTGATAGTTCAGCACCCACCGCGCGAAGGTGTCCAGCAGCCCTAGCATGTCCTCCTTGGCCACGTACCGGGCCGGGCCGGCTGGCACCCGCACCACGCGCGCTCCCGGTGCAATCTCCTCCACTGGCGGGACGTCCCGTTCCGCCCGCCGGGTGAAGACATCAACCTCCAGTTCCCGGCCCGCCAGGTGGCGCGACAGCTCCCGGACGTACACGTTCTGCCCGCCGTGGCCAACGCCGCCCAGGGGAGCCAGCGGGTCGCTGTGGTTGGAGACAAAGGCGATACGCATGTCAGGTGCCCTCACGCAGTTCCAACCGCCGGTAGATCTCCTCCTTTGAGATCAGCCCATGCGGGTGACCAACCGTACGCAATGCGTACCGGGCAACCTCGTGCCCGAAGCGAACGCACAGCGGCCACGGCTTGCCGTCCAAGTGGGCAGCCATCAGCCCAGCCCAGAATGCGTCGCCCGCGCCGGTCCGGTCCACTACCTGTACCTCAGGCAGTCGGGTGACGTGCTGCACTTTGCCATCCTCGGAGATCGCCACCGGCCCGCCACTACAGGTGAAGACGACCGTCCGCGCACCCAGGTCGTGGAAGCGCTCCAGTACGGCCGCCTCCAGCTCGGCACCGCTCAGGTTGACGTCGAGCATCCGCTGAGCGTCCTCCTCCGAGGGCTTCACCACGTCCACGTCTCGCATGATCTGGGCCATGACCTCCCAGGCTTCTTCCCTGTCGGGCCAGATGCGCGGGCTGAAGTTTGGGTCGAAGGTGACAATCTTGCCCATTTCACGCGCCAGGCGGAAGGCACGCCGTACGGCCGACCGGGACGGCTCGCGGGACAGGGCAAAGGCCGAGGCGTGGACGATCCGAGCCCGATCAATTGCTTCTGTGAGGATATCCTTCGGGCTGAGCTTGCCGTCGGCGCCACGGTTGACGCTGAAGTCGGGCACGGCCGGGGTACGGGAGACGAAGACGAGGGTCGTGTTCTCGCCAGGCGTACGGTACAGGTACTCAGTACTGACACCGTAGTGTTCTAGTTCCTGGCGCAGGAACTCGCCAAAGTGTCCTGAACCGACCCTGGATATGACCGCCGAGCGACAGCCCAGTTTGGCCATGTACACGGCAAAGTTGGCCGGCTGGCCGCCCAGGTTGCGGGCGAAGTGCTCCGCTTCGCGCAGGGAGGTTGTGACTCCCCGCGACTTGAAATCAACGACAGTTTCGCCAATGGCCAGCAGGTCAAGCGCCAGGTAGCAATCGGCTAATTCGTCCAGCGTCACGTCGTTTTCGGGAGTCGGGTCCCTGAAGTAGGGATGGATCGGCAGTCGGTCATGGACGTGGTCCCGGTTGACGATTGCTTCCTCGAGCGTCTGCACGTACCCTTCTGCGGTTCGGTTCCAGGTGTAGCGGTCTAGCACCCGCTCGTATCCTGCCTCGGAGTAGCGCTGCCACCGCTCCGGATCGCCGACAGCTTCGAAGATCCCGGTTGCGATGTCATGCGGATCGGTTGCGTCCACCAAGACACCGAAGTCGCGGTCGTCTTCGCGCAGGCTCTCGGCCGGCCCCCCGAACTTGGTTACCACAACCGGCAGCCCGGCAGCCATCGCCTCCAGCGGTGCCAGCCCGAAGGGTTCATACCGCGCGGTGAGGGCAAAGACTGAGCAGCGCCCGGCCAACATGCGGTAGCAAATGGCCAGTTCCTCCTGGCTGTCGAGCGAGAATATTGCGATCCTGCCGTGAAGATCGTGGCGCGCCACTTCGGCCATGATCTCGTCGAGCACGGCGCGCTCGGTTGGCGAGGCCAGATGGTAGTCGGTCAGGGGATTGTCGAGACCACGGGTGACTATGACCAGCGCGTAGCTGCGGTTCAACATCTCGCTCTGGGCGAAGGCCCGTACCAGAGCGATATGGTTCTTCTTCGGGTCTAGCCGGCTGGAGGCGACGATCGCCGGCAACTGATCACGCTCCTCGCCCAGGTCCCGGCGCAGCTTGGCCCGGATCTCCGCCCGCACCTCCTCTTCACGTGGGCTGACGACCGACCGGTCGAAGATGTCGAGCGCGACACCCGGGGGGATGACGGCGAACCGCTTGTCGTCGTAGGGGTCAACCGCGCCCCGGTAGGCAGAGTGAGTATACTGGCTCAACCGTTCCTGGGTCGTGCTGGTGATGTTTGCCAGCGAGTGGCTCATGCTCAGCCGCTCGGCCATGATGCGGCGGGCAAAATGATAGCGGGCGTCGAGTTCGGCCAGGTTAGCGCGCTTGGCACCCAGCTTGTCCATCTTCTGCGCGCCGAGCGAGTGGGCAGTGAAAGTGAAAGGTATGCCTTTGGCTTCCCTGATCAGCACCCCGGCCAGACCGCCGTCACCGTAGTGAGCGGTCATGGCATGCGGGAACTTGCCTTCCTTTTCATAGAACTCGATGACCTTTGGCACCCAATCGCGGACCAGGTGGGGCCACAGTTCTTCCTTCGGCAAGAAGTGCTCCGGCCCACACGGCAGGCGAACGATGCGCACCTGATCGTTGCCGGGGTAGGCATCGAAGGGATCGGCAAACTCTGGCCAGTCGGGGTCTTTGATCTGGCGGGTCAGAATGTCCACCCGGTGGCCCATCCGACCCATTGCCAGGGCCACTTCCTTCACATACACCAGTTGGCCGCCGAAGTCTGGGTGTTCGGCCCAGTAGCTGTCGTTTGGGTCGAAGTTAGCCTGCGGATTCAGGAAGGCAACGAACATGGTTTCTCCTCGTCGTGCGGCCGTCTCGTCGTATTGACCGAGACGCGACGGCCTGCTAAAATGCGGTAGTCAGGTGGGCCCCGGCGCCGGAGGATCCCCGGGGTGATGCAGGCAGCGAGCCAGGAGAGATGCAATGCGTGTAGGGCTGGTCTCCCTCCAGTTTGAGGCCACGGCCACCGGCGGCGGTGGTGTGCACGTGAACAAGGTGGCCGAGAACCTGACTGTGCTGGGGCATCAGGTGACGGTGCTCTCCATCCACACCAACAAGACACTTGGCGGTGCGGCGCTCGGCGTCGGTCGCCGGCCGTTCAGTGTGCAAAGGCGGGATGGCCTGGAGGTGGTCCGTTTTCTCATCGAGGAGAAGATTGACCAACCATACGTGGGGGAAAAGGAGGCCGAGCTGGCCCGGATCAGGGACTTCTGCGACGCAGTGGCCGGGTGGTTGTCGGCCCGTCAAGAGCGTTTTGATGTCGTTCATCTGCACGGCCATCATCTGATCCCCGGCTACCTGGCAAAGGAACTGAAGGGCTGTGATTTCGGCGTTGTCTCCACCATTCACTACCTGGAATCCACCCTGGAAGGGCTGTCTCACTACCGGATCTCGTCCGAGAGCCTGGCCCAGATGAAGAACTGGGAGGCAATGGGCCGCTTCGCTGACGCGCTGGTTGTGATCAGCCCGGGCATGCAGCGCGACTTCTTTCGGTTGCTTGACGAGCTTGGCATTGACCCAGCGCCGGTCGAGCCGAAGGTGCACCTGGTGTCTAGCGGTATTGACGAAGCCAGTCTGTTGCCGCTGAAGACAATCCGTGACAGGCTGGCCGCCCGGCCAGAGCCGGTCGAGGTGGTGGCCTACGCCCGGCTGGACCCGAGCAAGGGCATGGAGTTTGCCATCCAGGCCGCGGCCGAAGCAACTGCCCACACCCGCTGCCCGTTCCGACTGACTGTGGCCGGTATCCCGATCCCTGGCTACCTGGACGTACTGGAGCGCGAGGCGGCCCTGGCCCGTATGCGGGTCCCGATCACCATACGTACCTTTGAGGCGATCTTCAAGCCCGCTGAGCGCGACGCTTTCCTCGACCAGTTCCACATCTACCTGTTCCCGTCGCTGCGGGAGCCGTTTGGGATCACGCTGATCGAGGCCGGAGCGCGGGGTCTGATCGTCGTCTCGACCGATGCCGTCGGGCCGCACTACATCCTGGACGACACTGACGCCAGGGAGATGCCATGGGGCCGTCTGGCCGCCTGCGGTATACTTGCCAGCCGAACGGATGACCCGTCGGCGGCCCTGGCCCAGAACCTGGGACGGGCACTGGCCTGGGCACTGGAGCACTGGGACCAAAGCGCCGCCCGCGCGCTTGCCTTTCGGGCTCGCATTCAGACCAGGTACACCTGGTCACAGGTGGCGCACGAGTACCTTGCGGTCTACCGCGAAGTCCGGTCGGGGTAATATATAGCACAAGTCGGACGAATAGCCAATTACTTCTTCACGAACTCCAGCAGTTGATCCACCGATAGAGTGTTGAGGATGTCCTTAGCCTCAGCCCAGCCCCGTCGGGCGGTGGCTACCCCATAGGGCATGTTGGCCAACCCGTCCGTATTGTGTGCGTCGCTGTTGATGGCCAACTTGATCCCCATGCCAATGGCACGCCGGATATGAATGTCATCCAAGTCCAGGCGATCCGGCCCGGCGTTCACCTCTAAGGCCGTGCCGGTCTCAGCAGCCGTCTTCAGCACTGTCTCCAGATCAACAGCACTGGCTTCCCGCTGGCCGATGATGCGACCGGTTGGATGCCCCAAGATGTCCACGTGAGGATTGCGCAAAGCCTTGACCATTCGGCCGGTCATTTTCTCCTGTGACTGCCTCAGTCCAGAGTGTACGGAGGCCACCACCACATCCAACTCGGCCAAGACTTGGTCAGGCAGGTCCAGGCTACCGTCTCCCTTGATCTCCACCTCGGTTCCGTGTAGCACCCAGAAATCGGAAAACTGGGCATTGACGGCATCAATCTCCCGGCGCTGCTCCATAAGGCGCGCCGCATCCAGTCCACCAGTCACGCCCAAGCCACGAGTATGATCGGTGATAAGGATATACTGGTATCCCCTGGCCCTGGCCGCCAGCGCCATCTCCTCCACTCTGTTGACCCCGTCGCTCCAGGTGGTGTGCACCTGCAGGTCGCCGCGGATATGGGCCAACTCTACCAAATTCGGCAGTTGACCCTGTTGAGCGGCCTCAATCTCACCGCGGGCCTCGCGCAGCTCTGGTGGAATCCAGGGCAAGCCTAGAGCAGCATAGACTTCCTCCTCGTGGGGACAGAGGATCTCCTCCCCATCCCTTTTGAAGCCATATTCACTCAAACTGAGCCCCTGCCGCTGAGCCAGTTCCCGCAAAGCAACGTTGTGTTCCTGGCTGCCGGTGAAATACTGGAGGAGGGAACCGTACCGCTCACCTTCCAAAACCCGCAGGTCAACCTGGAGACCATCCTCAGTGAGGATGGTACACTTGGTCGGCCCGGCCAGCATCACTTCGGCCACATGGGGTAACCGCTTAAAGGTCTCTATCACCCGGAGCGGCTCAGTGGCTGTCACCAGCAGGTCAATGTCTCCCACCGTCTCACGCATACGGCGCAGACTGCCAGCCACAGTGGCCTCTACCACACTGGGGCATCGCTCACGCAAAGCGCTAAGGATATCCTGAGCCAAGGGCAAAGCCACCCCCAGCAGAAGGCGCCCGGTGCGGCGCTTCAGCATGGCGATCCCTTCCAGTATCTTTTGCTCAGATCGTTCTCCCAACCCCGGCAAAGCCCGCAACTTTCCAGCCTGAGCTGCCTCTTCCACCTGGGCCACGCTGGTAAGGCCCAGTTGCTCATACATCAGCTTGGCTGTCCGAGGACCCACGTCAGGGATGTTCAGCATCTCCACCACGCCTGGGGGAATCTCGTCCTTGAGCTTCTCGTGATATTCCAGCCGTCCGGTGCGGAAAAGCTCGTCCAACTTCTTGGCAATCCCTTCCCCAATACCAGGGATGTCACGCAGGTCTTCGTCGCGCCAGACATCCACCACCGGGCGTCCTAGGCTCCTGACATTCTCTGCCGCTCGCCGATAGGCCAGGAATTTGTAGCGGATCTCACCCTTGATCTCCAACATATTGGCGATCTCATCCAAGATGTCGCTCACCTGCTTGTTGGTGAAGGCTTTGCCAGCCTGAAATACCTCGCCCATGTCCTCTCCCTCCAATGGAGAACCATGCCACTTAGCAAAATGATAGCCCTTTGATACCTTTTAGTCAAACGAAGAGCCCGCCCATCCAGTACAGGGACAAGCGGGCTCTTTCTTCAGGAGGGAGTTGTGCCGAGACAAGAGCTCAGCGTGTTGCGCTCCAAAAGGAGTTATTGTTTCTCCACCTCCTCCTTGGCTCTGGCGATGATCTGTTGGGCGATGTGGTCAGGCACCTGCTCGTAGTGAGAGAACTCCATGCTGTACAGACCCCGCCCCTGGGTCATGGAACGTAGATCGGTTGCATAACGCTGTATCTCGGCCAGGGGGATTTGAGCCGTGACCACACTGTTTCCCCGTACCTGATCCATTCCCATCACCTTGGCTCGGCGACTGTTGAGATCCCCCAGGATATCACCCATAAACTCCTCCGGCACGGTGACCTTCACTTCGTAGATAGGCTCCAGCAGTACCGGGCCAGCCTCCGGGATGCCCTTCTTGAAAGCCAGGTGAGCAGCCAGTTTGAAGGCTATTTCGGAGGAGTCCACCGAATGATATGAGCCGTCGTAAAGAACCGCCTGGAAGTCGGTAGTGGGATATCCGGCCAGAACTCCCTTCTGTATGATTTCCTTCATGCCCTTTTCTACGGCTGGCACATACTGACTGGGCACCACCCCACCACGGATCTCGCTAGCGAACTCAAAGCCCGAACCGCGCGGCAGGGGTTCAAAGCGAATAAAAACATCCCCGAACTGCCCACGACCACCGGTTTGCTTCTTGTGCCGGCCCTGAGCGGTAGCTGTCCTGGTGATGGTCTCTCTGTAGGGAACCTTGGGGATATCGGTCAGGATGTTCACACCAAACTTCCGCTGAAGCCGGCGCACAGCGATGTCAATATGGGACTCCCCCATGCCGGACAGAATGGTCTGGGCCGTATCGCTGTCGCGCCCCCAGACCAGAGTGGGGTCCTCCTCCACGAGCCGGGTAAGGGCGCTACTCATCTTGTCCAGATCGGCCTGCGTCTTGGGAGAGATAGCCGCTGAGAATATTGGCTTGGGGAACTCAATCCCTGGCAATACAACGGGGTGATCCTTGTCGCACAAGGTATCACCGGTCACCGTTTCCTGCAGCTTGGCCACTCCCCCGATGTCACCGGCATGGATCACCTTCACCGGCTCCTGTTCCTTTCCCCGCAGCAGATAGAGCTGTCCGATCCTCTCCTCCTCACCGCTTCGAGGATTGAAGACGCGCGAATCGGATTCCATACTGCCAGCGTAGACCCTGAAATAGGTCAGTTTACCCACGTAAGGGTCAGCCATGGTCTTGAACACAAGGGTGGCCAGGGGCGAAGCCGCGCTTGCTTCCAGAATCTCTTCCTCATCAGTGACAGGGTTTTTGGCCTTGACCCCGTCGCTCACAGCCAGAGAAGGTATCAGCTCGACCACAGCGTTCATCAGTGACTTAACGCCCAGATTGGCGGTAGCCGCCCCGCATAGGACTGGCACAACTTTTTGGGCCTGAACCCCCAGCTTCAGTCCTCCCCACAGCTCGTCCTCCGTCAGTTCTTCTCCTTCCAGATACTTCATTATCAAGTCATCATCAGCCTCGGCCGCAGTCTCCATCAGATCCTGACGGTATGCCTCTGCCACTTCTTCCAGCTCAGCCGGGATCTCATCCGTTTCCCCTTCTCCAGTGACCACCACCTTCATCCTGATCACATCCACGGCACCCTTGAAATCAGCCTCGGAGCCAATAGGCACTTGAAGGGGAACAAATCTGACTTCAAACTTCTCCTGCAACTGGTCAAGAGTCCGTTGGAAACTGGCATTTTCCCGGTCCATCTTGTTCACAAAGACCAGGCGTGGTAAGGAACAATCATCGGCATAACCCCACACAAGCTCAGCGCCCACCTCCACGCCAGAAACAGCATCAAGCACGATTATAGCCCCGTCAGCCACGCGGACAGCCCCCTTCACCTCCCCGATGAAGTCTGCATAGCCGGGGGTGTCCAGTATGTTGATCTTGTAATCCTTCCAAAAGTACGGCAGGATCGAGGTATTGACCGAGATCTTGCGGCTGATCTCCTCAGCATCGTAGTCAGAGACAGTGTTCCCCTCATCAACCTTTCCCAGGCGGTTGGTAACACCAGCATTGTAGAGCATAGCCTCACTCAGGGAGGTCTTTCCTGAACTACCATGCCCCAAAAGGACGACATTCTTGAGCTTGTCTACCTGTATATCCCGATTCCCCATTTACCTTCTCTCCTTCTCCGCATAACCAGGTCTCGTCCCGCTCTCGGGTCCTACCGCTCTTTACGGCAGTGACTGCCCCCAATTCCATTTCGATTATAGCATAGCGCCTGGGAGGTTGGCAAACCGATTGTTACAGAAAGAAGCGGAACTGTGCACCGCCAGTTCCGCTTTCCACCACTCCAACGTTAGAGAGTGTCTGAGAATTCGAGCTCTAGACCTCCGAGGACTTCGGCGAGCCCTTCGTCCCGCGTCTCGACTGAGCTTTCGTCCCGAGCTCAGGCCGAGGGGCTCGACGAAGTCTCACTGCGGGGCTCAGTCGAGCCGTCTTTACAGAGCGGCTTCACCTAGCAGATTATCTGCAAAAGCAGCGATTTTGCCGTGGAAAAGCCATCCTCTAGACCTCGGAGGTCTAACCACAAGCATTTTTCAGACACGCCCTTAGATCGTCCTGCGGACGGCTAGGTCTATCGCTTAGTATACTGCGGCGCTTTCCGGGCTCTCTTCAGCCCGGGCTTCTTCCGCTCCTTCATTCGTGGGTCACGGGTCAAGAACCCGCCTTTGCGCAGAATTGGACGCAGCGACTCATCGGCCTGTAACAAGGCGCGGGCGATGCCATGGCGGATGGCCCCTGCCTGTCCAGATATACCCCCTCCCTTCACCTTGATGGATAAATTGAAGGCGTCAGTGGTACCGGTCACCTCCAGAGGTTCCATGATTTGTTCCAGGGCAAGCTGCCGCCTGAAATACTCCGTCATCTCTTTGCCGTTGACGATTATAGCCCTCTCCTCATCATCGGCAGGATAGAGCCTTACACGGGCCACGGCTGTCTTGCGCCGGCCGGTACCGTAGAAATAGCGACCACTAAACTCTACCATGCTTGCTTTTCCTCCCTAGAGATCCAGTTTCCGCGGCTGCTGTGCCCGATGTGGATGCGAATCGGAGGCATATACTTTGAGCTTCTTGATTATCCTCCGGCCCAGACGGTTGTGAGGAAGCATACCCCACACCGCTGCTTTGATCACACGGGTAGGATGCCTGCGCAACTGTTCCCGCAGAGTTATGCTCCTCAAACCACCAGGATAACCGGAGTGTCGGTAGTACACTTTCTGATCCAGTTTGTTCCCTGTCACCCGAACCTTGTCGGCGTTGATGACGATCACATAGTCCCCTGTATCCAAGTGAGGGGAATAGATCGGCTTGTGTTTGCCCCGCAGGACCTTAGCAATCTCCGAAGCCAAACGCCCCAAGGTACGATCCTGGGCGTCAACTACGAACCATTCCCTTTTTATGTTATCCGGCTTTACCACATAGGTTTTCACTTCCCCAAGAACTCCTCATGCTTAGAACCTATCCGAAAAGTCGCTGGGTAGTGGCGACTTTAGTCGCTCTGAAGCGGCTCACCTGTCCCTTCGGGCTGAGCCCCG
>JBHIDP010000080.1:0-11424 GCA_046760185.1 Anaerolineae bacterium
TCCAGAATCTGCCGCGCCCGGTTGATATCCAGATTATCCTCGGTCACCTTCTGCCAGGGGAGATCAGTCAGCCAATCCAGGTAGGTCTTGATCACCGAGTATTCCGCCGCCTGGGGTGGCATCTTGGTCAGGCGATCCAGCTCTCGCAGGGCTTCCTTCTTGGCCTCCTCACTCAGACCAACTTCCTCGATCTTCTGGCGATATTCCTCAACCTCCATAGTCTGCTCATCGGTCTCACCTAACTCCTTCTTGATCGCTTTCAATTGCTCACGCAAGTAGAATTCTCGCTGCATTTTCTCCATCTCGGACTTGGCTTCGGTCTGGATTTTCCGCCCCAGTTCCAGAACCTCCAACTCCTTGTTAAGGATAGTGGTCAGTTTCTGCAACTTCTCCTTCACATTGTCGAGTTCCAGTATCTCCTGAGCCTCGGTCGTCTCAATCCGGATGCTGGTAGCGAGCAGGTATACCAACTGGCGAGGATCGTCCACGTTCATAGCAGTCATCATCAACTCATCGGGCAGATGCGGTACCAAGGAGATCAGACGGCGGAACAGCTCCACCAAGTTACGCATCAGCGCCTCTACCTCCACCGACTCCTCGACCACATCGAACATGGCCTTAACCCGTGCCTTGAGATAAGGCTTCTCCTGGACATACTGCTCGATCCTGATTCGCTGCAAGCCTTGCACGATTAGACGCATGGAGCCATCGGGCGCTTTGAACAAACGGTGGATTAAGACCGCCGTGCCAATGGAGTAAATATCCTCTGGTCCAGGCAGCTCCACCCCCGGGTCCTTCATAGCCACAAGCCCTATGATGCGGTCCCCCAAAGCCGCATCATCAACTAGCTTTATAGAGCGGGCTTGCTCGACGCTGAGGGGCATAATGGTTAAAGGAAAGACCACCGTATTCCTGAGGGGTAAAATCGGCATCTCAGCCGGTATAGCCGGTGTGACCTCTCCCTCATCTCTCTTCACTTCCAGTTCTTTCCCCGGATGTACAAGTGTCATATTCCTCCGCTCCTCTCCGTTGGAAGTATCCTCGTGAACTAGACCAAAGAGTAGAACGCCAACCAAGGCTATGGTCATCAAGAAACTATTGATACTTTCTTACCTTCTGGTTTGGGTAAAGTGACTATCAAAAATCCATCCTCGTACTTGGCCTCTATAGCGTCCTCGACCACTGCGCCCGGCACGTGGACATCGGTCCTGAATTCACCGTAGGAGATCTCCATACGTTGATAAGCCAGCTTGGCTGATGGATCATGACGATAGCCAGCGATAACTAAAGTTCTCCCGGTGTAGGAGATGTCAAAATCCTCCTCATCCATGCCGGCGATCTCCACCTTCACTACGATGCAGGAGTCGGTTTCATACACATCGGTGGGGGGACACCAGACGCGGCGTTGCTGTGAAGGTGATAACCAGCGTGCGGAGGGGGACATGGTACGAAACAAACGATCTACCTCCGCACGCATGCGATCAATCTCGTCGAAAACCCCTTCTCGCTTTCTGTCCATTGATATTTCCTTTCTGAAACGTTCACCGTTCTCCCGCAAAGTACTCGTGCAAAGAAGAATTCCAACCTTTCTATATTTTATCACATTTGGGAAACTCCCTCAAGTCAACAGAATGACGGAAGTCGGCTCTTCTTTCCCCCAAAACCTTGATTACAGGTTGGCTTTGTGTTATAATCTGCCTGGACGATAGATAATGCAATGAGCAGTAGAATGGCGAGGAGGGCAGATGACAAGGAATTGGCAAGAACGTCTGGCCCACAAGGGCCTTCTAGTAGCCGATGGTGCTACAGGCACCATGTTGCAAGCTGCCGGGCTACCTCAGGGTAGGCCCCCTGAGGAATGGAACCTCACCCAGCCTGAGAAAATACGGGCCCTGCATCGAGCCTATATCGAGGCTGGTGCAGAGATAATATTGACCAACAGCTTCGGGGGCAACCGGCTCCGGCTTGAACGCTACGGACTGGCCGACCAGACAGTGGAGCTCAACCGCACGGCGGCAACGCTGGCCCGCCAGGAGGCTGGAGATGACGCTTTGGTGGCAGCCTCAATGGGGCCCAGCGGAGCCCTGATGGAGCCTTTGGGGCCCCTCAGTTTCGAGGATGCGGTGGAAGTGTTCGCCCAGCAGGCCGGCGCTTTGGCAGAGGGTGGAGCGGACATCATTTTGATCGAGACCATGAGCGATCTGAACGAGGCCAAGGCAGCCATCGAGGGAGCACGACAGGCTACCACCCTGCCCATATTCTGCACCATGAGCTTCGATAGCCACATGCACACCATGATGGGGGTCAGCCCTACTCAGGCCGCCGAAGAGCTCTCTGGCCTGGAGGTGGAGGTCATAGGGGCTAACTGCGGCCACGCGCCCGAGGAGACCGAACAGATCATCCGCGAGATGAAAGCTGCCTGTCCCCAGGCTGTAGTGTGGGCCAAACCCAACGCTGGACTGCCCCAGATGATCAACGGGCAGGTCGTGTACGACCTGCCACCGGAGAAGATGGGGGAACTCGCCGTACGCTTCGCCCAGGCTGGTGCCTCCATCATCGGTTCCTGCTGCGGCAGCACACCGGAGCACACCGCCGCTATTGCGGCCGCCTTGCGGCCATAAACCGACCGATCCATGTTCAACTTCCTGGATGTTGGATTGGCTGTCAGCTATCTGCTCTCAGCCTTTGTATCCATAGTGGGGGTCATACAGATAGTGGCTGCCAGACGGCAGCTTGTCGGACTGTCGCTGACCAACCGATGGCCTCAGCCTACAACTGGCTACATTCTGGGATCAATTCTGCTGGCCGGGGCCATCCTTTTTTTCTTCGGCACTCAATGGTCCCTGATACTGGTTCCCGGCCTGGCCGGCGCAGAGTTCAGCCTCCTCTTCGGCTTGGCCTTGCTGGGAGCTTTGATGGTGACCCTTTCGCTGGCCTCCATCTTGGGCAAGGACCGCTGGGGAACCAGCTCCCTGGCGACCAATCCTGATGGACGCGTCCACTGCGAAGCAGCTTCCCTCGACCTGGGACAGGCGCTGTTCTGCCTCCCTTCCCCCGCCACCGCCCCCCTGCCAGCCGTCTGTGCCATACCCAGACCGGGCGACGACGGCCGCTCGCTTCACCACCTGGCCCAGGGCCTGATCCAGCATAACTTTGCCGTATTAATCCTCGACCTCAGCGATATGGCAAGGCTGCGCTACCCGGAGGTTCTGGCCCTGGTTCCCAGAGCCATATCCACTCTGAGCCAAAGGGATGAAATTGACGCCGATCGCATTGGGGTCCTGGGTCTGGGCCTGGGGGGGGACCTGGCTATCCGAGCCGCCAGTGCCGATAAGCAGATCAGAACTGTGGTCGCCCTGGCACCCCTGTTCAAGGCAGAGTCCTTCAAACCGGGCCTGGGAATGCTCAAGGAGATGACCTGCTGGCAAGCCATGCGTTGGACCCGTTTGATTGACCGAACGGCTCTTTGTGCCAGTCTGGAGATACCGAGCCATGTGACCGAACTGTCCCCCCGCCAGCTTCTACTGCTCTATGGCCAGGAGGATGAGCTCACCAGTCCAGCCTACGAGGTCGTCGGCCAGGATGGTGGAATGGGCAAGGTGGTCATCGTTGAAGGTGAGAGGCACTTCACCCTGGCAACCAGCTCGTTCACAATTCAACAGGTCGTCGCATGGTTTGCAGAACATCTGTGACCGGTAGGGCAGTATGGTAACAAGGACAGTAGCATTATGGACCTGTGGCTTTTTCACCTCCTGAACGATCAGGCTGGCAAGGTTTTCCTGCTGGACTTCATAGGACAACTCTTGGCAAATGACTACCTGGTGCTCAACACTATATGCCTCATCCTGGTGGTCCTTTGGCTAAATGGCCGCCAGCCACAAGAACGGTATGCCAAACAACAAGCCATCCTGCAGTGCGTACTCACTCTAGCCTTAGTTAACATCGTGGCCAAGGCCCTTAACCTGGTATATCCCCGCCCTCGCCCCTTCACCTTCAACGAAGTCAACCTCCTCTTCTACCGTCCTTCGGACCCATCCTTCCCCAGCAACGCCACTGCCATCGCCTTTGGGCTAGCCACCCCCGTTTGGTCAAAGGATCGCCCCCTAGGCACGATCATGTACCTCCTGGCCTCCCTCCTCGGCCTGGCACGGGTCTATGTTGGTGTACAATATCCCTTTGACATCCTGGGCGGGGCCCTGGTTGGTATTTTTTCCGCCCTGGCTGTCCTGCGAAGCTCTCGACGGATTCAACCTCTCACCGACCTCATAATCAGGTCCATGCGGAAGCTGTACCTGGCATGAAAAGGGGGACTGGATTGCGGCCGCACTACCGCCATCACCTTTATGTCGTCCTGGCCTACCTGGCTCTAACCCTCCTCATGACCTATCCCCTGCTCTTCAACCTCGGCACGGCTATCCCCGGAGACGGCTTTGATGGCTGGCAGAACTACTGGAACCTGTGGTGGGGCAAGAGGGCCCTGCTTGATCTCCGTGTCAACCCTTATTTCACCAACTACCTCTATCACCCTAGCGGTGCAAGCCTCTTGTTCCATACTCTGAACATCTTCAACACTTTCCTCACCATGCCCGTCCAGTTGGACTTCGGCCTGATGGTAGCCTACAACTTCGTTGTTCTTTTCTCTTTCGTCGTCAGCGGCTACGGCGTCTACCTGCTGGCCTGCTACCTGCTGACCCATGCGCAGGCCACAACTCAGGCTCGACACCCCTATCTACGGTTGGCAGCCTTCATCTGCGGCCTGATCTTCGCCTTCTCCCCCTTTCGCTTCGCCCATCTTCTGGGACACATGCAGGTCTTCTCCTCTGAATGGGTACCGTTTTACGCCCTCTTTTTTATCAAAGGGTTAGATCGGATGGCTCAAGGCCGGTCTTCAGCATCTGGCTTTCGAGACCTGGCCTCCACAGCCTGGAAACCAACCTTCTTCCTGATCCTGGCTACCCTGTGCGACTGGTACCAAACTCTCTATTTGGCCCTGTTCAGTGTGCTCTATCTCCTCCACAGAGTGTGGCAAAGTCGCCAGTTTTGGCGACCTGTGGCTCAAGTAGCACTGATAGGGGTTCTCTTTACCCTTGCCTTTTCGCCCCTCTTATGGACGATGCTCGGCGAGGCCCGTGTCAACCAGGAGGTGGGACGGCCCTACGAGGAAACGGTGACCTTATCAGCCGATCTCCTGGCCTTCCTGACTCCCAACGAGCTCCATCCGCTGTGGGGTGAGCCAGTACGGGGGTGGGCCGATCGCTTCACCAGCACCACCGCCGAACGAACCGTTTTCAGCGGCTACCTCCCTATGCTCCTCGCCCTCTTCGGCGCGGTCAAGGGAAAGAAGAGGGCCAGGTTCTGGCTGGCCAGCCTGCTTCTCTTTTTCATCCTTGCCCTGGGCCCGGTACTCCATGTGGGCGGGAGGACAACCTTCACCCAACTGGGCATCACCATCCCCCTCCCCTACCTCCTCCTCTACCGCCTGGTTCCCTTTATGAAGATCGCCCGCTCTGTCTCCCGCTTCGACATGATGGTCATGCTGAGCCTGGCCATTCTGGCTGGTTATGGTATTAGTTATGTAATGTTAAAGGGTCGAGGGTGGTTGCTACGGTCAAACCTGGCCCGGACTGGGATCCTCGCAGGTTGCCTGGGGGCCCTCATCCTTTTCGAGTTCCTGTCCATCCCCTACCCCCTGTCGCCGCCCGAAATACATCCCTTCTACCGCGACCTCTCTCGGCAGCCTGGGGAATTCGCCATTTTGGAGCTTCCCATGAACTGGGACCGACCGGCACAGCTCCTCTACCAGACGGTGCATGGCAAGCGATTGATAAGTGCCTACACCTCTCGGGCCAACCTCCTCTCTATCGTAGAGCGCACGCCGGTGCTACAACAGTTCCGCTATCTGGGGCCGGACATCACCGTTCAGGACCTGGCCGAAATCAGGGATAGCGTACTGTGGGACCTGGACGTGCGTTACGTCATCCTACACAAGCACATGCTGCCCCCCGGCCAGGAGCGCGACCTTAACTTCGCTCTGGTACAGGAGGTCTTCGCCGGCCAAGAGCCAACCATCAACGATGACTGGCTGGTGGTCTACCAGATAGTTCAGCCGGCCGTGCCCCGACCCTATCTGCTATTAGGTGATGGTTGGGAATCCCGCCAGGTGATGGACGATCAAGTGAGGCGGCGCATGAAAGAGGAAGCTGTGGTCCATGCCGTTGTTCCACAGGCCCAAGAGGTACGCTTGGCATTCGTTGTCGAAAGCTCACCCGGCCCGCAGAGTTTGCGTGTGTCCTACCGTGATCAGGTCATCGGTACCTTTCAGATCACCCTCCTCAGTCGAGAGTTTGTCACCGATCTTGTGGAGTTAGGGCCGGGCCGAAACGCCTTCAGATTCACAAGGCAAGCGCCTCTGGTTTCAGAGATCACTTTCCTCAGCCTGAGGATGCTTACTGAGGGATAACTCGATTTGGCGTGGACTATAAGCCCATTTGACAACTGCTGCAAGGTTGGCTACCATAGCGGTGTTTTGTCGTCGTTAGACCCAGAGGAGAATATGATGAGCAATATGCGTCTGATAACTGACAGCGCCAGGTGTTCGGGATGTCGGGCCTGTCTGCTAGCCTGCTCCCTTCACCAATTCAAGGAGAACAACCCCAAAAAGGCAGCCCTGGCTATCATCCCCCACTTCCCTACTCCAGGCGTCTTCGAGATCAGGGTCTGCACTCAATGCGGTGACTGCGCTGACGTCTGTCCCGTGGATTGCATCACCCAGAACGAACAAGGGGCCTACCAGATCAATATGAAGGAGTGCATCCTCTGCATGGCCTGCATTCATGCCTGCCCGGAGGAGGTCATTTTCAGTTACACCTTCGACGCCGAGAAGGTTGCAAAGGACGTGGTACTTTTCCAGGATGGGCGGTACGTGCCCCTGTCCGACCTCCAACCAGGGGAAGTACTCTTCCAATGCGATCTCTGCGGCGACTGCGTGGACTTCTGTGGCATGGGAGCATTAGCCATTGGTGATTAGCCAAATCGAGGGACCAGTCAAAACCCCTGCAATCGGAGTCGAGGCTTTCCCTGGCACCTGCGCGCCAGGGCAGGTGAGCCGGAAAACCGCCTGAAGGCTCGGTCGTGAGCTCAGCCGAACGGCTCGACTCCATTGCCCGATTTAGCCAATAGCAAGGAGTGAGAAATGAACGGCTACGGTGGCACTATCCTACGAGTCAACCTGACCAATAAAACTATCAAAAAACAGCCCACCGATCCCGGTCTGGCACAGAACTACCTGGGTGGGCGAGGTTTCGCCGCCTATACCCTCTACACCGAGGTGCCCAAGAGGGCTGATCCTTTGGGGCCTGAGAACAGGCTGATCGTTGCCCCTGGACCGCTCTCTGGCCTCCTGGTGCCGGGCGCGGGCAAGATCACCTTCGCGGCCAAGTCGCCGGCCACTGGGGGGTATGCCGACTCAAGCATGGGAGGAATCTTCTGCGGTGAGTTCCGCTACGCCGGCTACGATGCTATCATCTTTGAAGGAGTCTCCCCCAAGCCCGTCTACCTCTTCATCGAAGATGAGACGGTGGAACTGCGTGACGCTTCGGCCTACTGGGGCCAGGGATGCATCACCGCCGAAAGGGCCCTCAAGGATGAACTGGGCGAGGAGTTCCAGATCGCCGTGGTCGGTCCGGCGGCCGAGAACCTGGTCAAGTACGCCTGCATCTCCCACGACTTCGGTCGCCAGGCGGGCCGGGCTGGGGTAGGGACGGTTATGGGCTCTAAGAAGCTGAAGGCTATCGCCGTGCGTGGCACCAAGAGCATCCCTATCGCCGACGTAGACCAGTTCCGTGAACAGGCCAGAGCCATGTTCCAGGCCTGCCAGGAGAGCAAGGGGCTGGAGGTCTGGCAGAAATATGGGACGGTGGGAGTGACCCAGTGGGCAAATGAGGTGGGGGCCTTCCCCACCCGTAATTTCCAGTCGGGAGCCTTCGAGGAGAGCGACAACCTTATTGGTCCTGTCTTCCGGGAGCAGATTGTGCGCACGGACAAAGGCTGCTTCTCCTGCCCCTCCCCCTGTGGTAAGTACTCCTACAGCAGCAAGCATAACATCCACGTCGAGGGGCCCGAATATGAGACGGAAGCCTTCCTGGGCGGGGATGTGGGCATCGGCGACCTGGAGGATGTGGCCTACGCCAACTATCTCTGCGACGAGTGGGGTTTGGATACCATCTCGGCTGGCAACGTCATCGCCTTTGCCATGGAATGCTTCGAGGGGGGATTGATCACCACCGACGATACCGATGGCCTGGAGCTTAACTTTGGCAACGCCCAGGCGATGTTCACCCTCATCGAGAAGATAGCCAAGCGGGAAGGGATTGGCCACATACTGGCCGAGGGGAGCAAAGCGGCTGCTGAGAGGTTTGGGGCAGAGAGCGCCGACTTCGCCATGCAGATCAAGGGCCTGGAGATCAGCGGCTACGAGTCCCGTCACGCCCCGGCCATGCTCCTGGCCTACATGACCTGTGACGTAGGCGCTCATCACAACCGCGCCTGGGCCATCACCTATGACATCGAGGCTGGTCGAGACAAGTTCACCGAGGACAAGGCAGCCAAGGTCATCGAGCTACAGCACATCCGCCCCCTCTTCGACTGCCTGGGTGCCTGCCGCCTGCAGTGGGTCGAACTCGGCCTGGATCTGGGGTACTACGCCCCCATCCTCAAGACGATCACCGGCGTAGACCGCTCCTGGGACGATCTGTTGAAGATCAGCGAGCGGATTTGGAACCTGACTCGCTGCTTCTGGGTGCGCGAGGTTGAGGGGTTCGGGCGTGAGTGGGACTATCCACCGGCGCGGGTATGGAAGGAACCGGTGGTTGGCGGCCCCACCGCCGGGAAGCTCGTTCCCAAGGAGAAGGTGGACAAACTGCTGGACATGTACTATGAACAACGGGGCTGGGACAAGAACGGTATCCCTACCGAGGAGAAGCTGGCAGAGTTGGGGCTGTCAGACCTGGTGGAAGGGTGATACAAAGATAGGACATGGTTGAAGTCAAGCTGACCCTTGTCGGTATGTTGAAGGAGTACGCGGCCGGAGAGGACACTGTTACCGCCCAGGCGGGCCAGGTCATATCAGAGGTGCTGAGCGAACTGGCCATTCCCCCCGAGTTGGTGGCAGTAGTGATGGTCAATGGTCGCCAGGAGTCCAAGAGCTACCGGCTACGGGAAGGAGATGAGGTCAATCTGGTGCCCCTGGTAGGGGGTGGGGCCTTCTACTCAAAGGAGAGTTCTTTATGGCAATTGAAGCCAAGCTAAGAAAGCGTATTCAGGAAAGGAAGGCAAAGCTAATCACAGAGGTTCCCGGCCCCAGAGCCAAGGAGTACGTGCAGAGAGACAAAGCCGCTATCTCCCCTTCCTACACTCGCACCTACCCCTTCGTCATGGACCACGGCCAGGGCTCCATCGTCTGGGATGTGGACGGCAACCGCTACATTGACTTCAACTCCGGCATTGCCGTCTGTGCCACCGGCCATGCCCACCCCACCGTGGTCAAGGCTATCCAGGAGCAGGCTGAGAAGTTCATCCACATGTCGGGCACCGACTTTTACTACCCCGTTCAGATCAAGTTGGCGGAGCGACTCACCGCCCTGGCCCCCGGCCATGAACCCAAGAAGCTTTTCTTCACCAACTCAGGCACCGAGTCTGTCGAGGCTGCCCTCAAACTGGCCCGCTACACCACCGGCCGGCCCCGTTTCCTGGCTTTCTTCGGCTGTTTCCATGGCCGCACCATGGGCTCCCTGGCCATGACCGCCAGCAAGTGCGTCCAGCGCCAGGGGTTTGCCCCTCTTATGCCAGGTGTAACCCACGTTCCCTACCCTTACTGCTACCGCTGCCCCATCAACCTCAAATACCCAGGGTGTGATATCGCCTGTGTGGACTTCATCGAGGACACCGTCTTCCGCACCGCCGTCCCACCAGAGGAGGTGGCTGCTATCTTCGTTGAGCCGATCCAGGGTGAGGGTGGCTACGTCGTACCACCTCCGGGATACTTCTCCCGGCTGAAGGAACTGTGCCAGAAGTACGACATCCTTCTGGTCTCGGACGAGATCCAGACCGGTATCGGTCGCACGGGCAAGTGGTTCGCCATTGAGCATTGGAATGTGGTCCCGGATATCCTCACTGTGGCCAAGGGGATCGCCTCTGGGCTACCCCTGGGGTGTATGGTTGCCCGGGCCGAGCTGATGACATGGCCATCAGGAGCTCATGGCAACACCTTCGGTGGCAATCCCGTGTCCTGTGCGGCGGCCATGGCCACCCTGGACCTGATAGAGGACGGTCTGATTGACAACGCCGCCCAAATGGGCCAGCGCTTCATGGACCACCTGGATGAGATCGAGGATCGCCATCCCTCCATCGGCGATGTGCGCGGCAAGGGGCTGATGATCGGCGTCGAACTGGTGAAAGACAAGGAGAGCAAGGAACCGGACCCCGACTTACGTGACCGGGTGGTGAAGGAAGCTTTCCGACAGGGCCTTTTGATCTTAGGGTGTGGTCCCAGCACGGTGCGTTTCATGCCCGCCCTGAACATTGACGGCGAAACGGTGGATGAGGGGTTAGCCATTTTCGAGGAGGTCCTGACCGAGACCGAAGCCTCACAGCTAGCCTAACTCTCTTGACAGCTTAGCCTGTTTTCGACACTAACGCGCGTTACCAAGCATCTGGCGCCAAATGTTCCTCTTCTCCATCCACTTTTGCTTCACCGCTGGTAGGACGCCACCAGCAGGATGTTGGCCTCCTTTGCCACTTCCATGGCTGTGGGATGGATGTAGAAGCCAAACATCACCCGCAGCACCTCCAATTTCATCAACGGTTCCACCAAGGCCAAATCACGGACGAAGCTCTCCACCTCACGCCTGTGAATCCGTGATTTAGCCTCGCCCAGGACGACTACTTTTTGTCCATCCCTTTGCCCCTCGCCGTAGAGGTTGATCTCCAATGGCAGGCCCTCCACATCGAAGAACTTCCGTCCCAGTTCCGCTCCGAGGGGGCCTTCCAGTTTCAGCCCGTAATGGCGCTCCAGGTAGCTTGGCAGGACGACGCGGGCGACGTCTTCCAGGCCGAAGCCGATGTTCTCGCTCAAGGCCCCCACCTGTTGGGCCAACTGGCGGAGGGCGCCCTCCGTTCTCGCCTGAGCCTGGGCCAGTTCCTTCAGCGAGGCATCTGTGCGCGTCTGAGCCTGGGCCAACCGCTCCATGGCCTGCTCCAGCCCACCTACCCGCTCCTCGGTGCGCGCCTGAGCCTGGGCCAGCTCCTTCAGCGAGGCGTCCGTGCGAGCTTGAGCCTGGGCCAGCTCCTTCAGCGAGGCATCCGTGCGAGCTTGAGCCTGGGCCAGTTCCTTCAGCGAGGCATCTGTGCGCGTCTGAGCTTGGACCA
>JBHIDP010000081.1:0-11336 GCA_046760185.1 Anaerolineae bacterium
TGAGCCTGGGCCAGTTCCTTCAGCGAGGCATCTGTGCGCGTCTGAGCTTGGACCAATTCAGACACCACGTCCTGCAGCGCGTCGAAGTCCTTGCGGGTCACCCGGATTTCCCGCATTCGCTCGTCCACAATGGCCACCACAGCCTTGTAGAGCTCAGCCGTCATCCCCGCTGGTTGCTCCATAGCCATCCCTCCCTTTTACTCAGCAGTCACTTATATTTTACCACACTCCATCAGTCTGCGCAATCAAAGGCGCCTGCCAATCCGCTTGAAAGTTTGGGTTATGTGTGATACAAAGAGTACTGGCTGGTAGACCCAGAGGCCCCCACTATTGAGGTCTTCGTGCTGGAAGAGGGTACTTACGCTCTAGTAGGCAAGTTCGCTCCGGGAGAGGTAGCCCACTCCCAGGTACTGCGAAGTCCCGGCGTGACAGCACCGGGAGCCGGCTTCCAGGTGGCAGTGGAGGAGGTCTTCGCCGAGTAAGGCTGGCGCACGGGCCAGATGATTCTGCGGGGTGGGGTGGCTTGAGAACAGTCATTTGGCCAAGCGGTAGAGGTTGTAGACCGCCAGGGCAAGCGCCACCATCAGACAGGGGAGGGCAAACCAATCACCCAGCCGCGTGTAGAGAGTACCGCTCTGCTCCACTACTGGCAGGTCGGCCACCAGCACCACTCTGGCCCGACGATCGGGAGGGGCCTGAGCCATTACCCGGCCGTAGGGATCAACGATCAAGGAGCCCACCCGCCAGTCGGCACGCACCAGCCCCACCCGGTTCTCGGCGGCCCGGAAGACGATGAGCCGGGAGTAAGTGTGACTCATCTCCGACCAATCGTGCATGGAGAGGGTCAGAACCTGGGCTCCCTTCTGGGCCAAGTACCGCGCTGTGTCGGTGAAGGCGTTGTCGTAGCCGATCATGGTCGCCAGGCGGCCAAAGGCGGTTTCGTAGGTGGGATAGAGCCCCAGGTTTTCGCTGGCATTGACCTCACCGATGTAGCGGATGGGATGGTCCTTGGCCGACACCCCCAGGAACTCCCCCTGGGGTGAGACCACCGTCACCTCGTTGCGTTGGGCAGGGTGAAAGCCCAACCACCAATGAAGGGGAGCTTCGTCGGGCAAAATGAAGTAGGTGACAACCAGATAGGCGTCTGTCTCCCGCGCCAGACGGACGAGCCTGGCCCTGACCTCAGGCTCGTTCTGGGGTTCGACCCAGAAGGTCGCTTCCGGCCAGACGATAAGCTTTGCCCCCCGCCCCGCCGCCTCTCTGCTCAACGGCTCGAACTCGGCCAACACCGCTCTGGCCAATCCCAACCAATCCCTCCTGGCCCAGTTGCTTATGAAAGCCGGAAATTCGCCCAAATCCCCTCCGGGCTGCAAGGCAGCCACCTTGACCGCGGCCGGCTGGCTCCCCAGCAAAACGAGGCCCAGGCCATAGGCAGCCAATACCACGACCACGGTGATCGCTAAGGGCACCCTTAAAGGGACCAGGCTTCGCCAGCCTTCCCCGGCCCTCAGCCAGGTGACGGCCGCCAGCCCCAGGGCGTAGTTGACCAACACCACCAGGAAGCCGACAAGCCACATCCCTCCCAGACCAGCCAGTTGTACCAACGGCAAGTTGGCGTGCTGGGTGATGGGCATCATGCCCCAGATGTGCCCTAACTCCCCTAGATAACGCATGTATTCCCAGCCCATCCAGGCCAGAGGTGGAACGAGCAGGAAGAAGCGATAATTGGTTGCCTGGTGGAAGGTCAGGGTGCCACCGGGCAGGCCGGTCAGGTACAGGAAGAGGCCGACCAGAAGGACACCCACACTGATGGCCAACCATACCGGAACGGGTGAGCCGGGCGGGAAACCGGGTGGGAAGGCTCCCACAAAAAGGGCCTCCAGACAGATGATGATGGCCAGGGCTTGAAAGAACCTGGCCTGCCGGTCAGATTGGGCCAGGTAGAACTGGGCGATGATGACTGGTACCAGAGCGAACCAGGCCAGGAAACCGATAGGGAAGGGAGGGAAGCTGAGGGTGAGGAGCAGTCCCGAAAGGAGGGAGAGAGCCAGCCCGCTCATGAAGTTTCTCCTCTCCCTTCCAGCAGAGCGTTGCCGGAGAACCAGCAAGAGGATGCCCAGCCCTAACAGGATCAGGAAATAGGTTGTCCATCCCCCCAGAATTCTGGCCGGCTCGGTGAATTGTATGTCGCCTTGGTCAGTGAGGATCATATTCATCATTTTCATGTTGAATCTCATCCCAGAAGCCAACCAACCCCCAGAAGGAAGAGTACTCCGCCGATGAGCACAAACATGTTCCGCGCATCGTAGTCCCTGTGCGTCTCGGGGATAAGGTCTGCGGCGGCAATGTAGAGGAACGACCCGGCCGACAAAGCCAGGAGCGCCCCCAGCACCCCCTGAGGTATACCCTGCAAAAGAAAATAGGCAACAATGGCCCCCACCGGTGTGGCCAAAGCTACAGCCCAGGCCCAGACCAGAGCCCTGGCCCGGTTCAGGCCGGCGTGAAAGAGGATGCCCAGAATGGAGATGCCGGCTGGCACCTTGTGTGAGATCACAGCTAGGGCAGCGATAATCCCCAGGGAAAGGCTCGACTCAAAACTGATCCCTATGATCACCCCGTCCAGGAGGGAATGGAACCCCAGACCCAGGAAGGCTGAAACACCCAAAGCGTAGTGCGACGATTCCTCCTCATGGTGGAAGTGCGACAGGACGTTATGTTCCAAAACATAGAAGATCAGGAAGCTAACCAAAGCATAGGTTGAGGCATCCTCAGTCAACTGACCAGCCTCTGGGAGCAGGTGTCCAAAGGCTGCCGCCAAGAGGATGCCCACCGCCAGGCTGATCAGAAAGGTGGAGTTCTTCCGGGCCCAGCTTTCCTTGTACAGGATCAGGTATATTCCGGCCAGAGCGGCCAGAGCAGCCAGGCTGCCGTACAGAAGGACGTTGATCAGTGGGCTGGTCACCGGCGTCCGAACTCCCTCTCCAACTGAGCCTGGCTCAGATGGACCATAGTTGGCCGCCCATGAGGGCAGGTGTGAGGCAAGGTCGTCTGCTCAAGTTCTCGAACCAGTTCCCGCATCTCCTCCGGGGAAAGGGTCTGGCCAGCCTTCACCGCTGCCTGTTTACAGACACTGGTGATCAGTCGCGTCTCCTCCTCCAGAGGCATCCCCCCCTCAATCAGATCATCAATGATCTCCGCTAGAGCCCGTTGCAGGTCCAACTCCTTGAGAGGCTCGGGCACGGCTCGCAGCAGATATGTCTGGCCGCCAAAAGGTTCGATATCAAACCCAAGCTCCGCCAGGGCCCCTAACTGTTCCACGAGGACGGTGGCCTGTTGGGGAGTGAACTCCAACGGCAACGGCTCCAGCAGGGTCTGTGAAGCCACCTTCATGCCTGCCCGTTGGGCCTGAAAGCGCTCATACAGTACCCGTTCGTGAGCGGCATGCTGGTCAATGAGGTACATTCCCTCCGGCCCCTCAGCGATGATGTAGGCTTGGGCCAACTGTCCCAGCACCCGTAGCACAGGGAGCCTGGCCGTCGGCAACTGGAACTGGGATGGAGCCAGATCGGCCGCGGTGCGTTGTGCCTCCAGAGCCAGCTCCCCCCGGCTGGGGCGTCCCTGGCCGGCGGTGAACAGGCGGCGTCGTCTCTCTTCGCCAGCCTTACTTTCCAGCCAGGGGCGTGCTATTGGCGGCACGGCGGCTTGATGCAGCAAAGTTCGTCGTACACCCTTTTGCACAGCGGCGAAGACTCTATCGGCGTGGAGAAACCGCACCTCCCCCTTGGTTGGGTGTACATTGACATCAACCTCTGAAGGGTCTAAACGGATGTCCAGCACGGCCAGGGGATGACGCCCCGTAGGCAGCAAGGTATGATAGGCCTCATTGAGGGCATAGCTCAGCATACGGTCCTGTATCCAACGACGATTCACCAGAAAGGTGACGTACTTGCGGCTGGCTCGATGCAGGGAGGGCGGACTGATGTATCCCGAAACAATGGGCCCGGCCTCCACACCCCCTAGCTCAATCTCCCTTGTTCCTTCTGGCCCCGCACTCTGGACCTCGGCCGCATGATCTATGCGCAGCAGGTGTTTAGCCACCTCCAGACCGTAGACCTTTATCAACACCTCGTACAGGTCACCGCTGCCCTGGGTTTGAAAAGTCCGTCGCCCTTCCCTCAGGAGACTGAAACGTTTCTCCGGATAGGCCATGGCGTAACGGGCCACGAAATTGCTGATGTGGCCCGCTTCGGTGGCCACGCTGCGCAGGAACTTGCGGCGGGCTGGTACATTATGGAAGAGGTTCTCGACCGTAACCACCGTGCCCTGAGCCATGCCCCTCCCCTCACGGTGGACAACTCGACCCTCCTCCACCCGCACCAGGGTACCAACCTCCTCGCCAGCAGCGCGCGTGGCCAGCCTCACCTGGGAAACAGCGGCGATGCTGGACAGAGCCTCACCTCTGAAGCCCAGGGTGCGGATGCGCACCAGATCGTCGGCCGTCTCCAACTTGCTGGTGGCATGGCGGGCAAAGGCCAACTCGACCTCGTCGGCCAGAATGCCCGCCCCATCGTCAATGACCCTGACCAGCCGTCGGCCTCCCTCTCGAATCTCGACCGTTATATCACTGGCCCCGGCATCAATGGCGTTCTCGACCAGCTCCTTGACCACGGAGACCGGTCGCTCCACCACCTCTCCGGCGGCGATCTTGGCCACTACCTCATCCGGCAATACCCTGATCGGCATCCTGGGAACCTCTCTCGCATCTCCACGGCAATGAGTGTTGACATTCTACCACGAAAAGTGGCTTTATCCAAGATTTGACCGCACCCCCAATCCCCAATCCCTAATCCCTATAATCAAGCACTTTGTGAAATTTTGAACCAATTTGCTTTTTGCGGCGATTTTGTATAAAATGGGGAACACTCTGATGGCGAAAGGAGATTCCCGACCATGAAAGAAGTTGTCATTGTAGCAGGAGTGCGTACCCCCATAGGAAGCCACGGCGGGGCCTTGCGGGCTATCACCGCTCAGGAGTTGGCCCGTATCGTGATGGAAGAGGTGCTCAAGCGGGCTGACCTCGACCCCGGCCTCATAGATGAGGTGATCTTCGGTTGTGCTGGCCAGGCCAGCGATGCGCCCAACATCGCCCGTGTGGCCGCTCTCATGGCTGGCGTCCCAACCGATGTGCCTGGCTATACCGTGCAGCGAAACTGCGCCTCGGGCCTTGAGGCTATCACCAGCGCCTGTCAGGCCATCAAGGCTGGCGATGGGGATGTTTACCTGGTAGGCGGCACGGAGAGCATGAGCAACTTCCCCTACGCTGTCCGTGGGGCCCGCTGGGGCCTGAAGCTGCGCCACACCCGGTTCATTGACACCCTGTGGGAGGGCCTGACCGATCCTGTCTGCGGCCAGATTATGGGGCGCACGGCCGAGAACCTGGCCGAGAAGTACGAGATCACCCGTGAGGAGCAGGATGAGTTTGCCGTCCAGAGCCACAAAAAGGCATTCATGGCCACCCGCATGGGGAAATTTCAGGACGAAATCATAAAAGTGATGGTGCCTAAAAAGGTGGCCGGGCAAGAGGTAGCGCCGGAGACCTTCGCCCAGGATGAAGGAATCAACCCGGCCATTTCTGTGCAGAAGCTTGCTCTGTATCCCACCATCTTCAAGGAGAATGGCACCGTCACCCCCGGCAACGCCTGCACCATCAACGACGGAGCAGCAGCTTTGATCGTGATGAGTGCCGACAAAGCCAAGGAGTTGGGCAAGGAGTCAATGGCCTACATCCGTAACTACGCCTACGCCGGCGTGCCACCGGAGATCATGGGCATCGGCCCCGCCTTCTCCACACCGAAGGCGCTGGAGAAGGCTGGCCTGAAGTTGACCGACCTTGACCTCATCGAGTTGAACGAAGCTTTCGCCGCCCAGGTCCTGTCTGTCGGTGAGGAGCTAAAGGGCCAGGGATGGGACTGGGAGAAGGTCAACGTCAATGGAGGGGCCATCGCCCTCGGCCACCCGGTGGGGGCCACTGGCGCCCGCCTGACCGTCACCCTTCTCTACGAGATGATCCGTCAGGACAAGACCTTAGGACTGGCGACTATGTGCGTGGGTGGAGGACAGGGGGGTTCGTTAATCATTGAGAGGAAGTAGGGAGTGTTGTCCATAACAACAAACAAAGGAGGAGCAAAGTGGCACGCGGCTACATGGGAAAGGTACTCAACGTTGATCTGTCCTCCGGCAAGATGGAGGATGAGCCGTTAGACGACGATCTCTGTCACAATTTCATCGGCGGCTACGGCCTGGGAGCCAGGCTTCTCTACGACCGCATACCGGTCGGCGCTGATCCCCTGGGCCCTGAGAACATTGTCGGCTTTCTCACCGGCCCCCTGACTGGCACCCCCTGCATCGAGGGGAACCGCTTCGTCGTGGTCTGCAAATCGCCCCTGACCGGCACCTGGGGAGATGCCAACTGCGGCGGAAATTTCGGACCCTACCTGAAGTTCGCTGGCTATGACGGCCTCCTCTTCAGCGGGATTGCGGAGCGACCGGTATACCTCTATGTCGAGGATGGCAAACCGGAGCTGCGGGACGCCAGCCATCTGTGGGGCAAGGACACCAATGAGACCGAGGATATCCTTAAGAAAGAGTTGGGCGATGCTAAGAACCTCCAGGTAGCATCCATCGGCCAGGCCGGAGAGAAGCTGGCCCTCATCGCCTGTGTCATCAACGACAAGGGGCGGGCGGCTGGCCGCTCCGGGGTTGGGGCCGCCATGGGGGCCAAACGGCTGAAGGCTGTCGTCGTCAAGGGCTCCATGTCCGTTCCCCTGGCCGACGAGGAGAAGGCCGAGGAACTACGCCGAATCTACATGGAAAAGCACAACGGCATCTACGACACCTTTCGCACCTACGGCACCATCGGCATCACCGGTGAGTCCTCCTGGAGCGGCGATTCCCCCATCAAGAACTGGGGTGGCGTCGGTATCGTGGATTTCCCCACCGGCGGCTCCCGCTTCGCCGACGATGTAGTTATCGCCTACGAGACCCGGAAGTATGGTTGCTGGCGCTGTACGATTGCCTGCGGCGGTCACATGGAGGTCAAGGACCCCGGCCCTTACCAGGGGGCAAGCCACCACAAAGTGGAGTACGAGACGGCGGCTGCCTTTGGAGGCATGCCCCTCAACGACAATTTCCCTTCCCTGATCAAGATCAACGAACTGTGCAACCGCTACGGATTGGACACTATCTCGGCTGGCTGCACCGTCTCCTTCGCCATTGAATGCTACGAAAACGGGCTCCTTGCCAAAGCGGACACCGGCGGCCTGGAGTTGACTTGGGGGAACGACAAGGCCATCGTGGCTCTGGTAGAGCTTATGGGGAAACGGGAAGGTATAGGCAATCTGTTGGCGGATGGAGCCAAGCGGGCTGCCGAACAGATGGGCGAAGAGGCAATGACCTACGCCATCCATATCCAGGGCCAGGAGGTGCCCATGCACGACCCGAAGTTCGAGCCGGGCCTGGCCACCACCTACCAGATGGATGCCACCCCAGCCCGCCACACTCAGGGAGGGGCCTACTGGTTCCCACCCGGTTACAGGAGACCCAAAGGTTTCAACAAGTACCAGTACAGCGGCAAAGGGGAAGTGCACAAGCAGATGGCCAACTTGATGCACGTGGTGAATGCCGCTGGGGTTTGCATGTTTGGCTACATGTCCTACGACTACAACATGGTGCCGGACTTCCTGACAGCCATCACCGGCTGGGATTTCTCCTTGGACCGGTGCTACCTGACCGGCGAGCGGATTGCCAACATGCGCCATGCTTTCAACCTGCGTGAGGGCTTGAACCCACTCCAGTACGAGGTCCCCAGGCGTACCCTTGGTGATCCGCCTCAGAGCGTGGGCAACGTGCACGACGTGACCGTTGACCTGGCCACCCAGGTGCGCGAATTCTGTGAAGCCATGGACTGGGACCCGGTCACGACCAGGCCCAGCAAGAAGAAGCTGAAGGAACTCGGCCTCGAGCACCTGATCAAGGACCTGTACTAATACCAGAGGAGAAAAGGAAAATGTACATCTTCAAAGCTGGCGTCTTGGGCGCGGGCTTCATGGGCGCCGAGATCGCACAGGTTATCACCTACTCAGGCCTGCCTGTAGTCATGAAGGACATTGACCAGGCTATCGTTGACGAGGGGATTGAGAAGATCCGCAGCATCTACCAGCGCCGGGTTGATCGGGGCAAGATGGACGAGCACACCATGGCCGACAAGATGGCCCTGGTGGAGGGAACCACCACCTATGATGCCTTCTCGGACGTGGACATCGTCATCGAGGCTGTGCCGGAGAAGATGGACCTCAAGAAAAAGGTCTTCGCCGAGCTGGAGGAGGTCTGCCCCGAGGGCACTATCTTCGCCTCCAACACTTCGGCCCTGTCCATCTCGGAGATGGGAGCTGCTACCAAGCGCCCCCACAAAATGATCGGTATGCACTTCTTCAGCCCAGCTCACGTCATGAAACTGGTGGAGATCATCCCCGGCCTGGACACCGACCAGGATACCATTGACAGCCTGGTCACCTTCACCGAATCGCTGCGCAAGATCCCGGTGGTGGTCCAGGAGTGCCCGGGCTTCCTGGTCAACCGCCTGCTGGTGCCCTACATCAACGAGGCGGTGCTGTGCCTGCAAGAAGGGGCAGCCACAGCCACGGAGATTGATCAGGCCATGACCGAGTTCGGCTGGCCCATGGGCCCCTTGACCCTTATGGACATGACCGGCATTGATGTGGCCTACCACACCGGGAAGTACCTGGCCGAGGAGTACGGCGCTGGGACGGCCCCCGTGCTCTTCGAGAAGCTCTACCAGGCCGGGCGCTATGGCGAGAAGGCCGGGGCTGGCTTCTACGGCTACGGCGACCAGACTGACGAGCCGGTCAAAGAGATGATCAAGGAGATTCAGGCCCAGCCGGGAGCTATCACCGGTACGGAGTTCAGCGTGGACCGCCTGATGATGCCCATGATCAACGAGGCCGCCCAGTGCCTGATGGAAAACATCGCCAGCGCCAGCGACATTGACATGGCCTGCATTGCCGGCCTGGGCATGACCTATCACGGCGAGCGCATGGGTCCTCTGGCCTACGCTGACCAGATCGGCCTGGACACAGTGCTCAACAAGTTGGAGGAACTCCAGGCCCAATACGGCGACCGCTTCCGTCCCAACCGCTTGCTCAAGCTCAAGGTGAGGGCCAATCACCTGGGGAAGAAGGTAAGCAAGGGCTTTCACGAGTATACGTAGACAAGTACACAAGTAGCAAGTAGACAAGGGCCTTGTTACTTGTCTACCCTTTCCTTGTCTACTTGCACACTCCACAGAGGAGGGACCATGACCGAACGTCAATACGTAAAGGTATCCATCAAGGCCGGCGTGGCGATACTGACCATTGACCATCCCCCAGCCAACGCGCTGGATTCGTCCACCATGCAGGACCTGAACGACGCCTTCGACGAGGTGTTAGCCGATGACGAGGTCAAGGCCATCGTCATCACCGGCGCCGGTCAGTTCGCCTTCGTGGCCGGAGCGGACGTCAACGAGATCGCCAAGCTGGAGACACCGAAACAGGCAAAAGAGACCGTGCTCATGGGCCAGGCCATCCTCAACAAGATCGAGGCCTCCCCCAAGCCGGTCATCGCCGCCATCAACGGATTCGCCCTGGGGGGTGGCAACGAGTTGGCTATGGCCTGTCACATCCGCATCGCCAGCGACCGCGCTCGCCTCGGCCAGCCGGAGATCAACCTGGGCATCATGCCCGGTTTCGGCGGCACCCAACGGCTGCCCCGTATGATAGGCCGGGGCAAAGCGCTGGAGATTCTCCTCAGCGGCGATCCGGTCAATGCCCAGGAGGCGGCCCGCCTCGGCCTGGTGGATAAGGTTGTGCCCGCTGGCGACGTGGTGCGCACGGCGGCCGGACTGGGCCGCAAGATCGCTTCCAAGGGCAAGCTGGCTATCCAGGCCATCCTGGAAGCGGTCGAAGAGGGTTCACGCACCACCCTGGCCGAGGGGTTGCTCATCGAGGCCGAGAAGTTTGCCGCTTTGGTCGAAACGGAGGACATGCGGGAGGGGGTCACCGCCTTCCTGGAGAAGCGCCAGCCGAAGTTCAAGGACAGGTAGGTAGCATCATGGACTTCTCCCTGACCGAAGAACAGCAGATGTTCCGTGACCTGTTCCGGGAGTTTGCCCAGAACGAGGTAGCCCCTCTGGCCGATCGCCTGGACCGGGAGGAACGTCCCCCCACGGAGACGCTGGCCAAGGCTGCGGAGATGGAACTGCTGGGGCTGCCCTTCCCCCCGCAATATGGTGGAGCCGGTCTGGACACTCTCAGCTACTGCTTCCTCATGGAGGAGTTGGGCAAGGTTTGCCTGAGCACGGCAGCCACCATCGGCTTCCACACCGCTGCTGGCTGCATGGCCCTCTACCTGGGCGGCAACGAGGAGCAGAAGGAGAGGTTCCTGACCCCGGCGGCTAAAGGGGAGAAGATCGTGGCCTTCGCCCTCTCCGAGCCAGATTCAGGGGCTGACATGACGTCGGTACGCACCACAGCTATGGGCGAAGGTGATCAGTACATCCTGGCCGGTGCCAAAGGTTGGGTCATCAACGGCGATATGGCTGATCTTTTCGTCGTTTTCGCCCGAACCGGTGACGGGGAGGAGCCCGATGGTCTGAGCGCCTTCGTGGTGGAGAAAGGACTCCCTGGCCTGGAGGTGGGCCCACCCTTGAAGACCATGGGCGTGCGCGGGCTCTCGAAGGGTAACGTCTACCTGGATGAGTGCCAGGTGCCCAAGGACTGTCTGCTGGGTGGGAAGGAAGGTGCCGCCCTGGAAACGGTGAGGAAGACCTTCGACTTCTCCCGTCTCTCCATGGCGGCCACCTGTCTCGGCGTAGCCCAGAGTGCTCTGGAGGCAGCGGTTGAGTTTGCCAGCACACGGGTGCAGTTCGGAGCGCCTATCGCCCACAAAGGAGCGATTCAAGCTTATGTGGCCGAAATGGCCACCGAGGTCGAGGCCCTGCGTCACTTCGTCTACTACACAGCCTGGACGGTTGATCAGGGGAAACCCTACAGCCGGCTGGCGGCCATGTGCAAGTTGCAGGCTTCGGAGGCAGCCAGCCGCGTGGTTAACAAAGCCGTTCAGATCCACGGTGGCTCCGGCTACGTGAAGGACTACCCCATGGAGCGGGTCTACCGTGACACCCGCATCACCCGCATCATGCCCGGCCTCAACGAGCTACAAAAGTTCCTCATCGCCGCCGACATCTTCGGCGAGAAAGGCCTGACCCTGTCCCCTTAGTA
>JBHIDP010000082.1:0-11209 GCA_046760185.1 Anaerolineae bacterium
GCGGGAGGCGGTCTGGGCCAGGGCCTACCAGTTCATCATTAAGCATTGTCCTTCAGGAAGGTGACCATGCTGTTCAAAGTGGACGAGGAGATCTTTGACCTTTTCCCTGGCCTGTACCTGCCCGTGGCTGTGGCCCGGGGAGTGGACAACCGGGGGGAAAGGGAGGAGGTGGCGGTTTTCCTGAAGCAGGCCTGGCGGGGGTTGAGGGAAGGCTTCGACTATCCCAATGCTCAGTCCCATCCTCGCATCCGCCCCTGGAGGGAGGCCTTCCGGCGCATGGGTATCTCGGGCAAGCGATTCCGTAGCTCGGTCGAGGCCCTGGTGCGGCGGGCCCTCAAGGACGATCATCCCTTCTCTATCAACCCCCTGGTGGACTGCTACAACGCCATCTCCCTCAAGCACCTGGTGCCGGCCGGAGCCTTCGACCTGGGCGCGGTCGCCGGGGACCTGACCCTGCGGCGGACCCGGGAGGGGGAGCGGTTCCAGGAGATCGGTAGGGAGCCGGTCCCGGTGGCGGCGGGGGAGGTGGCCTACGCTGACGCCGAGACGATCCTTACCCGCCACTTCGTCTGGCGACAGGCGGAAAAGGGCAAGATCACCCCGACCACCGATCGTGTCTTCCTGGTGGCCGAGGTGTTAGGAGAAGTAGGATTAGTCGTAGCTCAGGGCGTTGCTCATGATTTCGAAGAGGTGCTGGTCAGGTTCTTCGACCTCCGGCCCCAGGTGTTCCTGGTGGATCAGGATAGGCCACAGATAGAGTTCTAGGAGACACTTCGTGCAGAGGATCCGTTTCCTTGACTACATCACTCTCAACATCTACTGGTTGTCCCTTAATGTGGCCTCCAACAGCCTACACCCCATCATCCTGCCGGTAATGGTGCAGGAGCTGGTGCCCGCGGCCTTGAAGGCCACCTATCTCGGCTTCCTGACCTTCGCCGGCCTGGTGGTGGCCATTGTCGTCCAGCCGGTGATGGGGACCATCAGCGACCGCTCCACCCTGCGCTGGGGGCGGCGCCGTCCCTTCATCGTGGCCGGCACTTTGCTGGACCTGGTCTTCCTGATCGTCATCGCCCTGGCTGGCAACTACTGGATCCTCCTGGCTGGCCTGCTCCTCCTGCAGTTCGCCTCCAATACCGCCCATGGCCCGCTCCAGGGCCTCATCCCGGATCTGGTGCCTAAGGAGCAGCGGGGCACCGCCTCGGGAGTCAAGGGCCTGATCGAGATTATGGGGGCCATCGTGGCCTCCCTGGCCGCTGGCTACCTGGTGGGCCAGGGGCAGATGCTATGGGCCATCGGCCTCATCATGGTCGTCTTCCTCGGGGCCATGCTTATCACCGTCCTCACCGTGCACGAGGAGCGCTGGGGCGGGGTCCCCGAGAAACCCCTGTGGGCTACCGTCCTTGGCACCTTCAACATTGACATACGGCGCTACCCTGACTACCTGTGGTGGCTCGTCAACCGCTTCCTATTCTTCACCGGCCTGACCTCCATCCAGACCTTCCTGCTCTATTTCATCGAGGACGTGGTGGGGTTACCCAATCCGGCGCAGGCCACTGGTAACCTGGTGGCCGTCCTGGGCCTGGCCATCCTGGTCATCGTCTTCCCGGCGGGCTACCTGGCCGACCGGGTGGGGCGCAAGCCGCTCCTGATCCTGGCCGGGCTGGGGGCGACGGTGGGTGGACTCCTCTTCCTCTCCGCCCGCAGCTACGGGGACCTCCTGCTCTACGGCGGCATCATCGGCCTCTCAGCCGGTGTCTTCATCAGCGCCGGCTGGGCCCTGGCCACCGACCTGGTGCCGCAGGAGGAGGCAGGCCGCTACCTGGGTGTCTCTAACCTGGCCACGGCCGGGGGGAGCGCCGTGGCGCGGCTAGGAGGGCCCTTCATTGACTTCTTCAACGCCCGCCAGGCCGGACTGGGCTACACCGTCGTCTTCGCTGCCAACGGCCTCTGCTTCCTGCTGGCCACCTTAGCCCTGCTCAAGGTACGAGAGGTCAGAGCCAAGGAGGATCTGTAAGCAATGATCGCCCAGCGCCAGATCATCAGCCTGAACGGCACCTGGCAGTACAAGCTCAGCCTGGACGAGGGAAGACTCCTTGCAGACAACGATGGTTGGCAAGAGATGCCTGTCCCTTCCAACTGGCACCTAGCCGGACTGCCCAACCACGCCGGCGTAGTCTACTTTCGCCGGTCCTTCAGCCTCGGTGAGATAGCCTCGGACAAGAGAATTCGCCTTCGCTTCGCCGGGGTGGACTACCTGGCCGACGTCTGGCTGAACGGCGTGTACCTGGGCCACCACGAGGGCTATTTTGGACCCTTCGAGTTCGACGTCACCCAGCTCGTGCGAGACGAGAACACCCTCATCGTCAAGGTTGACTCGCCCCTGGAGGACACTGATGCCTGGCCTGACGGAAAGGTCCTGATCAAAGGCGTCTTCGCTCAACATGACTGCCGTCCCGGTGCCTGGCATCCGGAACGCGGTCAGGACGGCAACACCGGCGGTATCTGGAACGATGTTAGTTTGATCATCAGCCGTGCCACCAGGCTTGAGGGCGCGAAAATCGCTCCCCTCTTGCTGCCCGATGGATCGGCCCGTCTGCGCATCACCGTCGCCGTCAGTTCGCCACGGGTGCAAGAGGTGGAGCTCGGGCTGCGCATCACCCCGGCTAACTTCGCTGGCGAACCGGTCGAGAGCGTCACGACCCATCACCTCGGGGCAGGCACCAAGCGGGTTGTGCTCGTCCAGACGATGGAGGAACCGCGCCTGTGGTGGCCCTGGGATCAAGGGGAGCCCAACCTGTACAACGCCAAGATTTCTCTCCTGGTCAATGACGAGATCGTTGATGAGGTGGATGAGAGATTCGGCATTCGTGAACTGAGGATTGACGAAGACCGCAACTGGATCCTCAACGGGCAACGAGTGTTCCCCCGGGGCACCAACATCATCTCCACCCAATGGCTCTCCGAGTACACAAGCGAAAGGATCGCTCAGGACATCAGCCTCCTGCGGGAGGCCAACGTCAACGCCGTGCGCGTCCACGCCCACGTCAACCGCGAGGAGTTCTATGCCGCCTGCGACGAGGCGGGGTTCATGGTTTGGCAAGACTTCGCCTTGCTGTGGGACTATGAAGTCTCCGATGACTTCTGTCGGCGGAGCGTCGGTCAGATACGAGAGATGGTCGAACTGTTGTACAACCATGCCAGCATCGTCGTCTGGAACTGCCACAACGAGCCCCACGTAGATCAGGAGGCTCTCGATCATCTCCTCTGGCAGGCAGCGCGGGAGGCCGATGTCACCCGACCGGTGGAGATGGCCTCCCATGACTATGAGCATCCCTATCCCGGTTGGTACTATGGCCATTTCCGGGAGTTCAGCGGCTTGCCAGGCAGCCCCCTGGTCACCGAGTTCGGGGCCCAGGCCCTGCCCAACCTGGAGACCATGCGAGAGATCTTTGCTGATGGTGACCTTTACCCGCCTAATTGGGAGAGCTGGGCTTACCACGATTTTCAGTACGACCCGACGTTTCACGTAGCTGGGATCGAAATGGGCAGTTCCCTGGAAGAGTTCATCCAGAACAGCCAGGCCTATCAGGCGCGGCTCTTGAGATATGCCATCGAAAGCTATCGGCGGGCCAAGTACAAGCCCATCACCGGCATCTTCCAGTTCATGTTCGTTGATTGCTGGCCCAGCATCACCTGGTCCGTGCTTGATTACTACCGGCGTCCCAAAGCGGGTTACCATGCCTTGCAACAAGCCTATCAGCCCCTTTTGGTCAGCATCAGGCTGAGGCGCGAGGTGCTGTCGCCGGGGACCGAGTTGGAGTTTGGCCTCACAGTAGTCAACGATCTACCGCAAGAGTTCGCGGATGCCACGGTGCGCTGCTGGATTGAAGGGCCTGATGACCGAACTTTGCACCAGGAGGAGAAGCTGGTGGACATCCCGGCCGATGGGGTAGTTGATGTGTTGGACCGCCGGCTGCCTATCCCCGGCGATGCTCCCCCCGGTCGCTATCGCCTCCGCGCCAGACTGATTTCGGCTCCAGGGCGGAGGATTTCGTACAACGAGCTGTTCTTCACATTGACTCGCAATCAGCAGCGAAGTACCCTTTAAGGGTGAATGGAGGCTCATCCCATGTTGCAGACAGTTGAACTCCCCAGCAAGGCTCTGAGGGACTATGGCAGCCTGGTCGGCGACGAGGTCATCGAGGAGATTCAGGGGTTGGCCCAGGGATTGCAGGGGGCGCGGGTGCTGCACCTCAGCGCCACCGCTTACGGTGGCGGCGTAGCTGAACTGCTGTACACCTTGGTGCCCCTGATGCGAGATGCAGGATTGGAAGCTGAGTGGCAGGTGATGATGGCCGAACAGGAGTTCTTCACCGTCACCAAGGCTCTTCACAATACCCTGCAGGGCATGTCTATAGAGCTAACCAAGGAAATGGTGGACATCTACCTCCGCAACAACGAAAGAAACGCTGCCCTCCTGGAGTTGGACCACGATTTTGTGGTGATCCATGACCCGCAGCCAGCGGCCATCCTGCACTTTCACGGGAGGGCCAAGGAGGAGAAATGGATCTGGCGCTGTCACATTGACACCTCCACTCCAAATCATCGAGGCTGGAAGCTTCTCAAGGCTTACGTCGAACCGTACGACGCTGCTGTCTTCCACCTGGCACGCTATGCCGGCGATCTTAAGTTCGAAAGGTTGGCTGTAATCCCCCCCTCCATTGATCCTTTGTCGGACAAAAATCGCCCTCTCAGCCTGGAAGAGAGCCGCCAGATCCTGGCTCGATTTGGAATAGACACCGATAGACCGCTTATGACCCAGGTCTCCCGTTTCGATCCCTGGAAGGACCCTTTGGGGGTCATTGATGCCTATCGCCTGGTCAAGGCTGTGAGGCCCGAGGTGCAGTTGGCCCTGGTGGGGGCCATGGCCCTGGATGATCCAGAGGGCATCCACTTCTACGCTCGCACCCTTCGTCATGCCGGGGAGGACTTCGACATCCACATCCTGTCCAATCTGGATGGCGTGGGGAATCTGGAGGTCAATGCTTTCCAGAACGTTTCGGATGTGATTATCCAGAAATCAACTCGCGAGGGGTTTGGGCTGGTGGTTACCGAGGCCCTGTGGAAGGGCAAGCCAGTCATAGGAGGGAACGTGGGCGGCATTCCCCTGCAGGTCATTGATGGGGAGACCGGCTTCCTGGTCGCCAGCGTACAAGACTGTGCTCAAAAGGCACTGTATCTGCTCGATCATCGAGAGGAGGCCAAAGGCATGGGAACTCGGGCCAAGGAGCACGTCCGGCGACATTTCCTCTGCACTCGCCATCTGAAGGACTACCTGGAGCTGTTCGCTACGCTGTGAAAAAGAGTTGCTTTTTAACTCCCCCTTTGGTATACTTCCCCTGGCGATATCACCCCATATAGACGACAATTGGAGGCAAGTTGCTGACTTCCCTGCGGTTCAGGAAGAGGCTTTATCTCTTTCTGTTTGGCCTGATTTCTATGGCGGGTGCACTGGGCTGGATACTTCTCTCCTTCAGCCTGGCTCAGGGGGCAGCCGATGTCAAGGAGAGACCAGCTCGCCTAATCCCCAATACAGACATAAACCCCTACGGAGCCAACTTTTTCCTGGAACGCGAGGTTGAGGACTGGAAACGGGAGAAAACGTTGCAACTGGCCAAGGAGGCCGGTCTTGGCTGGGTTAAGCAGCATTTTCCCTGGGAGGAGATCGAACCGGTGCAAAAAGGTGATTTTCGCACCCCCGCTACCCGGCAGAGTAGCTGGTTGAAGTTCGACCGCATCGTAGAGCTTTGCCAGAAACACGGTCTACAGATTGTGGCCCGTCTGGACCGCCCTCCGGATTGGACCCGCCAGGACAACACCTACAAAGAACGCCCCCCGGACAACTTCGATGATTACGGCGACTTCGTCTACGAGTTCGTCAAACACTACAAGGGGCGTATCCAATATATCCAAATCTGGAATGAGCCCAACATCTTCCCCGAATGGGGCAATCGCCCTGTGGACCCGGTAGGATACACGGAACTGCTCAAGGTAGCCTACCGACGGGCCAAAGAGGCCGACCCCGATGTCTACATCCTCAGTGCTCCCTTAGCCCCCACCCTGGGACAGGCCCACCCTGAGCCCGGCCGCTGGATCAGCATGAACGATCTGGATTTCCTGGAAGCGATGTACCAGGCCGGGGCCAAAGATTACTTTGATATCCTTTCAGTTAATGCTTTTGGCATGGACCGACCTCCTGACGATCCCCCCGATCCTCAGGTACTAAACTTCTCCCGGGTGGTGCTCCAGCGAGAGATCATGGAGAAATATGGTGACCACAACAAGCCCGTCTGGTTCAACGAATACGGGTGGAACGCCTCGCCAGCCACATTCCCGGAGGAGAAGCTCACCTGGAAAAGGGTAGATGAGACTGAACAAGCAAGCTTCATAGTACAGGGAATAGATATGGCCCGCCGAGAGTGGCTCTGGGCAGGGATGTTCGCCATATGGTATTTCCGCCAGGTGGGCAACATCCCCCCGGCTCGTCCTGACTACTACTTTCGCATGGTGGATGTGGACTTTACCCCCCGCCTGGCTTACCGAGCGGTGCAGCGGGCAACAGCCGCCCAAGAAGTAGCCAGGCCAGGTATTTATCAAGAGACCAACCCGGCCCTTGCAGCCAAAAGGGGGTGGCATTTGACCATTGCCGAACAGGCCAGCGCCCAGGCTCACCTGGTTAGCACTACCCCCGGTGACAGATTAACCATCACCTTTCGTGGAGATAATCTGGACCTCATCGCGCTGCGGGACCAGGAATCGGGCCGACTAGAGGCTACCCTCGATGGTCACCCAGTGCCCGGTTTGATCAGGAGCACAGACGGTAAAACTTATGTTAACCTTTACTCCCCTAAGGTTGAATGGCAAGCCCGGCTACCGATAGTGCGAAGGGCCGGGAACGGCGAACACACTCTTCAGTTGACGGTGGCTGGCACACGGGATGCTGCCTCCCTTGGCTATAGGGTAGCCATAGATGGTTTCGTCGTAACGATGGGGCCAACTCCTAACTTTCCATACCTTGCCACCGTAATGCTGGGTCTGGGTATGCTGACCAGCAGTTGGTTGATCTACAGGGAATGGCGACAGCGGCCAACAGAGGGTGAGGAGTCGTCGTGACCACACTTCTAGTACGGCACGCCGCCTGCCTGGTGACCATGGACGAAGAGCGTCGTCAAATCGAGGATGGGGCCATTTTTGTCCAGGACAACGTCATTGTAGAGGTAGGACCCACGGCAGAGTTGCCCAATAACGCTGACCAGGTGCTCGAGGCAGACGACATGCTTGTCCTGCCCGGATTGGTTAACACTCACCACCACCTCTACCAGACTCTGACCAGGGCAGTCCCGGCGGCACAGGATGCTAACCTCTTTTCCTGGCTGAAGACGCTCTACCCCATCTGGGCTGAACTGACCGCAGAGGCAGTCTACGTCAGCGCTGTGGTCGGGTTGGCGGAGCTACTCCTCTCCGGCTGCACCACTGCTGCCGATCATCTCTATCTCTTCCCCAACGACGTTCGTCTGGACGATGAGATCAGGGCCGCCCAGGAGCTGGGCATCCGCTTCCACCCGACACGAGGGAGTATGTCCCTGGGCCAGTCACGAGGGGGCCTTCCCCCCGATGGAGTGGTTGAGCCGGAAGAAGTGATCCTGGCCGATTGTCGGCGAGTCATCGAGGAGTATCATGACCCAGGGCCCTATTCAATGTGCCGCATCGCCATCGCCCCCTGTTCCCCCTTCTCCGTGACGGCCGATCTGATGCGTGAAGCACGTAGGCTGGCCCTGGCTTACGGCGTGCGCTGCCATACCCACCTGGCCGAGACCCCGGATGAGGAGGAGTTCTGCCTGGAAAAGTTCGGTCAGCGGCCGGTCGAATACGCTACCGAACTGGGGTGGCTGGGAAATGACGTCTGGTACGCCCACGGTATCCACCTGAACGATCAGGAGGTGACATCCCTGGCTGAGACGGGGACAGGGGTAACGCACTGTCCGAGCTCTAACATGCGCCTGGGATCAGGCATAGCTCCAGTGGCAGAAATGCTATCAGCCGGAGTGCCGGTGGGGCTGGGAGTGGATGGGAGCGCCAGCAACGACTCATCCCACATGCTGGCCGAGGCAAGACAGGCTATGCTTCTGCAGCGGGTGAGGCTTGGTCCCGCTGCCCTTAGCGCTCGACAGGCCCTGGAACTGGCCACGCTGGGCGGCGCGCAGGTGCTGGGGCGCGATGATATCGGATCCCTCGAACCGCTCAAGGCCGCTGACCTCATCGCCTTCGACCTGAACCGTCTGGACTATGCCGGAGCCCTCCATGACCCCCTGGCCGCCCTGGTCTTTTGTACCCCACAGCGGGTGGGCCTTTCGGTCATCAACGGAAAGGTGGTGGTGGAAGATGGAGAGCTGAAGACCGTTGACCTGGGTCCCGTCATCGAGCGCCACAACCAGATCAGCCGCCGGATGGTAGAACGGGCGGGAGGGGTCTGAGTTGGCTTTTCAGATATCGTCTCAGGATAAGAAAGCCCTGATCGCCTTCCTGCAGGATCTCGTTCGCACGCCCAGCCTCTCCACTCAGGAGGGCGAGGTGGCGGCGCGGGTCACAGAGGAGATGGAGCGCGTCGGCTTCGTCCAGGTCTTCACCGACCGCATGGGCAGCGTGGCGGGGCGCAGCGGGTTCGTGGTTATCCCAGTTTGAAAAAGAACATTACCAGGAGGTAACAACATGAGGAGCTTTCTAGGACGGGACATCCTGTCGCTCAAGGACTTTGAGCGCGAGGAGTACTTCCGGGTCTTCCAGGTGGCCCAGGAGCTCGAACCATACGCCCGTGATCGCCGCAATGGTGATCTGCTGGCGCACAAGACTTTGCTGACCGCCTTCTATCAGCCCAGCACGCGTACGCGGCTGAGCACCGAGGCGGCCATGCATCGGCTGGGCGGACACGTGCTGGGCTTTGCTGACTTCAAGATGACGCGCGCCGGCGATTTCTACCAGGAGTCCATCAAGGATACGGTTCGAATGCTCGAGTTCTACGGCGACGTGATCGCCATGCGTCACTTCCAGCAGGGTGCGCCGCACGAGGCAGCCAAGTGGGCCAGTGTGCCGATCATCAACTGCGGCGACGGGTGGGGCGAGCATCCCACACAGGTTCTGACGGACATGTTCACCATCTGGCGCGAGAAAGGCCACCTGGATGGGCTGCACTTCCTGTGCATCGGTGACATGCGTATGCGCACCATGCATTCGATAGGGTATGCCATGACCCAGTTCGACATCAAGGCCACCTTCGTGTCGCCTCCGGAGATGTCCTTGACCGAAGAGTTTAAGAAAGAGCTGTCTGACCGCAATCTGCGGTTCCGCGAGGTAGAAACGGTGGAGGAAGCTATCGCCGACGCTGACGTGATCTACATGGAGCCCGTTGTCCAGGCCGACTACACCAAGTCTCGGGTCGAAGCCGTAGCCGACAAGGGGATTACGCCGGCGGCCTATCGAGTGACGCGGGAGATGCTGCGCGACAAGGGCAAGAGCGACGCCATCGTGCTGCACTCTCTGCCGCGCATGGACGAGCTACCCGTGGATGTGGACACGACGCGGCATGCCCGTTACTGGGTCGAAGCCTATAACGGCGTGCTAGTGCGCATGGCGCTGCTGGCGCTCATTCTGGGGGCGATAGAGTAGTAGGGAGGATAACCCTATGCAGACCAACTTGCGCGGCCGAGATCTTATCGGCGATTTGGATTGGACCCGCGAGGAGGTCGAAACGGCGCTCGAAGTCGCCTTCGACCTCAAGCGCAAGACCGCCTTGGGTGAACCGCACGCCCTGCTGCGTGACAAGGTGCTGGCCATGCTCTTTTTCTTCTCGAGCACGCGGACACGGGCATCCTTCGAGGCAGGCATGGCACAGCTCGGCGGGCATGCCATGTTCATCGAGAGCCGCACGACACAGATCGCCCATGGCGACACGGCCAAGGAGATCGGCGAGATTTTGGGCCGTTATGCCGACGGCATCGCCATCCGCCAGGTTGACTGGCAGATCGGCAACAAGTACATCCGTGAAGTTGCGGAAGCCAGCCGAGCGCCAGTTCTGAACATGCAGTGCGACATCTACCATCCCTTCCAGATCCTGGCTGACCTGATGACCATCATGGAGAAGAAGGGGACCGACCTGCGCGGCAAGAAAATCGCCGTGTCGTGGGCCTACGCCGCCAGCTACCAGAAGCCGATCTCCGTGCCTCAGTCGCTCATCCTGCAGATGACCCGCTTCGGCATGAACGTCGTGTTGGCCCACCCGCCTGAGTATAAGCTGATGCCTGAGATCATGGCCCAGGCCGAGGCCAACACCAGACGCTACGGCGGCACATTCGAGGTTGTCCACGACATGGACGAGGGGTTCAGGGATGCGGAGATCGTCTACCCCAAGAGCTGGGGCGCGCTCCTGACCACCACCGACAATGAGAAGAGCGCGCGCATCGGCCGCAAGTATGAGAGTTGGATCACCGACGAACGACGCCTGGGCCTGGCCAGTGACGACGTTATCTACATGCACTGCCTGCCCGCCGACCGCAACATTGAGGTCACCGATGCCGTCATTGACGGTCCTCAGAGTGTCGTCTACGACCAGGCCGAGAACCGGTTGCACGTCCAGAAGGCGGTGATGGCATTGACGATGGCCAATCTGTAAACGGGAGGAACAGGGAATCAGGAGGTGGCGAGGTGCGAAGTGCTTTCGCCTCCGCCCAGGTAGTCGGCTACGTCAACTCCGATCAGCTCCAGTGGGCATACGATACAGAAGCCGAGGCCCAGAAATCCCTGCACGGCTACATCGGCTACCTCCGTCGCAAGAAACAGGGGCAAGAGGAATTCGGCGACAAGCTCATCCGCGAAGACGGAGTGGTCGACGAAGTTCACCTCACCTCTGACGCGCCTGATTTCCCGATTCCCTCATTCCCTAGTCACTCAGGAGAAGACCCATGACCAAGAAGGTAGCAGTCGTGGCTATCGGCGGCAACTCTCTCATCAAAGACCGCCATCACCAGACCGTGCCCGATCAGTTCGCCACCACCCGCGAGACCTGCGTCCACATCGCCTGCATGATCGAGCAGGGCTGGAATATCGTCATCACCCACGGCAACGGCCCCCAGGTGGGCTTCATCCTTCTCCGCTC
>JBHIDP010000083.1:0-10617 GCA_046760185.1 Anaerolineae bacterium
GCCCAGTGGGGGCATGGGAGCCCCCGCTGCTGGGTTTTCGGATAGGCTCTTAGCTGCTGCGGCGATAGCCCGTACGATCTTGTCATAGCCAGTGCAGCGGCACAGATTGCCTGAGATTTCCTTACGGATCTCAGTCTCGCTGGGGTGGGGATTTTCATCCAGGAGCGCCCTGGCAGACATCAGGAGGCCTGGAGTACAGAAGCCACACTGTAGAGCTCCGTGCTCGATGAAGGCCCTCTGGAGGGGGTGCAAATCACCATTGCTAGCCAGCCCCTCAATGGTGGTGATGACATGCCCATCAGCCTCCACAGCCAGTACCAGACAAGAGGCAACCGCCTTGCTGTCGAGGAGCACGGTGCAGGAGCCACAGTCGCCGGTGCCACACCCCTCCTTGGTTCCGGTTAAGCGGAGGTCGTCACGCAACACCTCCAGCAGGGTGCGGTAAGGTGCGCTCGAAACTTCGTGGGTCTCGCCGTTCACAGTCAGATGGATAGTATGCTTCACCCTTGCCTCCCGACAATTGTCATCTGTTTTTCCTAGCCCCTCAGGGGGCAAGCGCCAGGCATTGCCCCTACGTTATACTGCAATCAGGAACCAGCAGCAGCCAGGGCAGCTCCCAAGGTCCGCTTGGTCAATACACCCACCAGATGACGGCGGAACTCGGCAGAGCCTCGAACGTCGCTGATCGGACGACATTCTTCCGAGGCGACGCGGGCCGCTTCCTCGATGAGGTTATCCTCAGGGGTCTGACCCCTCAACACCGCTTCAGTCTTCTTGGCCCGTATGGGGGTCGGGGCGACGGCTCCCAGGGCGATGCGAAGGTCCTGGCAAGCCCCTGCTTCATCCAGGATGACGAAGCTTCCCACCCCTACGACAGCGATATCCATCCGTTGCCGGGTGGTGTGCCGCATGTAGGCCCCACCACTGTGAGCCAGCGGGGGAGGCACATGGATCTCAGTGAGAATCTGGTCCGGAGCCAGCACAGTCTGGCCGGGCCCGGTGAAGAAATCCTCCAAGAGCAAGGTTCTCTCCCCGTCAGGGCCGACGATGGTGACCTCAGCTCCCAGGGTGATAAGGGGCGGAGCCATGTCAGCCGAGGGGGCGGCGTTGCAGAGGTTGCCGCCCACTGTGGCTACGTTCTGAATCTGTACCGAACCGATCACATCGGCTGCCTGGGCCAGAATGGGATACTGCTCCTGCACCACTGGCGATTCGATCAGTGTCCGAAGGGTAGTCAGGGCTCCGATCTTCAGCCCCTTATCCACATCGTACTCCAGCCCTCTCAGTTCCGCCAGATTCTTGAGGCTCACCAGATAACTGGGAGCGATCCCTTTCATATTCTCTCTGATCTGCACGATCAGATCGGTACCTCCGGCAAGCACCTTGCCCTCCGGCCCCCGCTCCCGGAGCAAGGTCACAGCTTCCTTCACACTCCCTGGTGCAAAATAGTCAAACTTCTTCAATGGCCCCCCCCGGCCACCGGATCAGAGCTCACAAAATTACTTCTCGGTCTTCTTGCCCTCTCGAGCGGGCCTGCTTCTCTTTTTCTCCTCTTTGGGCAGCTCGACCCCTGGGGGCAGCTCGATTCCTGATGGGGTCACACGTTCAGGAGGCGGCACCTCTGCTAGCTCTGCCTCGGGATAGAGTTCTTCCGGCACCTCGCCCATGAGAAAACGACGCAAGGTCGTGCCCCTTTCGATCTCCACACTTTCAGGCACGGCTATCTTGACTTCTTTCTTCTTCTCCTCTCCGGCCGCGTCCAGCAGGAAGTGATTGAAAAGATACCCCATCTCCCGCAGAAAATCGGGCCACGTTGCCTGATAGTGAACTTCCTGGTACTTTTCGAACTGCTCCTGGGCAAAGGCCACCAGATCTTCTTCGACAGGCTGCGGCAAGACGACCCCTGTTCGCGATAGACGATGACTGCTGTCAATGGAGAATAGACGAGCCATCAGGAATTCCCCTTTTGTCACTTCCATGGAAGTCCGCGGGTCATCAACTTCGTAGTCAAGCTCCTGCAGGACGTCATGGAGATGAACTCCAATCCCTTCTTGGACTTCCGTGACCTGGTAGATACTCAGCACAGATTTCCGCCAAGCATCCAGCCATACCTTTTCCTCCGGTTCCAGATCGTCATTCTTCTCATCCAGGAAGATGTCAATAATGCGCTTCTTCTCCTCGGCTGTTCTGTACTCATACAAATACCATTCCACGAATCGAAGGGCTTCGCCAGAATTGAGAGTATCTTTGTCATCAATGTCGCGCCTTCTATCCCAATAAAGGTCGAAGGCAGACCAAAGATCGGTGGTAAAACGTCTGTTATTGGCAAAATCTGTCATTTTATTGAAGAGAGTTTGATCGGCCCGCTCCATGCGAACGCTATGGCTGTGAACCTCCTTCTCCTTCTTGAGACAACAGTGTTTGTACTTCTTCCCGCTACCACAGGGACATGGGTCGTTGCGACCAACCTTCATTTTTGCAGCCTCCTCCTATCAGTCGGCAGTGGTGTAGTCCTGGGGACCACGTTACCTGCAAAAGCCTATCAAAAAGTGGAGCGCTGTCAAAATGCGCCCCACCATTTTAGCACAAAAGAACGAGGCAGAAAAGCCTGGGGTGATAAAGGGTAGTATCATCGGGCGTGATCGGCAGCTCTGCCTGTTATGGAGGGACCGGTTAAAACCCGTACAATCGCAATTGTCCAAACTCTAATCGTGCTGTCTATTATTCCGGCCACTCGGCGTAGGTATAGAGCATATCCACGTACGACTGCTCGGCCCGTACCAGCCCGGCCACCTTGTCGTTTCCCTCAATGACCAGGTACTCGTCCGGGCTGTGGGCGCCGGCCCCATGGCCCAGGCCGCCGAAGACCAAAGGTAAGTTGAGGGGCTCTCGGGTGTAAAGATACATGGGAGCGCTGCCCCCCATGTGGGGCCAGATGATAACATCCTTAACCCCGTATTGCTCATAGACGTTTAACAAGGCCCGCACCACTGGCTCTTTGACACTTGTCTTGGACCATTCATAGCCGCCCAGTTGGCGAATCTGGATATCTCTGTAGCCGTGCTTGTCCAGGTGAGCCCTCATCAGGGGCACGACATCTTTGGACTCCTGGTTGGGAACCAGGCGGGTATCCACTTTACAGGTCACCTTGTGAGGGAGGACGGTCTTGGTACCAGGGCCGGTGTACCCACCCCAGATGCCATCAATATTCAAGGTGGTGGAATAGAGATACTTCAGGATAAGGTCACGCCCCTCAGCATCATCAATCCAGCGCTCGACCTTGAGTATCTCTTTCCAGACCCTGTCGTCGAAGGTATCTACCAGCCTGTCCACCAACTCCAGGTCCTCCTGGCTCGGTTCCGCCACCTTGTCGTACCAACCCTCGATCAGGATCGTGTTGCCGTCCTCAGAGGTCATGGACGATAGAGCCTGCACCAGACGCCAGGCCGGGCTATCGGTCACGGCCTTGAAGCTGCTGTGGACATCGTATTGCTGCGGGCCCCGCCCCCACTCTTGTCCGGTACATTCCAACTCCATATAGACGATCCCCTTATTGCCTAGAGTCACCTGGATCTTGCCCTCCCGGTCCTGTGAAGCTCCCAGGTTGAGGCAAGCATCAGCCGTGCACAGCCGCTCCTGGTATTTGCTGATGATCTGGGGAAAATGAGGGCTCCCTAACTCCTCCTCCCCCTCGGCGGTAAACATGATGTTGACCGGCAGCTTCCCCTCCACAGCGATGATTGACTGCAGGGCATTGAGCCACATGCGATAGGACCCTTTGCTATTGATGGCCCCGCGGTTGATGATCACTTTCCCAAAAGGTTGTTTCTCCACCAGTCGGGCCTCAAAGGGAGGCGAGGACCACTCCTCACCAGCTACCGGCTGCACATCGTACATGCAGTAGTTGACGATGGTTTTGGGTGCCCCGGCATCGTAGTAAGCCCAGACCCCGGGATGTCCCCCTGTCTCCACCAGTTCCACTTCCTGACAACCCAGATCAGCATAGTACTGGCGTAACAGTTCGGCACATTCCTGTATACCATAGTTTTCGGCGCTGATGCTGGGTTGCCGCAGAAACTCCTGGACTTTGGCGATGTGTTCCGCCTCGTGTTCCTCGATATAACGATGTATCGCCTTTAGATTGACCATGAAATCTCCTCCTTTCGCCCCTTTCGCGTTCTTTCCTCTCACCATTCCATTGTGAAAAGCAAAGCTCCCGGGGCACCCCACCGCGGAGTTGGCGGCCAGGAAGGCCACCAGCTACCATGATCTTTGAACGTCTTCGATAAACCAGACAACTGGAAGCTGGAGACAAACCCCCGGCGCAGTTCGGCCCTGAGCTCACTGCCGAAGGGTTTAGCCGGTGGGAACCTGCTCGCTGACCAAAGGAGAGCCTATCGTTCGAGACTTCCCTGGGTCAGCGAGGCTTGTCCTGAGCCCCGCAGTGAGACTTCGTCGAGCTCAGTCGAGACGCGGGACGAACTGCGAAGCCGAAGGGAACCCTCCCCCGTCTGAACGACGGGGGTTTCTGGCTCGCTTGAAGACTAGACAGCTTGGCCAGCGAGGAGAGCAGAAGAGGTAGACAACACGTAAAGGCAAGATAACGACTACACCCTGAGTCTGGGATCCAGATAGTCCCGCAGCCAATCGCCGAACAGGTTGATGCCCAGGACGGTGATCATGATGGCGATGCCGGGGAAGGTGGCCAGCCACCAGGCATCCCTCAGGTAGTCGCGTCCATCAGCCAACATACTGCCCCAGGTGGGGATGGCCGGCTTCACCCCCAATCCAAGGAAGCTCAGAGCCGCCTCGGCCAGGATGGTGGTAGCCACGGCGAAACTGGAGATGACAATGATGGGAGCCAGAGTATTGGGCATAATATGGCGGAACAGGATGCGGACACGGGGCACTCCCAGGGCCCGGGCGGCCTCCACATATTCTTTCTCCCGCACGGCCAGCACCTGGCCCCGCGTCACCCGGGCGTACCCTACCCAGCCCCCGAGGGCCAGGACAGCGATGAGCTTGTCTAACCCCGGGCCCAGAACCGACAGAAACAAAATGGCCAAGATGATGAAGGGAAAGGCCAGCCAGATATCGGCCACGCGCATAACGATATCGTCCACCACGCCGCCCGAGTAGCCGGAGATGAGGCCCAGGATGACGCCTATCGTCCCACTCAAAGCCACGGCCGTGAAACCGACCGTCAGGGAGACGCGAGACCCGTAGATGATGCGGCTCAGGATATCTCGCCCCAGAGAATCAGTCCCCAGGAGGAACTCAGGCGACCCTCCTTCGACCCAGGCCGGGGGTTTCAAGCGGCGTTTCAACTGCTCGCCGATGGAGACATCTCCCCCTGGCTGGTGAGGAGCGATGGAGGGAGCGAAGATGGCCACAAAGATCATGCCCAGGACGATGAGCACCCCCAGGGCGGCGATCTTGTTCTGCAGCAGGCTGTGCAAGATAGAGGGCAATTTCGTTGCTCTTGCCCTGGTAGGTACCTCCCATTGAGGGAGGGCAACAGCCGTATGGCTCTCCCGACCTTCGTCCTGAGGTCCTTCGTCCCGCAGTTCGTCCGTCTCGCCTGAGCCTTCGTCCCGGCTCAGGCCGGGGCCCGACGCAGGCTGCTCACTGCGGGGCTCAGGGTGGGGCTCAACCCGAAGGGCTTCGATAGCGCGCTGTTGCATCCTATCCTCCCTAACTCTCTGCCAACCTGATACGTGGATCAAGATAGATATATGACAGATCTACCAGCAGGTTAGTGGTCACAAAGATGACGGCGATCAAGAAAACGGCGGCCTGGATCAGAGGGAAGTCACGTTGATTGATGGCCATGAAGATCAAGCGGCCCACCCCCGGCCAGGCAAAGACGGTCTCGGTCACTACCGTCCCAGCCAAAAGGGCACCGAAGTCCATGCCCACCATGGTGACCAGAGGGATCAGGGCGTTCTTCAAGGCGTGCTTCCAGAGGACGATCCTCTCCCCCAGACCCTTGGAGCGGGCCGTGGTGATGTAATCCTGGCCTAACACCTCCAGCATACCCGAGCGCATCAGGCGAGTGTTCCTGGCCAGGAAGAAAGTCCCCAAAGTTATGGCTGGCAAGATCAGGTGTTCTGGTCCTTCTCGCCCCGAGATGGGCAAAAGCCGCAAGACAACGCCGAAGATCAGCATCAGCATCAGCCCCAGCCAGAAGCCGGGCATGGACTGGCCGAACAGGGCTCCTAGCATGGTCAAGCCGTCGTATATAGAGTTGCGACGCACAGCGGCCAGAACGCCCAGGGGGAAAGCTAACGTCAGCGCAAAGATCTGGGCGGCCACGGCCAATTCCAGGGTGGCCGGCATCCGCTCCAATATGAGGGGGAAGACGGGCTTGGCAAAGCGAAGGGAAGTGCCGAAATCACCGCGTACCGCCCGGCCCAGCCAACGCAGATACTGGATATGCACTGGCTGATCGAAGCCCATCTTATGTCTGAAGGCATCCAGTTGTTCCCGAGAGGCGTGCAAAGGCAAATACAACATTGACGGGTCACCCCCTCCCGGCAAATGGATGGCGAAAAAGACCAGCAAGGTGACCCCCCACATGACAAAAAGCGACCACAGAAACCGTCTAAAGAAGTACCTGGACACTGCTCTCCCTTCCGGTCAAGGAAAAGATCCGTGGTAGGGGCAGGTCTTGCACCTACCCGCAAGGTGGGGCGGAGCCCCCATTGTTAAGACGTTCGTGAGCCTCAGACTTCGGCGAGCGGTTCGGCTGAGGACATTCGGCTGAGCTCAGTCGAAGCCCTCACCGTCGAAGCCTCAGTCGAGCCGTCGAACGAGGCAGAGCTCCGCCCCCCTGCTGTCTCTATCGTATGCAGCCACGGCCCTTGAAGCCAAAGGCTCCCGGCCCGCTATTCTCCGGTGAGCCTGGCGTGGCGGAAATCTATGAACTCATCGGCTCGAGCCGTCCATTCCAGGTTCTTGCTCACCCCGTAGAAGTCGTACTGCCGCCACAGCCAGATCCAGGGGCACTCCTCGTAGGCGATGGCCTGGGCCTTGAACAGGAGCTCCTGACGCTTGGCGTCGTCCAGGGTGGCATTGGCCTCGTTGTAGAGCGTCTCGTACTCCTCGTTGTACCAATCGGTGATACTGAGGGGCCACTCCTTGACAAGGTTCATGGCGTCATCAAGGTCGTTGGCCCCGGAGCCCAAACCGATCAGACCGATCTCCAGATTCTGCCTGGGGATCAGCATCTCCTGGACGTAGGTGGCCCAATCCATGGGGATGACTTCCGCCCGGATGCCGACCTCCGTCAGGTAGGCCCCAATAGCCTCGGCTGCCTCCTTGTCCTTGTTGTAGCGCCCCACCGGTGTGTGCAGTTTGACGTCGAAGCCGTCGGGGTAGCCAGCTTCGGCCAGCAGCTCCTTGGCCTTCTCAGGATCGTAGGGGTAAGGCTTGAGCTCGGGGTTGTTGTTGGGTGGGTTGACCCAACTGCCGTAGCGCTTGGCGTAACCGGCAAAGAGGGTCTGGCCGATGGTATCCACGTCCACGGCGTAGTTCATGGCCTGCCGCACCCGCTTGTCAGCCCAGGGCTTGCTCTCATCGCCAGAATAGATGTAAATGAAGATGCGGCGAAGCCCCTCTACGGCCTCGAGGCGAGAGATGTCCGTCTCCACCAGGTCTATCTGGTCAGGGGGAACGTTGGTGATGAGTTGGGCGGTGCCGGCCTCCAGTTCGGCAATGCGGGCTCCCGCCTCGGGCACGGCCCGGACAGTGATGGTCTTGATGGCGGGGACATCCCCCCAGTAGTCTTCGTTAGCCTCTATGACCAGGGGCCCATCCCTCACCCAACTGACGAACTTGTAGGGGCCGGATCCCACCGGGTTGTCCGCCGCCACCTCCAGCGATGTCTCAGTGTAGTACTGGGGCGGCAGAATCATGAAATTCGACAGGGCGTAGATCATCTTGGGAGCCGGTTTCTCGGTGTGGATGCGGATGGTGTAGTCGTCAATGATCTCCGACGATTCGTAGAAGAGCTCGAAGGGCGTGGTGTCCACCGACTCCTCCAGGTCGCGGGCCCGCTCCAGAGAGAACTTGACCGCCTCGGCGGTGAAGTGCTCGCCGTTGTGGAAGTAGACGTCATCCCGCAGCTTGAACTCCCAGGTCAGGTCGTCAACGAGCTCCCACGAGGTGGCCAGCATGGGCAACAGTTCCCCGTCAGCGGTTCTCCAGACGAGCATGTCCCAGATGTGGCGGGCGATGTTGCCCTCCGGATTGGTGGTCGTCATCTGGTAGGGGTCCAGGGTGTTGGGGTCAATGCCCGACAGCTCAACGATCTCCCCCGTTGGGCCAGGGACCGGCGTGGGCGTGGGCGGGACAGGCGTGGGGGTAGGTGCTTCGGTAGCGGGCGGCGGGGCTGGCGTCGGTGTAGCCGCAGGCGCACACTGAGCGGCCATGAGGCTCAAAGCGACTACAGCCAAGAACAATATCCCTAACTTCTTCATAGCCATCTTTCCTCCTCCTATACTTTAAGTCTGACACAATCCAGGATATAAGGTTTTTTCTTTGTCCCCCTTGACCACGCAGTGGCTGCCGACAAGGTAAGAGGCTGTTGTTAAGGGGACTGGGGCATCGCCTCCTTTCTCTTCCTAACCTTTGATCAACTCCTGACGATGGAAAGCACATAGGGCAACACTGTCCAGTGGCGGTTGCGGTGAAGATAGTGGGAAGCAGTTAGGCTACCAAAAATAAGCCTGGGGTGTCTATCCTACCTATAATAACATCACAACTTAACCCTGTCAAAGGTTCATTTCAAGCGTAGAATCGCAGGTACCACTCCACTATCTCTCGGCCATAGAACAGGGCAACCATACCGCCCAAGACCAGGAAAGGACCATAGGGAATGGCGCTCTTTCGCCCTCTTATCCTGGCCAGGAGGAGGATAGCGGCTATGGCACCGCCCATAAGAACCGCTATCAGCAGGGCAGCCAGCACAACTGGGAAGCCGGTAATGAGGCCGATAAAGGCCGCCAGTTTGACATCACCAAACCCCATGCCCCCCGGGTAGATCAGAGCGGCCAGGAAAAACAGACCGAAGGCGACCAGTCCGCCAAGGAGCGAACTGACCAATCCCAAATGTGGGAGAAAGAAACTGCCAGGTATGGCCAAAGCCATGGCCGGCAAGACAACCACATTGAGAACCAGGCGGTGCTCCAGGTCAATGACAAAGACCAGGATGAGGATACAGACATAGAGGGTGACCAGGATCAGTTGAAGGGAGAAGGCATATTGCTGCCGGAGGAAAGCGAAAAGGAGAGTAGTACCCAGTTCCACCATAGGCCAGCGGAGGGAAATAGGAGCATGACAGTACGCACAACGGCCCCGCAACAGGGCATAGCTCAGGGTGGAGAGCCAGTCAAGTGCCCCCCGCCCCTGCCCGCAATAGGGACAGCGAGGTGGCTGAAGAGGGGACTGTCGCTGAGGAAGGTAGTCAGCGGTCAGGTTGATGAACCAGCCCGCCAGCAATCCGAGGAAAGCATAAGGCAGCATGGCGAGATTATAGCACACTGACCTACGTTTGACAAAAGAAATGGGAGAAAATAGAATGGGTCTGGACATCTGATAAGCGGCTTGAAAGAAGTTGATAGGCCAGGGGGATCAGCGCCATGGTGAACGATCATTACGAACGACTTAGCATCCTGCTCTGTTTGTTCCTGATCGGTCTGGCATCAACCCGCCTCATGGAGCTACCCGCCAGAACCTTCTCTTTCATGATCTTGGGCTCACCACTGGGTTTCACTCTATCGGTCCAATGGTTGATGGCAGCCATCCTGGTGGCTTTGACCGCCAGTGGCACCGAAGTCATATTGCGTTCCCATCCCGAAAGTCAGGGGGTGGACAGGCAGCCGACCTTCCCTCATTGGGTCCCGCCTTGCCTGATGGCGATCTCTGCTGTTTTTGGCCTTCCCCTTCTGCTCCCAATAAACCTTTGGCTGGTCGGGTTAGGGCTGAGCGGCCTGTTGCTGGGCCTTCTCGTCGAAGGGGAATATTATCTGGTCACCCCCGGTGGATCTCATTTTGGGCCAGTTCGCTGGACCCTGGAGATGATCACCTACCTCCTGGCGCTCATCCTTTTCACCATGATATACGCCAGCAAGGTCCGCAGTCTCCTGTCGGCCACAACCACTGGTGCCCTGAGTGCGGTCCTTGCTTTGAGTCTTTTGCACAGGCCAGGACAGAGACTGGCGCGACCCACCATTAGCAGCTTGGTGGTGGGTCTTATCATGGCTGAAATCGTTTGGGCCCTGAATTTTTGGAGGCTGGAGAGCCTGGTGGCTGGGGTATTTCTCCTGCTCATGTTCTATGTTGCCACGGGACTGGCCAGGCAGAGGTTGAAAGGGCAACTGACAAGAGGTCTTGTCCTTGAGCTGGCCTTTGTGACTCTCCTTGCCCTTTTCCTATCGTTCAGATTTCTATCCTGAGAGAGCCTTGCATAATTGCTCTCGAGGGGCGTCCCCGCCCCGTTCTGGGCCTTTGGGGGCACTCAGGGCGGGGCGAGGACGCCCCTTGGTAGCAAGAAAGGGCTCTCGGACTCACTGGAGCCGATTTATGCAAGGCTTTCTCCTGACCCAATCCGGGCTG
>JBHIDP010000084.1:0-10524 GCA_046760185.1 Anaerolineae bacterium
TCGCCCATTGCCAACGCTATTTTACCACATTTCAAGCAGCTATGTCAAGAGCTTGCCAAATTGGGGCAAAGATGGTATAATTACAAAAAGTAATAGCTGGCAACGGCAAAGACGGAGAGAGTAGGCTGGCGAAATCCCTCAGGGAGGGAGGGTCATAGACTGAAAACCCTCTTGGGAGGAAACCGGCTGAAGTTCACTCCCGAGCCGGATGGGGGAACGGGTCATCGGCGACCTCAGTAGTTCATCCCGGAACGCCCACCGTTAGCCGGGCAGCCGATACGCCGAACATCCTTCGGCCGTCGGTAGTGAGAGGGCCAGCCTATGCTGGTCAAGCAGGGTGGTACCGCGGAGATGGACGGTTGCCCACTTCGTCCCTGACGAGGTTGGCAACCGTTTTTTGGTTTTGCGCATCCCGCATCGTCCAAACCTTGGGAAGGAGTTGAAGGAGATGTTAGACAAACTGGACCAATTGGAAACCAAAGCGCTTCAGGAGCTGGAGGAAGTGGCTGATTTGACAGCCCTTGACCAGTGGCGGATCACCCACCTGGGCAAAAAAAGCGAACTGAATCAAATCCTGCGCAATGTGGGGAAGCTACCACGTGGAGAGCGGCCGGCCGTCGGGCAGCGTGGAAACGCGATCAGGCTGGCTCTGCAATCGGCTTATGAAACGAAAATGGAGGTTCTCAAAGATGAGGAACTGGCCCGTTCCCTGAAGGAAGAGCGGATTGATATCACTCTACCAGGAAGGCCACTGCACCTTGGTCACCTGCATCCGACCACCAGGACCTTGCGGGAAATATACTCAATCTTCGGAAGGATGGGCTTTCAGGTCTTCACCGCCCGGGATGTGGAACTGGACCTGTACAATTTCGAACTACTAAACATGCCTCCCGGCCACCCAGCTCGTGACATGTGGGACACTTTGTATACGACCAGGGAGGGGGTCTTGTTGCGCACCCATACCTCGCCGGGCCAGATTCATGCCATGCGGCAGTACTACCCGGAACCTATCCGCGTTATCCTGCCCGGCATGTGCTATCGACACGAGCAGGTTACCGCCCGCTCAGAGTTCATGTTCTACCAGGTGGAAGTGTTGGCCGTGGGCAAACGTATCACCATGTCCGATCTGAAGGGGGTAATGACTGAGTTCGCCCGTCAAATGTTCGGCGCTGACCGCCAGGTACGCTTCCGTTGCAGCTATTTCCCCTTCACTGAGCCAAGCGTGGAGGTGGACATGGACTGCATTATTTGCGGTGGGGCTGGTTGTCGCATTTGCAAGTACTCTGGCTGGCTGGAGATCATGGGCGCCGGCATGGTACATCCTGTGGTCCTCCAGAATGGTGGCTACGACCCAACGATCTACAGCGGCTTTGCCGCTGGCATGGGACCTGAACGGATTACCATGCTCAAGCACAGCATTGACGACATCCGCTGGTTTTACAGCAACGACTTGCGTTTCCTGGAACAGTTCAGTTGATGCCTAGAAAACTATCGGGGAGATGAAACAATGAAAGTACCTTTGAGCTGGTTGAGAGACTACGTAGATATCACCACGCCGGTTGAAGAACTGGCCGAGCGCATGACCCTGGCTGGGTTGGAGGTAGCTGCCATCGAATACATCGGCCTCCCAGAGCCAGAACGAGAGGGGGTGGAGCCGCCTAAGCGAAGTAGACGCAGGCGGCTACCGTGGGATAGAGACAAGATCTTGGTGGGCGAGATCATTGAGGTACGCCCTCACCCCAACGCCGACCGCCTGACTATCGCTGTGGTGGATTATGGGGCCGAGGAACCCGTAGCTGTTGTCACCGGAGCACCCAATGTGCCGGTCGGAGCCAGCGGCCTTAAAGCCCCCTTCGCCAAGATTGGAGCACGCCTGATTGACGGTCACGCCGATGAGTTGCGCTATATGACCTTAAAACCTACCAAAATCCGGGGGGTCCGTTCGGAGGGTATGGTCTGCTCTGAAAAGGAACTGGGAATTTCAGATGATCATGAGGGGATCATGCTCTTGCCAGACGAGGCTCCGCTAGGGATGCCCCTTGCTGACTACATGGGCGACATCATTCTCGACCTGGACCTGACACCCAACCTGGCCCGCTGCCTGTCCATCATCGGGATAGCGCGTGAGGTGGCCGCCTTGACAGGCAAAAAGATCAGCCTGGAGGTGCCTCACATGGAGGCCACAAGTGACCCCATCGCCGGCCAGATTGAGCTAGAGATCGCCGATCCCGACCTCTGCAGTCGCTATAGTGCCACCCTGATCAAAGAGGTGAAGATTGGCCCCTCACCCCGGTGGATGCAACGCCGCTTGACCCTGGCTGGCATGAGACCGATCAACAACATCGTAGACACCACCAACTACGTCATGCTGGAATGGGGGCAACCGCTGCATGCTTTTGATTATGACAAGCTCCGCAACCGAGCTGGGGTGATTCCATCGAAGCCCGATGACCCACCACCGATCATCATTGTACGGAGGGCACGGGCAGGAGAGAGCATAACCACCCTGGATGGGGTACACCGTCACTTGAGCGAGGATATGCTCCTCATCACCGACGGCGGGGGACCGGTTGCCATTGCCGGGGTAATGGGGGGGTTTGAAAGTGAAGTAAGCGAAGAGACCACCAACATCCTCCTCGAATCAGCCAACTTCAACAACATCAGCAACCGTCGCACTTCGCAGACGCTCAAGCTTCCCAGCGAGGCCAGTCTGCGTTTCTCCAGGGGGCTGCCGGCCGAACTGACCGTTCCGGCCGTCACCAGGGCCAGTGAATTGATGCGTCAGTTGGCCGGAGGAACGATCGCCGCTGGCATTGCAGACGCTTACCCGGTCAAGCAAGAGAAACGAGTGGTGGAGATCACAGCCGCTGAGGTGAAGCGCATTGTGGGCCCAGCTATCAGCGCTGATGAAATTGTGAGAATCCTGGAAGCGCTGGAGTTCGAGTGCGCACGGGAAGACGAAGCAATCAAGGCCACTGTTCCCGACCACCGCATTGACGTGGAGATACCAGCCGACATCATTGAGGAGGTAGCTCGCGTCTATGGCTACGATAGAATCCCTTGCACGCTAATGGGGGATGATCTGCCGCCGCAGCGCCGTAACGTGGACCTTGAGGGGGAAGAGCGCGTACGTGACATCCTGGTAGGATGTGGTCTGGATGAAGTTATCACCTACTCCCTGACCAGTCTGGACACCGTTGCCAAGCTGACGCCAGGGGAGGTGAAGATTGCGGAGGAGGAGTATATCAGGCTGGCCAATCCTCTCACCCCCGAACGGGAGTACATGCGTCGCACCCTTATGGCCAGCCTCCTGGAAACGATGCGCGACAACTTCCGCTACAGCGACCGCGTCACCATCTTCGAGATCGGCCACGTCTATCTGCCGGTGAAAAACCAACAACTCCCTGAAGAGCCAAGGCGCCTGGGGATAGCTTTGAGTGGGCCACGCCTGGAGCGATCCTGGACCACAGCATCGGCGGAAGGGATGGACTTCTATGATCTAAAAGGGGTGGTTGAGTCACTCCTGGCTCACCTGGGGGTGGAGGAGCCTATCTTCGAACCAGTACAGCACTCTACTTTCCATCCGGCGCGGACTGCTCTCCTCAGAGTGGCAGGAGTGGAGATAGGGATCATGGGTGAAGTGCATCCCCTTGTGCGGGAAGCCTTTGATCTGCCAGCACAAAGGGCCTGTCTGGCGGAGTTCGATCTGGATGCTCTGCTGGGTCAAGCAGAGTACGTTCGGACCATGCAACCCGTGTCGCGCTTCCCACCTGTCACTCAGGACCTGGCTATCGTGGTGGATGAGGAGGTACCGGCCCGCCAGGTACAGGAAGTGATCACCAAAGCTGGGGGAAATCTCCTGGCCCGAGTCACCCTCTTCGATCTGTATCGCGGAGAGCAGATTGAGGCTGGTAAGAAGAGCCTGGCTTACTCTCTATCTTTCCAGGCGGAAGATCGCACTTTGACCGATGAGGAGGTCGGTCGTCTGCAAGCCCGTATTGTGAAGCAACTGGAGCGAAGACTTAGAGCCCACCTGCGCGGCTAACCGGTTTCAAGCGGTCAAAATTTTAAGGATTTTGCCTCTTGCCAAAAGTCACGAATCTATGGTATAATTCATTATGTCATATCTAGCCGATAAGCGGTTAGGTGTTTTTGTCTATGCCCTCATGCTTGCTTGTTCAGACCCTCGGCAAAGGAGGCGATGCCTATGAATAGGACTGGGGCCGACCCGCGCTTTGCAGGTATGGTCCCTAATCCTGCGGTTGCTACCATGAACGAACAACTCGATCAAACGGTAGCCTTTGATTACACTTCGAGGAGGTGAGCCATGAGTGCTCGATCGCTTAAAGTCCTGGGGCTGTTGCTAGCTCTGGGCCTTGCCAGCTTGTTCCTCTTCCCTGCCCTTCTACCCCTGGCCAACGCCCCCTCCGAACGCCTGACCAACGGAAGCTTTGAGGAAGGGTTTGCTCCTGATGGGGTGGGCCTGGGTTGGACGAAATTCCACAACGGTGGGGAAGCTGACTATAGCTGGCACGATGATAGCTGGGCACCGGTAGTCTGGGATGGCCAACATGCGCAGCTCATTGAGATCAACACCTTCAGTCGGGGCGGCTCTGACCCAGACCGCTACGCCGGCATCTGCCAGACCGTCGTTGTCGTTGCCGGAGCCTCGTATGAGTTCAGCCTGCACGGTATGATGCGTGCCCTGGAGTGGGACACCGACCCTGAAAGCTACGGATACCGTGTGCAGTGGGGCTATGACCCCGCCGGCAGCGGAGACTGGCAGGCCATAACCAACTGGACCGACGTGGGATGGAACGAGGTCTACCCTCGTACCGCGCCAGGAGCCATGAAATCATTCTCGACCTCCTTCGTGGCCCCATCTGACCGCATAACCCTGTGTATCAGAGGTTGGAAGAAATGGGGCTCTGTCTCGCGCGAATTCCTCGTTGATCTGGATGGCATCAGCCTCACTGGAGCCATGCCGGCTGATGTGACACCACCCACCGTTGCCTTCACCGTACCTCCATTCCCCATGGTAGGGAAGACCTCCACCATCCACGTCACGGCTTCCAACGATGTGGGCGTCACCAAGCTGACCTTCCGCGACACCACTGATGGTACCTCAGCGGTCATTATGGAGCACGCCGTTGGCGTTCTGTCTGCAGAGAAGGATGCCCTCTGGACACCAGCCACGGCTGGACTCCATACCCTGGAGGTCGTAGCCGAAGACGCTGCCGGCGGGATAACCACCGCCTCGCAGACGGTGACCGTCGGTGACGTAGCGGAATACCTCATCAACGGTAACTTCGAGGGCGGCTTCGGTCCTGATGGTGTCGGCCTGGGCTGGACCGGGTTCCACAACGGCGGCGAGGCCGACTACGGCTGGTACGACGATACCTGGGCGCCGGTGGTCTACGACGGCCTGCACTCCCAATTGCTGGAGATCAACACCTTCTGCCGTGGAGGTTCTGACCCTGATCGCTATATCGGCATCTGCCAGAATGTCTCTGGTCTGACCGTCGGAGCTACCTATGAGATCAGTATGCACGGTATGATCCGGGCCATGGCCGGCGATCCGGATATGAGCAACTTCAGCTACCGCGTGCAGTGGGGTTACGACCCAGCCGCCAGTGGCAATTGGCAGGTTATTACTAATTGGGTCGAAGTAAGCTGGGATACAGGCTACCCTCGCACCGCTCCGGGTGCCATGCAGAGCTACTCTGCCTCCTTCACCGCCCCCTCTAACACCATCACCCTCTGTATTAGGGCCTGGAAGAAGTGGGGCACGGCGGGACGGGAGCTCGATGTCAACCTCGACGGCATCAGTTTGAAGGGTTACCAGTAGTACCAGGCCACAAACTGAACCCGTCGCCGATAACGAAAACCGCAGAGGATTCCCTGTGGAACTCCTCTGCGGTTTTTTGCTGGCACGTATGGGTTAGTCATTGTCAAAAGGATAGGAGTATGGTATGCTATGATTGCGTTGCGCCTGTCCATCTGCACAAGTTGAGGGAATATGGAAATGACCAGCCGGGAAATAAAGATAGTGGCCATACTGGGTCTCCTGGTTGTCATCGTCTATGCTGTCTTTATTTCGCTTGTCACCCAGAGATTTCCCCTACCCCGTGAAACCGCACCGCTGATCCAACTGGCCTCCCCCCTGAGCAGCGGGGTGCTGGTGGAGGAAGGGCAAATCTTCACCCTATCAGCGAGCGTCACCGGCGGTAATGTGGATAGATTGGAACTGTGGGTTGACAATGTGCTATCAACTGCTGTAGCCAATCCCGCGCCCGCTGACAAGGGAAGTTGGTCTGTTGACCTCTACTGGGAGGCCAGGGAGATCGGTCCCCATACCTTGATGGTGAGAGCCTACAAACAAAGTGGTCAGATGGCAGGCTCTGTTCCCATCACGGTCACTGTTGTTCCATCGAACCAAATCGCCTTTGTCAGCAATCGTGGCGGCCGCTATGAGATCTACACCATGCGAGCCAATGGCCGCCAACAAAGGAAGCTGATCACTGGTAAGGCTGATTATCGGGAACCGGCATGGAGTTTTCAAGGGGATCTGGCCTTCGTAGCCAACTACACAGTGGACGTAGCAGACATCTGGCTTACGAGGGCCGGAGGGGTCGAACAGGTGCAATTAACCACCGGGCCAAATTGGGACCACTCCCCAACCTGGTCTCCCGACGGCGGTCTCATCGCCTTCGTCTCCGACCGAAGCGGCAACGATGAGATCTATGTCATGAACGACGACGGGGCAGATGTAGTGCAGTTGACTGAGGAAGAAACCTACGATGGGCAGCCAACCTGGGCTCCTGATGGGCAATGGCTGGCCTTCACCAGCGCGCGAGAGGGAAATTGGGACATCTACATGATGAGGCCCGATGGCACAGGCGTGACCAGGTTGACCTACGACCCGGCCCAAGATTGGTATCCAGCCTGGTCACCGGATGGAACCAAACTGGCTTTTGTATCCAACCGCAGTGGACGGCATCAAATCTACGTGATGAACACTGACGGCAGTGGCTTGACCAAACTGACAGACTTTCCCAACGGAGCGGAGCAGCCCCGCTGGTCTCCTGATGGGAAATGGTTGGTTTTTGTAGCCTACACCGGTCACGGAGAGAGGCTGAACGCCCGGGAGATCTACCTGATGCAGGCTGACGGAAGCAGCCAGATCAGCCTGACCGACAACGAGTACGACGACACCGAACCAGCCTGGTACGGCCTTCGTCGAGCTAAAGAGTAACGACATCAACTTTCATTGTATCATTCTCTCTCAACCTTGGCCTTCTCCGCCTCCTCCTTCCTACGTCTGGCTTCCTCCTCTTCCGCCCAGGCCAGGGGATGGGTACGGGCATAATATTCGGTAGAGACAGACAGAGCATCCCTATCGTAGACCCAACCCTTGTGCCGCTCATAACTGGCAAGCTCGTATTCGTGGTTCATCTTGATGGCGTCGAAGGGGCAGTACTCGGCACAGAAGCCGCAGCTCATGCACATGGATGTGTCAATGTGAAATTCGGCCGGATGCGGCCTCGGTTTGCCATCCCCTCTCTTGGCCCGCACAATCCAGATGCACTGAGGAGGACAAACTCTGGAGCAGATACCGCAGGCGGTGCAGCGCAGTTCCCCTGTCTCAGCTTCACGGATAAGCATGGGCAGATAGCGAAATCGCTCTGGCAGTTGCAGCTTCTCCTCGGGATACTGGACGGTGAAAATTCCTTTCTCACTAGGCATCTGCCGCACCGCCGGGGCATCCGCCCGGTAGCGGCCAGGGAACTGGTTCAAATCAGCTATAAAGGTCTCAAAGAAGTGCCTGAGGGTAATCAACATCCCCTTCAGCACTCCTGACCCCAATATGGTCATCTATCCACCTCCCCCAGGATGATGTCAATGCTTCCCAGAATGGCCACCACGTCGGCCACTTTGTGCCCCTTGCACAACTCCCCCAACACGGTCAGGTTAATGAAACTGGGCGCACGAATGTGGTATCGGTACGGGTTAGGACCCCCATCGCTGACCACATAGAAGCCCAGTTCCCCCTTGGGGTTCTCCACACGGCCATACGCCTCCCCCTTGGGCACCCTTACCTGCCACGCTTTCTTCCCCCCAAAGATCTCCCCTTCGGGCAACTGCTCTATAGCCTGCCGCAGGATACGCAGGCTCTGGCGCATCTCGTCAATGCGCAGCAGATAGCGGTCGTAGACGTCACCGTTGGGCCGGGTAGGGATCTCGAAATCGAAGCGGTCGTAGATAGAATAGGGTTCGGCCCGCCGCACATCGTATCTGACGCCGGAGGCCCTAAGCATAGGACCGGCCGTACTGTAGCTGATGGCCTGGTCGTAGGGCAGGACCCCTACACCCTGACAGCGAACCATCAGGATCTCGTTCCCAGTAAGATAGCGATCCAGCTCATCAACAGCACGGGGGAGCCTCTCGTAGACCAGTTCCCTTAGCAACGGCAAGAACTCCTCGGGCAGGTCATGGGCCACCCCACCGAAACGCATGTAGTTGCACATCATACGCGAGCCAGAAACCATCTCGAAAAGATCCACGATCAACTCTCGCTCCTCGATGGCATAGAGGGCCGGGGTGAAGAAGGCACCCAGGTCGTTGAGCAGGAAACCGATGGACCAGAGGTGGCTGACGATACGGGTCAGCTCGGCCATGATGACGCGGATATAGTCAGCCCTGGCTGGGACCTCCAGACCCATCAACTTTTCCACCGCCAAGGCGTACCCCAGGTTGTTGGACATGGAGCAGATGTAGTCCAGGCGGTCGGTGTAGGGCATGTTCATCAGGTAGGAATTGCGCTCGCCAATCTTCTCGTGATTACGGTGCAGATAGCCCACAATCGGCTCCAGGTGGACGATGGTCTCCCCATCCAGGGTGACAAGCATACGGAATACCCCGTGCGTGCTGGGATGCTGAGGCCCCATGTTGACTACGAAGGTCTGGGTTCTCAGGCCCTTGACCCCTTTCAATTCCCTCGCATCCACAATGGGAGCTTCCTCCTGGGAGGGCTCCCAGCCAGCCGGGTCCCAATCGGCCGGATATTGGACATTTCGCCCCCAGGGAACCCTCTCTTCAGCGCGCTGGTATTTGCCCTCAGGCCAGCGGCTGCTGAAAGGCTTACCCTCTTCCTCGTAGTAGGGTTCCTTCCAATCCTTACGCAGAGGGTAACCCTGAAACCCCTCCCAGAGGAGGATACGCTTGAGGTTGGGATGGCCATCGAAACGGATGCCCATCATGTCGTAGACTTCTCGCTCCTGAAACTCAGCTCCAGCCCAGACAGAGACCAGAGATGGCACCACCGGATTTTCCTTATCGGCGTAGGTCTTGATGACCAGAGGGCCCTCCTGACGGGCCGCCGAGTAGAGATAGTACACTACCTCGAAGTGGTCGGGATAATCAACGCTGGTCAGGTTCGATAGGTAGTCGCAGGCCAGATCAGGTTGGTCCCTGAGATAGGTTGCCACCTCCCTGAGCTGGCTGGAATCAACTACCAGAGCGCCGAATTCATCCTTTGTGACAGCCTCTGGGAAGACCGGGCTCAAACGGGCACTCATTTGATCAACATCGGTGATAGAAGCAGTGGCAATATCAGCAGTTGCGGTCATGGTGATAATCCTTCTTTGACATGTTACAACTAGTCCTGGTCCTCCTCGGTTGTTTCTTCTTTCGCAGCTCCTGTACCGGGAGCCACAACTCTGGCACCCTGTACGGCTGCCTCGATCTCGGAAAGCTGCCGCCGGTCAATCAGGTCAGGGCCCAGGACCGGAATGGGGAGCCCGTCCACCTCCCCGCGACGATACCAGGACACCTGCCGCATTGACTGCTTATCAATCTTCGCCTGCAACGTCATCAACCCATGAAGGAGGGCCTGGGGAGTAGGCGGGCAGCCAGGGACGTAGACATCAACGGGCAGGAACTCATCAATGCCTGAGACCACGTTGTAGCCTTCCTTGAAAGGGCCACCACCGGTGGCACAGGCCCCCATAGCAATGACATATTTTGGCTCCGGCATCTGATTGTACAGCCGCACGATGAGGGGAACCATCTTCTTGGTCACAGTGCCAGACACGATCATAACATCGGCCTGGCGGGGCGAGGACCGCATGAAACCGGCCCCAAAGCGGTCCAGGTCGAACCGCGAGGCGGCGGTGCAGATCATCTCGATGGCACAGCAGGCCAGGCCAAACATGAGAGGCCACAGAGATGACCGTCGCCCCCAGTTGTAGAGCTGGTCCACCATGTCTACTACCTTGTCGAAGGGTGCGATCAAGACATTGCGTCTAACCTGCTCTTGCACAAATTCCTCTTCGGTCATCGGCCGAATTTGAGGTTGAAACTTCTCTTCCTGGTTCATCCTGTTCTCCTTCTCCCAAAACAAAGCCGCTCCTCACATCCCAGACAGGATGAGCTTCGCGGCCTCTCACATCTCCTCTGAGCTGGCAACGGAGTCCCTGCCCTACCTTCGCCCTGTCCAAAATCCCTGAGGATCGTAACGGCGAA
>JBHIDP010000085.1:0-10349 GCA_046760185.1 Anaerolineae bacterium
CCTCATGAGCTACTGGCTTCCGGCCACATACGGCGGAACATATACCATTGATCCGGGTATTGCCGGATCAACTCTTCGAACATGCTCACAATACGTTGAGTCACAATCTGGACGTCCTGCTTCATATTGCCTGTGAGAGGGACCTCCCCCAGCGGCTTCATCTCTCCCTCATAGGTGTTGTCGGCCCGTCGCACCAGGTAGCCCAGGATGATCTCCGCTCCGGTCCGTAGGGCCAGAGTGGCCGCGCCGGCCGGCCAGGAGGTGATAGAGTTGAAGAAGTGCACCGGCACCCCATTGTCACCGGATGGCCGATCCGCCAGCAAGCCTACAGCCTCGTTGTGGCGTAGGGCAACATATATGCGTCGCAGAGCATACTCGATAGGGATAACCTGTATACCCCAAGCCTCCCGTAACCCTCTCACCAGCCTGTCCACCCCCTTGGAGCCGAAGCTGTCGGTCACGGCGTTGATCGGGTAGGAACGCATGGCTAGCACCAGGCCGCCCAGGTCCCAGTTCCCGAAGTGAGCGGCAACAAGGATAACTCCCCGGCCCCGCTCAAAAGCCTTGTCTAGGTGCTCCCAACCAGAGCTGGTGATTAGCTCCTCCATCTGGTTCCGCGAGAGCAAAGGCAGGCGTATGAAGTCAACCATGACTTTCATGTAGTTGCAGATGGACTGTCGAGCCGTCCGTCGTACCAGGCGTTCATCCGCATCCTGGCCGAAAACGTGGCGCATATTGTCAATGGTATTGGCCCGGCCCTGAGGCCAGAAGAGGTACACGATGTAGCCAATCAGGGTGGCTAGCCCGTAGGATAATCTCAAGGGTAGGTACCGAATAGTAAGAGCTAATCCCTTAACCATCCAATAACTGGCCATAGTATCCGCCATGCCCTCAGTTGCAATGATAGGAGGGGATAATCTACTTCTATGTTACCAAAGAAGCCTCTCCTTGTCAAAGGCCCGGGTGTGGCTTTCTTCTGCTCTAATTAGCAAGAGACGAGTTTTATAAATTATACCACACTTTTCACACTTTGAACATTACATTTACATTACAAATTTGGTCCCACTTCATATCTCCATGTCAGGAATTGAAAGTCTGTGACGAACCGGAATATCTTTACCCTCTCTACCCTTGCAAACATGGCCATTTTATGATAAAGTAAGAATAGGGTGAGAGGGAGACAAGAATGGAAAACGTAGCCCAGAAACTGGTGAGGTGGCTTGACGCTCGTTTCGATGCCTACTACAAGCTGTGGTCCGGCCGTACCGAGCGGGAGGAATCGGTCTGCAATGTCATAATCCACCCGACGACATGGCCTGTCTTTATGCAGATGGTTCGGGGCCAGGATGGGCAATCCTTCTGGGACATGCTCGCTGAGGAGGGCAGTCGTTTGGCCACGGCTGGCACTCCTCTGGCCAGGGCTATTCAGGAAATCCAAGAGCAGTTCGATATCATCGCCCAAGATATCCTGTCTGAGCCGGGAATGAGCCCGATGGAGGCTCTGGCTGCCTGGAGCCAACTTCGTTCCTGGCAAGACAGGGCCATTGTCACCCTGTGCAATCAGTACCCTAAAGCCGAGGAGCAGGAAGCGGCCCAATTGGCCCAGGAAAGGGGTGTGCGGCCAACCGATGACCTCTTAGCCATCAACAAAGTGGCCAGTCTGATCAACACCAGCCTGAGCTTGAAGGAGACTCTTGATACCATCGTAAAGGTTACCACCCAGTTGATCGGTGCCCAAAAGGCCTCCATCGCCTTGCTCCAACCCGGGACCGACTACCTGGTCATCAATCCCCAGATGGGCTATGTCGGTAGCAGCCGGGAGTTTGCGGAAGCCTTCCGTCTAAGGGTGGACGAGGGGGTGGGTGGCTGGGTGATGAGACACCAGAAACCCTACATCGTTACCGACAGTGAGAAGGAACCCCGTTTCACCCACCAGTTGGCCAGAGAGGAGGGAGTCAGATCCTGGATTGTAGCTCCCTTGATAAGCAAGGGGAATTCTATTGGTCTCCTCTACGCCCTTAACGATTATCCCTGTCACTTCAGCGATGATCAGGTCAAGGTCCTGACGTTGTTGGCCAATCATGCCGCCATCGCTATCGAGAATGCTCGCCTTTTTGAGGAGACGGAACTCCGCCTGCGGGAGGCCAACGCCCTCTATGAGGTCAGCCGTAACATAACTGGTACCCTGGACCTGGATGAGGTGCTGCAGTTGATTGTTGACGAGGCTCTGAAGACTATTCCCAATGCTAACAAGGTGGTTATTCACCTCCTTGATCCGGAGCAGGACGAGCTTGTCCCCAAGGCTTTGTCGAACTATCAGCAGACTGCGGTGGAGTCGTCCAGGATGCAGCCGGGGATGGGGATTGCTGGTCGGGCAATCGAGGAGAGGAGGACTATCTATGTCCCCGACACCCGGCGCGAGCCCGGCTTCATAGATCGGGGTACCCCTCTCCAGTCTCTCATCGTTGCTCCTCTGGTCATTGGAGATAAGGTTATCGGCACCCTGAGCGCAGATAGTGACAAGCCGAATGCCTTTACCACCAGCAATGAGAATTTGCTCACCTCGCTGGCTAACCAGGCCGCAGTAGCTATTGAGAATGCCCGTCTTTTCGATGAAACCACTTCCGAGAAGCGCCGTACAGAGGCTATCATCAGGCATATGGCCGATGGGGTGCTGTTGCTGGATCGGGAAGGGCGGGTGGTCAGCTTCAACCCAGCCCTCGAGTTGCTGCTAGGACTGAAGGAGGCCGAGGTCACAGGCCAGTCGGTTATGGATGAAAGTGCCGACCATCGTCTGCGGGTGCTGGCTGCTACAACACCTCAACCTGTGCGGGCAGAGGAAGAGCCTTCCCAGGGAGCCGGGGAGGCTTTCCCCATGGGCCAAAAGGTCATCGAGGAGGAAGTAACTCTGGGCTCACCGCTGAACCGCGTTCTGAAAGTTTATTCCTCCCCGGTCAAGGATTTGGCTGGGGAGATCATAGGTCAGGTCAAGGTTGTCCACGACATCACCCGGGAGCGGGAACTGGACCAGATGAAGTCCGATTTTCTATCCACCGTCTCCCACGAGCTCCGTACCCCTCTCTTCTCCATTCAAGGCTTCGTCAAGCTTTTGAAAGACGGCAAAGTGCCTGACACCGCCACTCAGCAGGAGTTCCTGACCATCGTCAATGAACAGGTAGAGCATCTGACCAGGCTGGTGAACGATTTGCTTGACCTCTCTCGCTTGGACACCGGGAGACCTCTCAAGATTGAGAAGCAATTGGTGACGATGGATGGGATTGTGGAAGGAGCCGTTGCCAAGCTGCGCCCCATGGCCCAGGAGAAAGGGATTTCCCTTGCAGCCGGGATAGCGCCCACCCTCCCCCCCGTCGAGGCTGATCCACAGCGGCTGGAGCAGGTGATAACAAACCTGGTGGAGAATGGCATCAAATTCACTCCTGAGCAGGGGGAGGTGGAGGTAACGGTCAAGGTCAAGGAGATGGAACTCCTCATACAGGTCCGGGATACTGGCATCGGTATACCGCCCGATGCTTTGCCCCGCGTCTTCGACCGGTTTTACCAGGTGGATCACTCCACCACTCGGCGGGCCGGGGGCACCGGTCTGGGCTTGCATATTACCAAAGAGATTGTGGAGGCTCATGGAGGACGGATCTGGGCTGAGAGTACACCGGGTGAGGGAAGCACTTTTAGTTTCACACTGCCCTTGGCGGCGAGCGGGTAACGTTTTGATTGCCGGTTTTCACAGTTTTTCTACCACGAAGGAGGGAACCAGGTGGCCAAGAGGGTACTGATCGTAGACGACGACCCTAACGCTCTTAGATTGATAGGGTACACTCTCGAACAGGAAGGATTCGAAATCTTGACGGCAGCCGATGGACATGAGGCCCTGGAGGTAGCCCAAAGGGAGCTACCTGACCTTATCATTCTGGACATAATGATGCCCTCTATGGCTGGGTTTGAAACCTGTCTGCGTTTGCGAGAGATACCGATAACCTCTCACATCCCCATACTGGTGCTGACGGCCAAGGCACAGGAGGCGGACCAGATTCTCAGTTTCAAGGCAGGAGCAGACGAGTACCTGGCCAAACCGGCGGCCCCAGATGAGATAGTGGCCAAAGTGAATCAACTGATCAAGAAGGACTAAATCATAAGGGAGAAGAGCGAGGGTGGCCAAGAAGATATTGGTTGTGGATGATGAACCCAGCGTACTTAGATTGTTGGGCTATACCCTGCAGGGGGAAGGATACGAGGTCGTTACCAGCGAATTGGGTCTGGAAGCGATAGACATAGCCCTAAGGGAGAGACCAGATTTGGTCCTCCTGGACATCATGATGCCTGACATGGATGGGTTTGAGGTCTGTCGTCGCCTGCGGGCCACGCCCCATCTGGCTGACTTGCCTATCATCATGATCACGGCCAAAACCCAGACGGAGGATAAAGTAGCTGGCTTTCAGGTGGGTGCAGATGACTATATCACCAAGCCGGTTGAACCCTTGGAGATGCTGGCCAGAATACGGGCAGTGTTGGCCCGTAGCAAAGGTGTCCGCGAGGTAGTGCCCACACACCGGGCCCGAATAATTGGATTTCAGGGGGTAAAGGGGGGAGTAGGGACGACTACCCTGGCTGTGAACATTGCCAGTGTGTTGACCTCCCCTGGCAACAAAGTCATCTTGGCCGATCTTCATCCTTACACCGGTGCTGTTTGTTTACAGTTAGGTATCACTCCACGCCACACCACAGCCGATCTGGCCCGTTATAAGCCTGAGAATATTACCGCTCGGGTTATCGAAACCTACCTGGTACCTCATAGCACCGGATTGAACATCCTACCTGCACCTCAAAAGAGCACGGGTGTTGACAGCGAACTGACCGCCTCTCAGATGGAATCCATCTTGAGTCAACTGGAAAGGTTGGGTGACTATCTGGTATTAGACATCCCTGTTGGTTTCAACAGGACTATTCAGACGGCGCTGTCCGTCTGTGATTCCATTGTGCTGATCACCGAACCGGAAGCCATTGCTCTGGCTATGACAAAGGCAACTATAAGCAGGTTTGTTTCAATCGGCATTTTGCCGGATTCGGTAAAGATTGTGATGATAAACCGTGTTGGCGGAGCACCCGTATTCACTGCCCACGAGGTTCTGTCATCTACAGGCGTGGAGTTACTGGGTACCATTACCCCTGCGCCAGAGGTTTACCTTCGAGCCATCCGCATGAACACACCGTTAGTCCTCTCTCAGCCGGACAGCTTCACTGCCGAACTGATCAAGGGGATGGCCAAACAGATCGCTTAATCGTCCAAAGGCAACTGCTCAATGAAGCTCAGTGATTCTCATCCCTGGAATGTATCTCCTGCCGAGGCGATGGAGATACAGTCACAATTGCGTGACAAAGTGGTGATGGAAGTTTCATTCCATGACATAGGGACGGTGGCCGGGGTGGATGTGGCCTTCAAGGGGGACCGAGCCCAGGCGGCTGCTGTGATTTTGGACTATCCCACTCTGACCCCTTTCGGCCAGAGTGTGGTCGAACTCCCTGTGGAGTTCCCTTACGTACCGGGCCTTCTGGCCTTTCGCGAGGCACCGGCCATCCTTGCTGCCCTGGAGAACCTACCTCAGGAGGCGGACTTGCTGATAGTTGATGGGCATGGGCTGGCCCATCCACGACGTTTGGGGATTGCCAGTCATGTAGGGGTGCTCTTGGACACACCCAGCATCGGCTGCGCCAAGTCAATCCTTTGTGGTGATCACGCCCTCCTTGGTGAAGAACGTGGTTCGAGAGCATTGCTCTACCACGGTGGGGAGGTGATTGGGGCTGCGGTACGAACCAGGGAGGGAGTAAACCCGATATATGTCTCCATCGGCCATAAAACTGACCTGGAGACGGCCATAGATTTGGTCTTGCACTGCTGCCACGGTTACAAGCTCCCTGAGCCGATCCGCTGGGCCCATCGCGTGGCCGGCGGTGAGAAGCTACCTGGTGAACAGGCTGAGCAACTGACTCTGTTCTGATCCTCTACACCGGCAGAGGGGGTGAATTGACCATGATTCCCGACCCACGAATACGGCAGGCAGCAGATCTGACCCGTCATGCTGAATATGCCGTTGCTTTGACGGGCGCTGGCATCAGCACCCCTTCGGGCATCCCGGACTTCCGCAGTCCTGACACAGGTCTTTGGGTTCGGTTCGACCCCATGGAGGTGGCTTCCATCTGGGCCTTCCGGCAGAACCCTGAAAAATTCTACGAGATGATGCGCCCCCTTGCTAAGACCATGCTCGAGGCCGAGCCCAACCCGGCTCACTATGCTCTGGCAGAACTGGAGGAGATGGGTTTGCTGCACGCCATCATCACTCAAAACGTTGACGATCTCCATCAAAGGGCGGGGTCGAAGAGGGTCCTTGAGGTGCATGGCAACATGCGACAGGCAACATGTCTTGGTTGTCACAGAACTGTTCCCGGTCAAACGCTCATCGAGCAACTCATCGAGGAAGGGAAGGTGCCCAGATGTGCCCAGTGTGGAGGGGTGCTCAAACCCAACGTCATCTTTTTCGGTGAGCTTCTACCGGTAGACGTTCTGATGGAGGCTGAGCAGGAGGCCAGAAAGTGTGATCTTATGCTGGTAGCTGGCTCCTATCTTGAGGTTATCCCAGCAGCCGACCTGCCTCGGCAGGCCCTTCGCCACGGGGCCAAGCTCATCATTGTGAACTACCAGCCGACCGGCCTCGATCATCGGGCAGAGGTAGTCATCCACGAGGACCTGGCTCAGATTCTCCCCTGCATCACCGAACTGTGTCGTACCTGATGAGATGGTCACCTGACATCGCAATAGATAACGGGTAAGCCTCGCCTAAATGAACCGAGGCAAGAACTTTTGGATTGAACGGCTATTTCCCCAGGGAAATCGTTCTGCCATTCGAATATGAATTGACTCGGTTCATTTTAGCGGCGGGGCTTCTTTGAACTAAGGGAAGCTGGGAGATACAATAACCGTCAAGGAGAAAAGATGGACATCAATCAAACCCGCAAGCTTTACCCGATTACCAGGCAGTACATCTACTTCAACCATGCGGCTGTATCGCCTCTCTCGACGCGGGTGTTGGCTGAGATGAACAAGCATCTGGTTGACTGCCACCAGAATGGCCTCCTTAACTTTGAGAGCTGGGTGCAGCGTCAGGAGGAGGTGCGTGAACTGGCAGCACGCCTGATCGGAGCTGAGGTCGAGGAGATGGCCTTCGTTCGCAACACATCTCATGGTTTGATCATTGTGGCCAACGGCATTGACTGGCATGAAGGGGACAACATCGTTACCGCCGAAGGAGAGTTCACGGCCAATGTTTATCCTTGGGTCTACCTGAGCCGTTTGGGGGTAGAGACACGCTTTGCCCCCTGTCGTGACGGGCGAATTCTGGTAGATGACATCTTCGCCCAGATTGACGAACGCACACGCCTCTTGGCTCTGAGTTTCGTCGAGTTTGGCACTGGCTTCCGCAACGACTTGGCTACCATCGGAAGAATGTGCCGTGAGAAGGGGATCTACTTCTGTGTGGATGCCATTCAAGGGCTGGGAGCCTTGCAACTAAACGTGCGCGACTGCCAGATTGATTTCTTGACTGCTGGAGCAAACAAATGGCTTCTGGGCCCTATGGGGATCGGCATCTTCTACTGTCGGCAGGAACTGGTTGAGCAGTTGGTTCCGGCTCTGATAGGCTGGCTTAGCGTGGTGCATTCTGAGGATTTCTACCGCTATGACTCATCCCTTAAAACAGATGCACGGCGCTTTGAGGAGGCCACCCCGAACGTGGTAGGTATCTATGGCTTGGGGGCGGCTCTGGAAACCTTCTTGGAGGTAGGCTTGAGTGAGATCGAAGAGCACATTCTGGCTATTACCGACTACCTCATCCAGGGTCTCAAGGCCAAAGGCTATCAGGTGACCAGCCCACACCAATCTCGTGACGAACGTTCCGGGATCGTCTGCTTCAATCACCCCGACCACGAGTTGGACCGACTGGAGCAGCTTCTGACCGAGGCAAAGATCATCATCTCCAAACGTGGGGATATCATCCGCGTCGCTCCCCACTTCTACAACACCAAAGATGAAATTGATCACCTCCTGGAGGTTCTGCCGTAAGTTACTTCTTTTCCTTGATAACAGTGTACCGGTCCAAATCGTTGGGGACGACCGTGTTAAAGAAGATAGATTTGGCCTCAGCCAGGATGGCGTGCCCGGAATGACGGCGGGAGAGATGGTTCAAATACAGGCGCTTGACACCAGCTTCTCTGGCCACTGTAGCTGCCTGGGTTGCGGTGAGATGGCCGAACTGCTCTGCCAGTTCGATCTCGTCCGATAAATATGTGGCCTCCATTACCAGTGCATCAGCGTTGATTGCTTCCTCTGCCAGGCCGTTAACGCTTCCAGCGTCTCCTACGTAGACCAGCTTGGTACCCGGAATTTCTTCCCCCAGCACCTGCTCAGGGTATACCACCGTGCCATCGGGTAGGGTGACCGACTCTCCTGAAACCAGGCGTCGCCGCTCCGGCCCGGCTGGCACTCCCAATCGTTCTGCCTCGGCTGTGAGGAAGGGGCGACGACTTTTCTCCTGGAAGGTGAATCCAAAACAGCCTGGTCCCCGATGGTTGACCAGAAAGGCTCGCACTTCATAGTCATCCCCCTGCCAGATTACCCCGGGAGACAGTTCAATGTAGTCAATGGGCAACTTCGGCCCCTTGCCTCGCAGCACAACCTTCATCAGGTCCTTGACTCGAGCCAGGGCCCATCTACCACCAAAAATACGCAACTGGGGGACCACCTCCCAACGGTGAAATGTGGACACGATGCCACCCAGACCCAGGATATGATCCAGATGCCCATGGGTCAGCAACACAGCGACGATATTTCGGAATCCCAGTCCGCTGCGGAGGAGCTGCCGCTGTGTCCCCTCAGCACAGTCTACCAGGAACCTTTCGCCCCCATGCATGATCATGGAGGAGGTCAGATTCCTCTCTACCGACGGGGCCGAGGCGGAGGTGCCCAGGAATACGATTTCGAACATAGCAAGAATCCAGTCCTATGGCTGCAGTATCTTTGGCTTGAAAATGATGAGAGTGAAAAGGAGCGACAGGGTCAAGAGAGAGATGATTACTCCTATTTTGAAAGAAAGGGGGTCATAAACAAACTCGACAAGGTGTCTACCTTCTTGGATAGGAACGGCTCTGAACACATAATTGGCGCGGTAGATTTTCTCCTCCCGGCCATCTACATATGCTTTCCAGCCGGGATACCATGTATCGGACAAGAACAGATAACCATCGTGATCTGTGGTAGCTTCAATGATAACCTGATTGGGTGTGTATGATACTATCTGGGCTTTAGACGGTTGGAACCTCGATGTGATCGCATCCTCATGGAATGGTGCTTCTTCTTCAAGGACTACCACGGAGAGAGGATCAAAGTCAGGGTAGGCCAGTCGCCTCAGAGCAGCAGTCGGTGTCTCCGCCACTTCTGCATGGTGAACGACAAAAGCTCTTGGCAATACATCGGTATTTTCGTAGATGCGAAATTGATTTTCTCTGTATACTTCCCGAAGAGATTGGTCATCCATTTCCTCCTCGGTCAGTATGTACTTTACACCTGCCCAATCGTAGAATGTCGGGCCGCCAGACAGGTAGTCTGAAAATTCTTCATTCCTTCGTAGGAGCAGGCCCGGTTCCGTCTTGGACACGCTTTGGATCCTGTATAGAGTTACCAGGTTATGCCAAAGCCCTTGAACAGGGTTATCGCCACCTGGCTGTATTCGATAGGTGCCAACATTCTCTTCCAGGAACGCAGTGGACTCTCTCTTCTCCCAAAACGAATAGTCCCTCACAGGATTGATGTTTGTTCCACCTGAGAGAAAGAGATCAATAACGATCAAAATCACCGCAACTGCATTCAATGTTAGAAGATTGATCCTTTTTCCCAGGAACAGGTGGATCACCAGAACACTGGCAGTGCCGATTACCAGGAAAAAGAGCAAAGGGTTCAGCATAAGTGAAGTGAACCACCCCAGGGTATTGGGATGAGATGGGACTGAAAGATGACCCAATCGTTCAACCAGGGCTTTGATGGCCTGAGGAGCTGTGTCTGAATGTAGATTAAGGATCTTGTAGACAAAAGGTTCGCCATTCTTGACAAAGAGGATGAGTGGGGAGACCAGCACTGCAACAATGGTTGAGGAAATCATTGCCTTGGCAAAAGTAGCTATCCAGGGACGCTCTCTTTCCTTTACTAAGACATCAAAGCCATAGCCAGCCAATATGGCAAGGGAGAAACTCACAGTGAATAGCCATCTGGCAGGAGCTCGAAAGAAGTT
>JBHIDP010000086.1:0-10321 GCA_046760185.1 Anaerolineae bacterium
CTTAGTAGGGAGAGGGGCTAGCCCCCTCCCCTATTTCAGCCCGGTTGGTAAGTATATCATAGAGTAGCCTGGCGAGCAAATCTTATGGAGCCTGGCGAAGCTGTCACTAACCCACCGGCTGAAGGCCGAGGGCTTGCAGACCAGGGAAAACCCCGCCCGTTCAGGCCTGTCCTGAGCCCCGCCCTGAGACTTCACTCATACTGGCGAGGCAGACCCACCATGTTACCTGCCGTGCCACCCCGAGGGGAGTCGGCGATTGACAGGAAGTGGCCCGCGCTGCTATAATCCCTAATCCCCATGATAGTTGAAGATCACTTTCGAAACAGAGTGTCACCCTACTGGGTACGCTTCGCCCTGGGCAACGGCCAGATCGAACTGACCCCGCACACGGTCCGATTCTCTCTGGAAGGGGCAACGGCCGACCAGGTGTCCGATGCCGAGATTGACGACCACCGCCACCACGACAGGGACCACCTGCCGTGGCTACCACCACTCAAGATGGTGGTGCGGGCCAGAACCTCCCACCCCTCAGGTGAGCTGTTGGGCACGGCCGGTTTCGGCTTCTGGAACGAGCCCAGCGGCTGGGAGAAGGGGTTGGTCGCCCCTCCCAATTCAGTTTGGTTCTTCTACGCCTCGCCGCCGTCAGATATGGTCTTCGTACCCGATGTGCCTGGACACGGCTGGAAGGCGGCCATGGTGAACGGAGGACGAGCCAACGCCCTGACCATGGCCCTGGGGCGGTGGCTTATGGAGTTGCCCGTAGCCAGGCGCTTGGTCTACCACCTGGGCCAAAGCCGCTTGAACGCAGCCGAAAAGGTACTGGCTGACGTTGATATGACCGCATGGCATACTTACACCCTTCACTGGCTGCCGGAGAGGGCCATCTTCGCCGTTGACGGCCGGGAGGTCTTTCGTGCTGACAACCCGCCCAGGGTACGGTTGGGCTTTGTGGCCTGGCTGGACAACCAGTATGCCGTGGTCAAGCCAGATGGTGAAATCTCCTTCGGACTGCTGGACGTGCCTCAGCGGCAGTGGTTGGAGCTTGATTACGTCCGCATTGAGAGGGAAGCACTAAGGCGTAAAACGTGATGCGCGAGCATAGAGTGACACACATTACACTTCACTCATTACGTTTTATTCATTACGTTTTACAAGAACGAAAATAGGTTGTTGCTAAGCAAAGTAGATGTTGATATAATCAGAGGTCAGGAAGGGTTGACGACGATGAAGCAAAACTTGACCGACCTGGAGCAGGAGCTGGCAAAGCGAGTCGAGGGCGAGGTTCGCTTCGACAAATACTCGCGCATCCTCTATAGCACCGACGCCAGCATCTATCAGATCGAGCCTATCGGGGTGGTGATCCCCAGGCATAAGGATGACATCGTGGCCGTGATCCAGTTCGCCCACCAGCACGGCCTCCCCGTGCTCCCTCGCGGTGGTGGTTCGAGCCTGGCCGGCCAGACCGTAGGGGAAGCTATCATCATTGATCTCTCAAGATACATGAACCGGGTCCTGGCGGTCAACCAGGAGGAGCATTGGGTGCGGGTCCAGCCGGGGATCCCCCTAGACAACCTCAATGCCTGCCTGAAGCCCTACGGCCTGATGTACGGTCCTGATCCGGCCTCTGGCAATCGGGCGACTATGGGTGGAATCATCGGCAATAACTCCACCGGTGCCCACTCCATCCTCTACGGCATGACCGTTGATCACGTTGAGGAACTGGAGGTGGTGTTGAGCAATGGGGAAGAGGCAAGGCTCAATGAGCTGAGCGAAGAGGAGTGGGGGAGGAAGCTGCAAGGTGATCGATTGGAGAGCGATATCTATCGGGCCGTACAGCGCATCGTCAGCGAAAACCAGGCGGAGATTCTGGCCCGCTATCCGAAGATCATGCGCCGCTCCGGCGGCTACAACCTTGATAGCTTCATCCGTCCTGGAGCCCGGAACCTGGCCAAGATGGTGGTCGGCTCGGAGGGGACCCTGGCCACCGTGACAGAGGCCAGGCTAAACCTGGTCCCCCGACCGGTGATGACCGCTCTGGACATCGTTCATTTCGACACCCTCATCGAGGCCATGGAGGCTACCACCGAGATCCTGCAGTGCCATCCGGCAGCCGTGGAGTTGATTGACAAGATGATCCTGAACTTAACCAAGGGCACCCTGGAGTATGCCCGACGGATGACCTTCGTTGAAGGCGATCCCACGGCTCTTCTGCTGGTTCAATTCTACGGGCAATCTTCGGCCGAACTGGAGGCCAAAATTGAGAAGCTGGAAGCCCACCTGCGGAAGCGGAGGATGGGGACCGCTTTCGTGCGGGTGCACGATCCCCAGGAACAGGCCGACATCTGGCAGGTACGGAAGGCCGGCCTGGCCCTCCTGCTGGGCATCAAAGGAGACAAGAAGCCCATCGCCTTTATCGAGGATACGGCCGTGGCCCCTGAACAGCTCCCGACCTACATCAGCCAGGTTCAACGCATCCTGGCCGAGCACAACACCACCGCCGGATACTACGCCCACGCCAGCGCTGGCTGCATCCACATCCGTCCCCTGATCAACCTCAAAGAGATCACCGAGGTGACAAGGATGCACTCCATCGCCAGGGCGGTCAGCGACCTGGTCTTGGAGTTCGGGGGGGTCATGAGCGGCGAGCATGGTGACGGTCTGGCCCGCAGCCAGTGGAACGAGAAGATGTTCGGCTCGCAGCTCTATCAGGCCTTCCGAGAGGTCAAAGGGGCTTTCGATCCCCAGGGTATCATGAACCCCGGCAAGATCGTTGATGCTCCGGCCATGACCGAGAACCTCCGCTATGGCCAGGGTTACAAAGCCATCTCCATCGCTACCAGGTTTGACTTCTCGCCAGAGGGTGGCTTTGACCGGGCCATCGAGATGTGCAACGGAGCGGGGATTTGCCGCAAGACCCTGGAGGGCACCATGTGCCCCTCCTACATGGTCACTGGCGAGGAGGAACACTCCACCCGGGGACGAGCCAACATCCTGCGGGCCGTCATCTCCGGGCATCTGCCCCTGGCCGAATTGAGCAGCAAGAGGTTGTACCAGGTCATGGACCTCTGCCTGCAGTGCAAAGGGTGCAAGGCGGAGTGCCCCTCCAATGTGGATATGGGCAAGCTGAAGGCCGAGTTCCTGGCCGGCTATCACGACCAACATGACCTGCCGCTGCGAAGCTGGCTTTTCGGCCATATCGCCGACCTCAATCGTATCGGCTGTGCTCTGGCCCCCCTCTCCAACTGGGTAGTGCGAAGTGGAGTGACCAGATGGGCCATGGCTCAGTTCCTGGGCGTGGATCGGCGGAGAAGCCTTCCCCCCTTCACCCGGCCAACCTTCCCCCGCTGGTTTCAGGCCCGTAACGGCATTGACAAAGGGGCGAGGCGAGGTAAGGTGGTCCTCTTCCACGACACCTTCATGACCTACAACTACCCGGTCATCGGCCGGGCGGCCGTCCAACTGCTGGAACAGGCCGGCTTCGAGGTTATCCTGCCCCAGAAACGCTGCTGCGGTCGGCCGCTGATTTCCAAAGGGATGCTGGATCAGGCCCGAGCCAACGCTGCCTACAACGTGGCCCAACTGGCCCCCTATGCCGAACAAGGGTATCCCATCGTCGGTTGTGAGCCCAGTTGTGTCCTGACCATCCGCGACGAATACCTGGCCCTCCTGGACGACCAGCGGGCGCAGTTGGTAGCCGACCATACCTACACCATCGAGGAGTTCCTGGTGGAACTGCGGCACAAGGGTGAACTCGACCTTGCTTTCAATTCCCATCCCCGCAAGATCATCCTTCACGGCCACTGCCACCAGAAAGCCTTGGTCGGTCTGGGCCCCACGCAGGAGATGCTGAGCTGGCCGCCGGGTTATGAGGTGGAAGTGCTCGATTCCGGCTGCTGCGGCATGGCCGGTGCCTTCGGCTACGAGACAGAGCACTACGAGCTATCCATGGCCATCGGAGGGCGGCGTCTGTTTCCAGCCATCGAAGCCCAGGGTGAGGAGGTGGTCATCGTCACTACCGGCGCATCCTGCCGGCAGCAGATAGAGCAGGGCACCGGTCGAACGGCTCTGCACCCGGTTGAGGTGCTGCTCGATGCCCTCCAGAAATCTTGACAACTGAGCCACTCAGTGCTAAAAACAATCCGAATCCTTGCTTGAGGTTCAGGGCATGAACGACATAGACTTGTCATTGATCGAGACTTTCCCCAAGGAGGACTCCCCACAGATGGGGTGGGTCTGCACCTACACCCCAGAAGAGATCATCCTGGCCGCCGGTTTCCAGCCCCGGCGGGTGCTCGGCGATGGCCAGCCGGTGCAAAACGCTGACGCCTACCTGAATAACAACCTCTGCCCCTTCGTGCGAGGCATCTTCGACCAGGCTCTGCAAGGAACCTTCGACCACCTAACGGGCATGGTCTTCGTCAACTCCTGTGACGCCATGCGCCGCCTCCACGATGTCTGGCGTTACTATGCCCCCACTCCCTACGTCTACATCCTTGACCTGCCGCGGCTGGTCACACCGTCGTCTGTAGAGTACTACGCCGCTCAGTTGCGGCGCTTCATCGTCAGCCTGGAGGAGAAGTTCGACCTGGTCATCCACGACCAATCCCTGCGGCAAGGGATCACCGTCATGAACGAGACCAGACACCTGTTCACCCAACTGTACCAGCTCAGGCGCGGCCAGAACTCCACCCTACCCGGCAGCCAGGCCCTGACCCTCTCCCTCCTGAGCGTCAGGTCGCCCAAAGACCGATTCAACCACTGGCTCAGGGAACAACTGCCGCAGATGAAGGAGCGCACGATCCAATCCAACGGCCTGCCCCGCCTCTTGCTCTCCGGCAGCATCATTGACCAGGTTCCCATCGTGGAGTTGGTCGAAAGGTGCGGGGCAGTGGTGGTGGCGGAGGAGATGTGTACCGGCAACCGCTATTTCGAGGGGCTCGTGCCCGAGGAGGGAGATCCACTGATAGCCATTGCCCGGCGGTACCTTGAGCGCGCTCCCTGTTCCCGCATGAAGGATGTTGATCGGCGGGTAACCTACCTCCTCCATCTGGTCGAGGAATATAATGTGGACGGTGTCATCTACTATACCATCAAGTTCTGCGATCAGTACCAGTACGACCTTCCGCTGGTCAGAGAAGCGCTGCGGAGGGAGGAAATCCCCATGCTCTACCTGGAAGGAGACTACACCGTCGGCAGCTTCGGTCAACTCAAGACCCGCGTGCAGGCCTTTGTAGAGGTGGTAGGGGGAAGGCTCGCCTCTCCGTAGCGGTGGTAGGGGGAGGGCTCGCCTCTCCCCTATTTCAAGAAAGGGGGAAGGATGCTAAAGGACTACCTTCAGCGCATACATCGGGTGATGAGGTGGCGACTGAGCAAGAACCCCTCTGCCCGCGATCAATTGATCTACGAAGTGACCAGGCTTATCCTGGCAGCCTTTGAGGGAGAGCGTCCAGTGGCCTGGTGCACCGTCTACACCATGCCCATGGAGATCGTGACCGCTATGGGCTTCATCCCCTTCAACCATGAGATAGGGGGAGCAATGTTGGCTCATGCCAAACTGGGCATCGAGGCTCTGGAACTGGCCGAAGAGAGGGGGTTCTCGCGAGATAGCTGCTCCTACCACCGCGCCGCCCTGGGCGCAGGGTTAAATGGTCATTTCCCCCGCCCCACAGTGATGATCGGCACAGCCCACCTGTGCGACAGCGTGCCCAAGACCTATGAGATCATGTGTCGCTACTACGGCGTGGACTTCACCCTGTTGGACACTCCGATGGAGATAAACGAAGCAGCCCTGGACTACGCCGAGGAGCAACTGTGGCGGACCATCGAAGCCCTGAGCCAGGCTAAAGGGGAACCGCTGGATCAGGACCGGCTGGTGGAGGTGATCCGACTTTCCAACCAGATTCGGGAACGCATGTTACGGGTGAACGAACTGCGCCAACACGTGCCCTCTCCCTGGCATGGACGCCAGGCCTTCGACTTCATCTTTCTGGCCTATCTGTTGTGGGGGACAGAGACACTATTGCAGATCTACGACAAGAGGGTGGCTGAACTGGAGACCGAGACGGCAACCCCGTCCGGAGATGGCCAAGAGAAGTACAGGCTCCTTTGGCTCGGCCCTATGCCGCAGTACGAAACTGAGATTTTCAGCCTCCTGGAGGAGGAACTGGGAGCTCACCCTGTCTTCGAGGAAACCAGCGTCGTCTACTGGGACGAGATAGACGAGCGGCAGCCGGTGCGCAGCTTGGCCCGCAAGATGATGCAGAACTTTGGGCTGGGCCGCATCGAGAACCGCGCCCGGACCGCTGTGCGTCTGGCCCGGGACTACCGTGTGGACGGAGCTATCCACTTTTCCCACTGGGGTTGCCGTCAGGCCTGTGGCGGGGTACGGATCATCAAGGATGCCCTGGCCGAGATCAATGTCCCCCTTCTGAACCTTGACGGCGATGGTATGGACGAGCGAAACTATGCCGCCGGCCAGGTCAAGACCCGTCTGGAGGGTTTCATCGAGATGCTGGGGTAGAGAAGAAAGGACACTCTTTGACCCATGATCGTAGCTGGCATTGATGTTGGTTCCCTTTCCACCAACACTGTGCTCCTGAACGAGGAGAAGGAAATCCTGGGCTACAGCATCATCTATACCGGAGCGCGCAGCAAGGATGCAGCCCGCAACTCCTTCGATCAGGCCCTGCTAAGAGCCGCTCTAGCGGAAGAGGAGGTGTCCTTCATCCTCTCCACTGGCTACGGGCGGGAGATCGTCCCCTTCGCCGACACGCAGGTGACTGAGATCACCTGTCACGCCCTGGGGGCCCATTTCCTCTTCCCCGACACCCGCACCGTGCTCGACATCGGCGGCCAGGACAGCAAGGCCATCCGCGTCAGCCCGGAGGGGAAGGTCCTCGATTTCGCCATGAACGACAAATGTGCCGCCGGCACCGGGCGTTTTCTAGAGGTCATGGCGAGCGCTCTGGAGATAGAGCTGGACGAGATGGGCCAGATCTCCTTGCAGGCTCGCCATCCGGTATCCATCAGCAGCATGTGCACCGTCTTTGCCGAATCGGAAGTAGTCTCCCGCATCGCCCAGGGATGTGCCGTGGAGGACATCGCCTACGGCCTGCACGCGGCCATCGCCAACCGCACCGCCGGCCTGGTCAAGCGGGTGGGGTTGGAAGAGAAGCTGACCATGACCGGAGGGGTGGCCAAGAACATCGGCGTCGTACACGCTTTGCAGGAGAAGCTGGACACGACCATCAACATCTACGAGGAGCCTCAAATCGTGGGAGCCCTGGGTGCGGCTTTGATCGCCTTGGAAAAAGTTGGTTGGCGCGCATAACCAGTGGGTTAAGTTATACGGAGTGCAGCCGCAAGGCTGCCTGAGCGGGCTTGCGCCCGCACTCCAGTACCCGAATGGCAATCAATTGGAACCTATCCTAGCTCAGTTTGTTGAGGTCACCACTGATCCCTACCACAACTGGCCGAACCGATTCCCCGGCCGGCGGGCCTTCGGGTACATCTCTACTTACGTACCGGAGGAAATCCTTCATGCCGCCGGGTACACTCCCATTCAACTCTTCGGCCGACGCGGCTCCATCCTTCAGGCCGAAGCCCACCTGCAGAGCTTCACCTGTTGGCCGGCCCGCAGTGTCCTGGACCAGGCGCTGGAGGGCCGGTTCGACTTTTTGGAGGGGGTTGCTTTGGCCCACACCTGCGACGCCCTCCATGCCCTATCGGAGATATGGCGGGAGGCCGTCCCGCACTGCCAGGTGCTCAACGTGGGGCAACCCCTCAACCTGGAAAGCCCCTCCACTCGCCCCTACCTCATGGCCGAACTGCAAAATCTGGTGGCCCGCCTGGGCCAGAGGAGTGGACAGGAGATCGGTGGCCAGACCCTGTGGGAGAGCATCCATCTCTACAACCAGACCCGCTCCCTGATTCAGCGCCTCTATGAGCTGAGTTCCATCCTGCCCTCCCCCGCCTTCTTCAGCATTGTACAGGCTGCCCACCTCATGCCCAAAGATGAGTACAACCAACTGCTGGCTCAACTGCTGGCCGTCCTGGAAGGGACCAAGGGCCATGGGCCCGCTTCCGGCCCAAAACTGATCGTGGTGGGGCCAGTCCTGGACGATGAGGCCCTGTACCGGGCCATTGCTGAAGCCGGTGGCCAGGTAGTTGATGATATGCTTGACCTGGGCCACCTCTATTTCCAGGGCCTGGTGGAGGATGGAGATGATCCCCTGGCTGCCCTGGCCGACCGCTATCTAAGCCTGGTACCCATTCCCAGCAAACACCACCCCGGCCTGCGCCGTGACAAACAACTCCTCGACCTGATAGCCCGGCGTGAGGCTGAGGGGGTGATCTTCGCCCCCCAGAAGTTCTGCGAATCCCACTCCTTCGACTACGTCATCTTGAAACGGGCCCTTGACCAGACTGATGTTCCACACCTGTTGGTTGAGATAGAGCAGGCCCAGGTCACCGGTCAGACGAAGACCAGGCTCCGAGCCTTCATCGAGATGCTAACTGGAGAGAAGACCTCCGAGGTTTGACAAGACCTCGGAGGTCTCTATGCTGGACCTGTCAGTTGCCAACCAAGCCGCGTTTGGAAGCAATCCGCCAAGCAAGATCACTCTGGTGAGACCTCCGAGGTCTGGAAAAGAGGAAGGATGATGGCCCCCAAATACCAGAGGCTCAAAACAGCCAAGGACTTGAACCGCATGATGACCGGCTACTACACCAAGGCCAAACTCCTGGCCAGGGTCAAACCGGTGGCCTGGGTGGCCAGCGCTGTACCGGTGGAGATCCTGGTCGCTATGGGCATCCTGCCCCTCTACCCCGAGAATTACGGAGCCATCTGCGGTGCCAGAAGGGTGGCGGTTCAGCTCTGCCAGGTGGCCGAGGAGCAGGGTTACTCCCCCGACCTGTGCTCCTATGCCATCAGCCACATCGGCTCAGTGCTCGACTCTGGCGAAGCCCCCATGGGCGGGCTGCCCAGGCCCGACCTTCTGATCTGTTCCAACAACATCTGTGGCACCGTCCTCAAATGGTACGAGGCTCTGGCCGACCACTACCGCATCCCCCTTTTCGTCCTGGATGCCCCCTTCATGCATGGAGAGCGGTTGGAGGAGCACGTGGTCAACTATGTGGCCACCCAACTCGAGGAACTGATCGCCTGGTTGGAGAAGCATACCGGGCGACGACTCAAACAGAAGAAGTTCATGGAGACGTTGGCCCTGGCCAACCAGGCCGTGCAGTTATGGATCGAGATCAGGGAACTGGGTGCCCATCGTCCCTCCCCCCTCAACGCCCCCGACCTCTTCACCCAGATGGCCCCTATCGTCGTGCTGCGTGGCACCAGGCAGGCCGTGGACCACTATCGTCGTCTGAAGAGAGAGGTTGAGGAGCGGGTCAACAAGGGGATAGGGGCGGTGCCGGTCGAGAGATACCGGCTCCTGTGGGACAACATCGCCATCTGGTACCACCTCTTCCGCTTCTACCGCTTCTTTGCCCAACAAGGAGCCTGTTTCGTGGTTGATACCTACACCAACGCCTGGGCCATGCGGGTGGAGCTGGATGAGCCCCTCGAGGGCCTGGCCCGGACCTACACCTCCATCTACATCAACCAGAGCCTGAGGGCCCGGGCGCAGGTGATGCTCGACCTAGCCCGCCGCTTTGCGGTAGACGGGGTGGTGATGCACTCCAACCGTAGCTGCAAACCCTTCTCCCTGGGTCAGTACCATCTGCAGCGCATCGTCCGTGAAGAGTTGAACCTCCCCACCCTGGTGATCGAGGCCGACATGTGCGACTGGCGCGTCTACGCCGAGGAGCCGGTCAAGAACCGCATCCAGGCCTTCATGGAGATGCTCTGATTGAACCCTGTGTTTACCCCCAAGGCTGAACTGAGAGCCAGGATATGGACCCTCCTGGAACGGGAGGGAGTGGTTCGTTTCCCCGGAGCCGAGGGGCGCATTCCCAACTTCGCCGGAGCTGAGAAGGCGGCCGCCAGGTTGCAGGCTCTCGACGACTGGCGAAACGCACGGACCATCAAAGCCAACCCCGACTCCCCTCAGAGAGCGGTGAGAGAGTTAGCCCTGAGGGAGGGGAAAAAGGTCTACATGGCCGTTCCACGGCTGAGGAAGGTGAAGTGCTTTGTGGAGCTTGACCCCGCTCGCTTGGTCGGGCGATACCGCCAGGCTTCGACCATCAAGGGCGCTTTCCGTTGGGGGAGGCCCATCCTCCTGGAGGAGATGGAGCCCATTGACCTCATCGTGGCTGGCTCCGTGGCCGTGACGCGAGAGGGGGCCAGGGTAGGGAAGGGAGGGGGTTACTC
>JBHIDP010000087.1:0-10306 GCA_046760185.1 Anaerolineae bacterium
TCAGTGGCTCTGGGAAATGTTGTATGACCCATAGTTTGAGTTCTTAAATCACCCCTTTGCAGGAAAAGAAACTCGACTCTCTACAGGGCATTGAGCAGGCTCTTCCTGGCAGTGAGCTCTTTCCATCCTTCAGCGATGGCCGAGATCAGATCTATCTCCACGGCACTTTTGGCTTGACCGATGGCGCTGACCACAGCGTCGGCCCTGGACCGACCGTGCCCGATGACACAGATACCGTTGACTCCTAATAGAGGCATACCTCCCCACCGGGAGTAATGGTTGTCGTGCGCAAACCCTCTCAAAACTGGCTGCACCACCGAGTTCATGATCTCCGGTGGCAGGCTGGTTTCCAACTGCTCCGTGACCACCGTCGCGAATTGCCGAACCAGGCCTTCCGTCAACTTCACCAACACGTTCCCCACAAAGCCATCGCTGACCACCACATTGACCGTTCCATAAGCGATATGCCTCCCCTCCACATTCCCCACGAAGTTCAGACCGCTGTTCTTTAACAGAGGGAAGGCTTCCATAACCGTCCGATTGCCTTTGTTCTCCTCCTCCCCATTGCTGAGGAGCCCCACGGTCGGATTGGGAATTCCCATTACCTTCTCTGCATAGAGGCTACCCATCAATCCAAACTGAAGGAGGTATTCAGCCTTGCAATCAATGTTAGCTCCCGCATCGAGGAGGAAAGTCTCCGGCTGGATGGTGAAGAAGGGCATGCCAACCGCCGCCCGTTTAATCCCCTCGATCCGACCCCAGGTCCACAGAGAAGCCACTACCGCCGCGCCCGTGTGACCCATAGTGACCACGGCATCAGCCACGCCGTCCTTGACCAACTGACAGGCTACTACGATGGAAGCCCGGGGTTTGACTTTCACGGCCGGGATTGGCCGTTCCCTCATGGCGATATAGTCTTCACTGTGCATCATGGTGAACTCCACACCATCGGTGGAGTTCTTGGCCAACTCAGCTTCAACTCGCTCAAGGGGCCCTACCAACACCAGTTGCACTCCATGCCTTCGCGCGCCAGCCAGCGCCCCTTTGACAATCTCATGGGGAGCGTTGTCACCCCCCATAGCATCTATGGCGATTCTCAACATCTCCAACCTCCAACCAATCAACCTCCCCCACACGGAGCAGTCAGATAACAATCTACATTTCTATAACACCTACAGCCAGGAAAGGATACGTCCCAAAGCCAGGAGGACGTATCCTTTCCCGAGCGATGGTGTTCTACACTAGTAGAGATGACCTGACGCGCTCTCGCGCATGAATAGCGCGAGCATCTCAGCGGTATTTTTGCATTGCGCTGGCTAACTCCCGGCTGAAGTCCAGGAGAGCCTGCGCGAGAGCGCGTCACCACGCCACCCAATTTTTCATTTGAAGGGCTGTGTGCTAGAATTAGTTGTTTGTTTCGAGTGATTCGGGAAACGTCAGGAGGCAGAATGTGAATGACAGCCGCGTAGTCATCACAGGCTTAGGAGCCTTGACACCGGTCGGCAATGATGTGCCCACTACCTGGCATTCGTTGCTAGAGGGACAGTCCGGCATCCAGCGTATAACCCTTTTCGATCCCTCAGAGTTCAACACCCAAATCGCCGGGGAAGTGAAAGGGTTTGAGCCTAAAGCGCATTTCGGGCGTAAAGAAGCTCGCCGCTTGGACCGTTATACCCAGTTCGCCATAGTCGCCACTCAGGAGGCCCTGGAGGACGCTCATTTCGCCGTCACCGAGAACAACTCCGAGCGAGTGGGCGTAGTGATTGGTAGCGGTGTAGGTGGAATATCAACCATGCTGGCTGAGTATCAGAGACTTCAGGAGAAAGGCCCTCGGCGGGTCAGCCCCTTCTCCATCCCCAATATGCTGATTGACACGGCTGCTGGCCAGGTGGCCATCACCTTCGGGGCCAAGGGACCTAACATGGCCATTGTCTCCGCCTGTGCCACCGGCAGCAATGCCGTAGGTGAGGCGGCGGAGATGATCCGGCGGGGTGCGGCTGATGTGATCATCTGTGGGGGCAGCGAGGCTGTCCTTGTTCCCCTGGCCTTCGCCGGGTTCAACATCATGCGCGCCCTCTCGACCCGTAACGACGAACCCGAACGGGCCTGTCGCCCCTTCGATGCCACCCGAGATGGCTTCGTTATGAGTGAGGGTGCTGGCATTCTACTCCTGGAGAGCCTGGTGCATGCCCGGGCACGAGGAGCAAAAATCTACGGGGAGATCATCGGCTACGGCTCCACTGTGGATGCCTTCCACATGGCTGCTCCTGCTGACAGAGGAGAGGGAGCAGCCAGAGCTATGGCCATGGCCCTGGCTCAGGCAGGCATACCCCCCCAGGAGGTAGATTACCTCAACGCTCACGGCACCGGCACCGAACTGAACGACAAATGTGAGACCCAGGCTATCAAGACTGTCTTTGGTGACCACGCCTATGATCTGGCCGTCAGCTCCACCAAATCAATGATCGGCCACCTCTTGGGTGCGGCTGGAGCGGTGGAAGCCATCGCTTGTCTAAAAGCTCTGGAGGATCAGATTCTACCACCCACCATCAACTATCAACATCCCGATCCGGAGTGTGACCTTGACTATGTCCCGAATGAGGCGCGTCCGACAGATGTAGATGTTGTTATGTCGAATTCTATGGGTCTGGGTGGGCATAACGCTTCATTGATCTTCCGCCGGGTTCGAGAGTAGAACAGAGAGATGGTGGCCGTGAGAAGATATGCCCACATCGTAGGCTGGGGTAGATATGTACCGGAGAAGGTGTTGACCAATGACGAATTGTCAACAATGGTGGACACTTCGGATGAATGGATTCGCGCTCGAACGGGGATAATTCAGCGTCACATCGCTGGCCCGAAGGAGACAACATCCAGCATGGCTCTCAAGGCGGCCAAAGAGGCTCTCTGGGTAGCCCATGTTGAACCTCCGGATCTGGACTTGATAATCGTGGCCACGGCTACACCGGATTATCCTTTCCCGGCCACCGCCTGCCTGGTGCAGGATTCCTTGGGCGCCACCAAAGCCGGTGCCTTCGACCTGCTTGCTGGCTGCTCAGGGTTCGTCTATAGCTTGGCCCTGGCCAGCCAGGTGATAGGTAACGGTGCCTGCCAGAACATTTTGGTCATCGGGGCCGAAACCCTGTCCCGCATCATTGACTGGAAGGACCGAGCCACCTGCGTCCTGTTTGGTGATGGTGCAGGAGCCTTCGTCTTGCAGGCAAGCGACAGACCCGGTGGGATCCTCTCCTTCAAACTAGGCTCCGATGGTTCAGGTGGAGACCTGTTGATCTTGCCGGGGGGTGGAAGCCGTCATCCGTCTACGGTGGACAGCGTGACCAGGGGGTTGCACTATGTGCGGATGGAGGGCAGAGCTGTATTTCGATTTGCCACGCGCATTATGGGGAAAGCTGCCCATGAGGCTGTAGAAGCAGCCGGTCTGAACCTCAAGGATATTGACCTGTTCATCCCCCACCAGGCCAACCACCGCATTATCAAATCGGCTGCCAGGTACCTGGCCCTGCCCGATGAGAAGGTTTTCGTCAATGTGGAGCGGTACGGCAACACCTCGTCGGCCTCTGTGCCCATCGCTTTCTGTGAGGCCATTGAGCAGGAACGAATGAAGCCAGGGGACCATCTGGTGCTGGTGGCCTTCGGGGCGGGGTTGACCTGGGCCGCCGCTGTGGTGCAGTGGGAAGTCCCCCTCCCTGTGCCGGAGCGACCGCAGTGGCAAGTAGGCCTGACCTGGTTGCACTACCGACTGGCGGGGTTGAGATCCTTCCTGCACCGCATCTACCTCCGGGTAGATGGCCTTCTGGAATGGCTCATGCGCCTCATCCAGGGCAGGAACAACAGGCGTTAATTTGTGCCCCCCATCTTTTTCAACTGGCCTCGTCTAAACGCTCGATGATGGTTGCTGTAGCCATCCCGTGGCCGATGCACATGGTCTGGAGACCGAAACGACCACCAGTCCGTTCCAGGTGATGTAGCAAAGTGACCATCAAGCGAGCACCGGTAGCACCCAAGGGGTGGCCCAGGGCGATGGCACCACCGTTGGGGTTCACCCGCTCCAGAGGCGGTTGAATCTCCTGGGCCCAGGCCAGTGGAACCGAGGCAAAGGCCTCATTTACCTCGAAAGCGTCAACATCTTCCACAGCCAACCCTGCTTTGGCCAGCACCTTCCTGGTGGCCGGGATGGGCCCACTGAGCATCAGCACCGGGTCAGAGCCAACCACTGTGCGGGCCACAATCCGCGCTCGGGCCCGCAACTCCAAATCCTCCACCCTGTCAGCGTTCATTAACAGCACCGCAGCCGCACCGTCGCTGATCTGACTGGCATTGCCGGCTGTGATCACCCCATCCTCCTTGAAGACCGGCTGCAGAGCGGCCATTTTCTCCAGGTCCGGCTCGAAGCGAATCCCCTCATCAACGGTCATCATCTCGCAGTCCCCTTCAGATAAAGTGACCTCGACCGGCAGTATCTCAGCTTCGAAATATCCAGCACGGGTAGCGGCCGCCGCTTTCTGGTGGCTCTCAAACGAGAAGCGATCAAGGGCCGAACGAGATATGTTCCATTTCTCGGCCATCATCTCCGCTGAGATGCCCTGCGGCACCAACCGGAAAGGGAAATCAGAGGGAAAGGCTTGTGGCATATCGGAGCCTATAGGCACCCGGCTCATGCTTTCCACACCAGCGGCAATGACCACATCCATGTCGCCAGCGGCAATAGCTTGGCTGGCGAAGTGCAAAGCCTGCTGGCTGGAACCACACATCCGGTTGACGCTGACCGCCGGTACCTCCACCGGAAAGCCAGCCATCAGCGTGGAGAGGCGACCAATGTTAGCACCCTGCTCGCCGGTCTGAGTGACACAGCCCATGACCACATCGTCCACATCTTCGGGGCTGATGCCAGCCCTGCGCACCACCTCCTTCAGCACCAGCGCCCCCAACTCCACCGGCTGAAGGGCACTCAGCTTTCCATCCCTTCGACCGACGGGCGTCCGCACAGCCTCGACAATAACTACATCAGACATCATCCGACCTCCTCTCTGCTCGCCATCAGCATCACCAACTCCCCTCTCTGAACCGTCTCCCCCTTCTGGTTGATGACCGCCGCATCGAAGAAAACCAGCCCGCCTCCCAACTTAGGTTTGGCCTCCAGCCGTGTTATCCTGGTGTGGACCTTGATAGTGTCACCGATGAGGATCGGTTTCCTGAATTTCCATTCGAGGCCCATGAAGGCTTTGACAGTCCCCTCCAGATAACCCAGGCGCACGAACAGACCTGAGGCCATAGATAGACCCAGGAGCCCATGAGCAATGCGCTGGCCGAAGACGGTCTCTTGGGCGAAATGGGCATCGGTGTGGAGCTGGTTGAAGTCCCCCGACAACCCTGCAAAGTTGACAATATCTGTCTCGGTCACTGTGCGACCAGCGCTGGTTGCCTCCTCACCGAGTTGAAACTCCTCAAAGTATTTGCCCGGCGGACGACTTCCTGTGCTCATTGATGCTGATCTCCTTTCAAACGCATCTACTCCAGTAGGGCCACGACGTCACCCTCCTGCACCACATCGTCTACCTGTACTTTGATCTCTTTGACGACACCGGCCCGGGGGGCTGGGATCGGTAGTTCCATCTTCATTGATTCCAGCAGCACCACCGGCTCATCTTCAGCCACCTCTGTGCCCGGTGCGGTGCATACCTGGATGACAACCCCTACCATCATGGCCTTGACCTCAGTCATTTCGCCCCTCGAGAGCGAGAATCTGACGGGCCTCAGCTATCGTTGCCACCTCACCACCCAGGTCCCGCACCAGGCGGGCAGCCTTCTCCACCAACTCCGCGTTACTGCGAGCCATATGGCCCCCTTCAAGGTAGAAGTTATCCTCCAACCCCACCCGGACGTTACCCCCCATGGTGATGGCCGCCGCTACCAACGGCCACTGAGGAAGGCTGATACCGATTACCTGCCAGGTGCTACCTGGCGGCAGGCTGTTCTTCTGGTGGGCCAGATTCTCAGTAGTGGCCGGGATGCCGCCCAGCACGCCCATGATCAGGCTGAACTGGAGTGGCGGCCGAAGCACGCCCATGTCCAGCAGCGGCGCTGTATTTCCGATGTGGCCGCTGTCGAAGCACTCCAGTTCCGGTTTGACCCCTGCCTGGTTCATCACCTCCAGGAGGTAGATGATATCTTTAAAGGGGTTGGCGAAGACATGGTCGTGGTAGAACTGCTTCTTCTTCTCGCTGTAGATAGCGTAGTTCATGGAGCCCATGTTGAGGGCGGCCATCTCCGGCTTATGCTCCCGGATGTGTCCCACCCGCTCCTCCATAGGGATGCCGATGGCCCCGGTGGAGAAGTTGATGATAACATCCTCACAACGAGCCTCGACCTCCGCTTTGATCTGGCCATAGGTGTCGGCGTCGAAGGCGGGCCGACCGTCAGGCTGGCGAGCGTGGATGTGGACGATGGCCGCACCCGCCTCAACGGAGCGTCTTGCCTCCTCGGCGATCTCTTGTGGCGTGTACGGGATGGCAGGGCACTGATCTCGGGTGGCAAGGACGCCGGTCAGGGCAGCGGTGATCACTACCTTGTTCATAGAAATGCCTCCTTGTAACAGCAGGGAGCAGGAAGCAGAGGGCAGGTAAGTCCTATTTCGGCTTCAGGTCGTCCTTAGTGAGTTTGCCCTGCTCGATTTGCTTGCTCAGCCAGTTGATGAGCCCAAAGAGCGTGCGGGCCGTCTCGTCCAGTTGGGCAGAAAGTGAAATGTTGTCCTCTTCCTCCAGATACCCCAGACGGTCGCTCACGTGAACGAAGTATTCCAGCTCTGTAAGGAGTTGTTCAAAAATAACTCCGCATTTTGGCGTCCAGCGAGAAATCACCCTGAGCTTGACTTCGGCGAGCAGTTCGTCCCGCGTCTCGACTGAGCTCGACGAAGTCTCACTGCGGGGCTCAGTCGAGCCGTCGAAGGCTTCGTGGTGAGCCCTCGGCGTGAGGACCTCGGCTGAGCTCGGTCGAAGCCCTCGTCGGATACTTTTCCGTCGCCCGATAGACCAACACAGCCAAGTCATCGGCCAATTGCCACGCCCGAATCTTCTTCACGCCCTCTAACACGTTGTACCCCCTGCTGCTTCCTCCCTGCTCCTTGCCGCCTGCTTTCTGCTCAAACCGGCATCACCCCATGCTTCTTCCACGGCCGGTCCATCTTCCTCGTTTGGGCCAGCTCGAAACCCCAGATGACGACGGCCCGTGTGTCGGCCGGGTCAATCACGTCGTCAATGTAGCCGTAGGCAGCGGCCAGGTAGGGGTCAATCAGTTTGCGGAACTGGGCTGTACGCTCGGCCCAAAGGGCGTCAGGGTCCTCAGCAGCGGCGATCTCCTTGCGGTAGATGATGTTGGTCGCCCCTTCCGGGCCCATGACACTGATCTCGGCTGTGGGCCAGGCCACCAGCAGGTCCGGCTCATAGCCAGCACCGCACATGACGAAGTAGCCGGCACCGTAGGCCTTGCGCACGATGACCGTCACCTTTGGCACCGTAGCCTCTGAAACGGCATAGAGCATCTTGGCCCCGTGGCGGATGATCCCCTGCTTCTCCACCTTGGTACCGATGAGGAAACCGGGGATGTCCTGTAAGAAGAGGAGAGGCACATTGAAAGCATCACATAGGCGAATGAAGCGGGTCGCCTTATCAGCGGAATCCACGTCCAACACGCCCCCGAGGTACATGGGCTGATTGGCCACGATGCCGACGGGACGGCCAGCCAGCCGGGCGAAGCCGGTGACAAGGTTGCGAGCCCAGCGAGGCTTAATCTCAAAAAGATGGCCGTGGTCCACGATGCTGGTGATGACTTTGCGCATGTCGTAGACCTGGCGGGGGTTGGCGGGCACAATCTTGCGCAGCTCCTCGACGCGGCGGTCGGGCGGGTCGTCGCCGGGGATGACGGGCGGCTGTTCCCGATTGTTCGACGGCAGATAGCTCAGGAACTCCTTAACGGCGGCAATACATTCTTCGTCGTCCTCGACCTCCATGTCGCCGCAGCCGCTGATCTCGCAGTGCACCTTCGAGCCACCCAGTTCATTGACGTCCACATCCTCACCAACGGCGGCCTTGACCAGGTGTGGCCCACCCAGGGCCATGCTGCTAAGCCCTTTGACCATGGGCACGAAGTCCGCCAGGGCGGGAATGTAGGCGGTGCCGGCCGCGCAGTGGCCCATCATGGCGGCCACCTGGGGTACGACCCCAGACATGATGACCTGCTCCCGGAAGAGGTCACCGGCCCTGGCGAACTGGGAGCCGGTGAACTCCTGGATACGAGCGCCGGCCGAATCCAGCAGCCAGATCATAGGCACCCCCCAGCGCAGGGCCATCATGCGCAGCCGAGCCACCTTCCCCTCGCCGACCTCCCCCATGGAGCCGGCCAGCACGGTGAAGTCGTAGGCAGCCACGCACACGCGGCGACCGTCCACCTCGCCGTAGCCGGTAATCACCCCGTCGGCGGGGGTGTACTTGTCTTTCAAGCTGGGATGTTGTGACTGGTGGTGAGCCAGCAGCCCGATTTCGGTGAAGGTGCCGGGGTCCAGCAACAGGTCCAGCCGCTCGCGTGCGGTCTGTTTCCCGGCCGCGTGCTGCCTGGCCACCCGTTCCGGGCCACCCATCTCCCGATATTTGCTTTTCTTGGCCTCCAAGGCTGCGACCTGTTCCTCCATACTCTGGAAAGTTTCGCCTTCAGGCCCTCGCAGTATCTTAGCCATTTGTCGTTCCCCTTTGTACTCGTGCAATAACAACTTCCCGCTTTTAGCCCCATTTGCAAGGGCAAAGTCCCGATTAATCGGGGCAAAGTCAGGACGCAACTTGTACTGAGCACTTCGGCTACGCTCAGCACAGGCCTGACGAAGTATAGGGATACTATTTCTGCACGAGTGCTTTGCTCCTCAATCAGCAACGGATTTATTTAGCGGCCTTTCCACTCCGGCTTGCGTTTCTCCAGGAAGGCCCGTATCCCCTCGACTGCGTCCTCTGTCAGGAGATTCAGCGTCAGCATCCCCTGAAGATAGGTCAGCGCGTCCTCAAAGGACATGTCAGCCATGGTGTAGAAGGCGTCACGGCCCAGCTTTAACACAGCCGGGCTGAAGCTAGCCAGCTTTTGAGCCATCTCCGCCACGGCCGCCTCAAACTGGTCGTCAGGCACGGCGCGGTTAATCAAACCGATGCGCTCCGCCTCTTGCGCACTGATCCGTTCACCGGTCAGGATCAACTCCATCCCCTTCTTACGTCCCACGTTGCGAAAGAGGGAAGCCATAACCATCATGGGGAAGAGGCCAACGTTGATCTCCGGTGTGCCGAAGGTGGCCCGCTCGGCAGCGACGGCCAGGTCGCAGGCCAGAACTAGGCCCAGGCCACCACCCAGGGCGTGGCCGTTGACGGCGGCAAGGGTCGGTTTGCCCAACCGGGCCATAACCTGGAAGAATTCAACATAGCTCTGTCGGGCATAGTGTCCTTCGACCGGGTTCACATCCGCACCAAGACCAGCCACATCGCCGCCAGCGCAGAAGGCTTTGTCCCCGGCCCCGGTTAATATCACCACGCGCACACCTTCATCCCTTTGGGCCGTGCGAAGAGCGTCGTTCAACTCCTCCAGCAACTGAGGGTTTAGCGCATTGCGCGCCTCCGGTCGGTTAAGCGTGATCGTGGCAATATAGTCACTCTTCTGGTAGAGTACAACATCCTCGCTCAAGGTTAGCTCCTCCCCTGTTGCCGGCCCCACTCATCGGACTGTCAGGTTCGCACCCAGGTGTCCCACAGTACTCGTGCAATAATAACTCTCCGGTTTTGATCCTCCTCCGGGCCAGAGGCATGGGGGTATTATTTCTGCACGAGTGCACAGGCGGGGACTTCTCTCCCTGTCACCGTCCCAGAGCCTCACGGATTTCAGTACTGTGCATCCGGTCGTGACGATACACGGCCTTGAAGACTCCTTCCACAGTGGTCTCCCCGAAAAAGGGATGCTCACCCGGTGTATCCAGGGCTGCCTCATCCAGTTCGTTCAGCATTTGCAAAGTGGTCTGGCGAGCAGCTTTCAGGTCAGCAAGAAGCTGTTCCGGTGTGCGGCCTTTGCGCTTCTCCAGTTGCCGCCGGTTCCAGTAGTCCAGGTCAAACCTTGGATCCAACTGAGTGTGCCCTTCCAACCAGCGTCGGATGAGCCCCTGCTGCGACACCTCGCCTCCCACCAGGTGGGCCAGAGTGTCGCGTACCGTCCACGGATCGCTTGCGGTGACGCGCCCCCATCCCTCCTCGCTCAGCCCCTCGAA
>JBHIDP010000088.1:0-10193 GCA_046760185.1 Anaerolineae bacterium
ACGACGAAGCCTCGACTCCCACAAGTTTTAGCCAGACTCTTTTCGTTTTGCACGGCCACCAGGGGGATGGTATAATAGCGTCAAAGGGTAGGTTTCTCTATTGACCAATCCACAGATGAACAGAGAGCGTCTGTATCGCACCGAAGGAGTGGTGCTGAAGCGAAGCGACTTCGGCGAGGCCGACCGATTGCTTACACTTTACACACCCGGCTTGGGGAAGATACGCGTTCTGGCCAAGGGCGTGCGCAAGCCAACCAGCCGTAAGGCTGGACATGTCGAACTTTTCACCCAGTGCCAACTCCTCATCGCCAAAGGGCGCAACCTGGACATAGTGACCCAGGCGGAGACGGTGAACGCCTTTCTTCCCCTCCGAGAGGACCTGCTGCGCACCAGTACCGCTTTCTACGTGGCAGAGCTAGTAGATCGCTTTACCAAGGAGGGGATTGAAAACCGTCAGTTGTACCGGTTGCTCTTGGAGGTGCTAGGTCGTATAGGACAGACTGAGGATCTGGCTCTGACTATGCGTTTCTTTGAGCTCCGACTCCTTGGTTACCTTGGCTACAGGCCCCAACTCTACCACTGCGTTCGCTGCAACGGGGAGATCGAACCAACTGCCAATTTTTTTGACAATGAGGCAGGCGGGGTCGTTTGTCCTCGTTGTGGCGAGGGGCAACCAAACCTGGTCGCCATCTCCCTCAACGCTTTGAAGGTGCTGCGCTTTCTCCAGACGAAACCGTATAGCCTCTGCCAACGATTGCGCATCAGGGATGAGTTGGCCAGGGAACTGGAGGTGGTGCTACAACGCTACATGATCTACACCCTGGAGAGAAACCTGAAGTCCGTGGCTTTCTTACATCACTTGCAGTGGGAAATGAAAGTCGCCTGTGGTGAATCTTGACCTGCTGGAGAAATTAAGGTAATCATGACAAAGTCACTAACCTTCCAACAAGCTATTATAAAACTGAATCAGTTCTGGGCTGACCACGGTTGCCTGATCTGGCAACCCTACAACGTCAAAGTGGGGGCCGGCACCATGAACCCGGCCACCTTCCTGCGGGTGCTGGGGCCAGAACCCTGGAACGTAGGGTACGTTGAGCCCTCTATCCGCCCCGCCGACGGCCGGTATGGTGAGAACCCTAACCGCTGGCAGCAGTTCTATCAGTATCAGGTCATCCTCAAGCCTGACCCTGGCAATCCTCAAGAGCTTTGCCTGGAGAGCCTCGAATCCCTGGGCATTGATCTACCCAAACACGACATCCGCTTTGTTGAAGACAACTGGGAGGCACCAGCCCTGGGTGCCTGGGGTCTGGGTTGGGAGGTCTGGATTGATGGACAGGAGATTGCCCAATTCACCTATTTCCAGCAGGCCGGTGGCTTTGTCCTCGACCCTGTCTCTGTGGAAATTACCTACGGACTGGAACGCATCGTCACCTTCCTGCAAAACGTACACAACTTCATTGACATCGGCTGGTTGGGCGACATCACCTACGGCGACGTACACCTCGACGCTGAAATCGAGCACTGTACCTATAACTTTGAGGTGGCCGATGTAGAGCGTTTGATCCAACTCTATAACCTGTACGAAGCTGAAGCCAAGAACGCCCTGCAGCGAGGCTTGGTTCTGCCAGCCCATGACTACATCCTCCTCTGCTCCCATACCTTCAATATCCTGGATGCCAGAGGAGCCATTGGGGTCACGGAGCGGGCCCGCTACTTTGCACGCATGCGGGACCTGGCCGGTGCTGTGGCTGAGGCATATTTGAAACGGCGCGAAGAGTTGGGATATCCCCTCTTGCAGCGGCAAGGAGCACGGAGGAAGGTTCAAGAACCCGAGGAGACGAGAGAGGCACCGGCGGACACTGAGCCACCGCAGAACGCCCAAGACCTCCTGCTGGAAACAGGAACCGAAGAGTTGCCGGCCAATGACCTGTCGTCGGCCTTGCAGCAACTGGACGAACTGGTCCCCAAGGCATTGACCGAGGCTCGTCTGACCTATGAAAGCTACCGCCTGGCCGGCACGCCCCGTCGCCTGGCGGTTTATGTCAAGGACCTGGCCCCGCTCCAGGCTGATGAGGAGTACGTGCAGAAAGGCCCCCCTGTCAAGGCAGCCTTCGATGAAAGCGGTAAACCCACGCAAGCGGCATTGGGGTTTGCCAAAAGCAAAGGGGTTCCGGTCGAGGCACTGGAGGTCAGGGATTTTGAGGGTCGCCAATATCTGACGGCTACCGTGGTGAAGAGGGGTCTCCCCGCCCTGGAAGTGCTGAGGAACCTTCTCCCCGAGCTGATAGCCGCTCTGCGTTTTCCCCTTTCCATGCGCTGGAACCAGACCGGGGTATCTTTCTCCCGCCCTATCCGCTGGTTGGTGGCCCTCTTCGGACCTCAGACTATTGATTTCTCCTACGCCGGGGTTCGGGCCGGACGAGTCAGCCATGGGCTCCGTTCCCTGGGTTCTCCACAGCTCCCTATGGCCAAAGCGGAGGACTACTTCAAGGTGATGAAAGCCAACTCCATCGTCGTTGAGCCCCAGGAGCGAAGCAGGCGGATCAAGGCCCAGTTGGACGAGGTGGCAGCCCAGGTGGGTGGTCAGGCGAGTGACGATCCAGACCTGTTGGCCGAGGTCACCAATCTGGTCGAATCACCGTGGGCGCTGTTAGGTTCATTCGACGCCGAATACCTCCAGCTTCCTCAGGATGTTCTCAGCACTGTGATGAAAACGCACCAGCGCTATTTCCCTGTTGTCAAGAATGGCCAGATGCTGCCCTATTTCATCGCTGTAGCCGACGGTGGCCTTTCGGACCGGGAAACTGTTCGTATCGGGAATGAGAAGGTCCTCAGTGCTCGCTTCGCCGATGCTGACTTCTTCTACAAGGCTGATACCCGGCAGAAATTGGCTGATTTCAATCCGCGCCTGGCTACGTTGACCTTCCAGGAGAATCTTGGCTCGATGTTGGACAAAGTAGGGCGCATCAACGTGCTGGTGCCAGCCATAGGATCAATGCTGGGACTGTCAGAGGCAGAGATGGAGATTGCCCTCCGGGCCGGTGAACTTTGCAAGGCTGACCTGGCCACTCAAATGGTCATCGAGCACACCTCCCTGCAAGGGGTCATGGGCAGGCAATACGCCCTCCTCTCCGGGGAGGACCCGACTGTCGCTCAAGCCATTTTCGAGCACTACCTTCCCCGTTTCGCTGGCGACGAGTTACCGCAGTCCAAACCAGGGATCGTGGTTGGCCTGGCCGATCGCTTCGACAGCATCGGTGGCCTCTTCGCGGTCGGCGCGAGACCGACTGGGTCGGCTGACCCCTTTGGCCTGAGACGGGCCGCCATAGGCATTGTTCAGATACTGATTGAACACAAGTTTTCCATATCGCTGACAGCAGTGCTCCAAGAGGTAGCTGGCCTGCTGGCCGGTCAGGTCAAAGGTACATGGCTAACGGATGTCCTGTCCTTCATCGGCGAGCGTTTGCGGGTGTGGCTGCTGGAGAAAGGCTACCGTCACGATCTGGTAGAAGCCGTGCTGGCCGAACGGGGTGATAACCCTTATCAGGCTTACGTGACGGTTGAAGCCTTCAGCCGTTGGGCTGCCACCGAGGATTTTGCCGCCTTGCTCCCGGCCTATAGCCGCTCCGTTCGCATCGTGCGTGATTTCGAAGAGCGTTTTCCTCTCCATCCAGACAAGTTTGTAGAGCCGGCCACCAGAAAGCTGCACCAGGCCTATCTCCAGTGTCGCCAAGAAGTTGACAGCCAGAGCAGCCTGGACGACCTGTTCAAGGCCATGTTGCCATTGATAGAACCGATCAATACCTTTTTTGACGATGTGCTGGTGATGACCGAACAGAAAGGATTGCGGGAGAATCGTCTGGCCCTGCTACAGCGCATCGCTGAGCTTCCAAAGGGGATTGTTGATCTGAGTAAAGTGATGGGATTCTAACCTTGCTAAATTGACACGAAGACTGTATAATCAGCCACACAAGCCCTGATCACTATCGGATTCGACGGTCTGCTAGCCAATCTCAGTAGATCACGATATAGCTCAGCCGCCCGTCCCCGGGCGGCCCGAGGACGGGCCTTAGAGCCAAAATTGTGATCTACTGAATCTGTTATTGACCCATCCACCGACAAGGAGACATTGAAATGACTAAGAAGTGGGTGTACCTCTTCGAGGAGGTTGCAGAAGCAGAACGGTACGCAGGTGGCGAGTGGGAGGGTGTCCGCAGCCTGCTGGGCGGCAAGGGGGCCAACCTGGCCGAGATGACCCGCATCGGCGTGCCCGTGCCCCCTGGTTTCACTGTCACCACTGAGGCTTGCAACGCCTACCTGGACGCCGGCGACAAGTTCCCCGAGGGAATGTGGGAGCAGGAGCTAAAGGCTCTCAAGGCCATCGAGGAGAAGACGGGCAAGAAGTTTGGGGACCCCAGCAACCCGCTGCTGGTGTCCTGCCGCTCTGGGGCCAAGTTCTCCATGCCCGGCATGATGGACACCGTGCTCAACATCGGCCTCAACGACGAGACGGCCAAGGGTATGATCGAACTGACCAGCGAGCCGCGCTTCGTCTATGACTCTTACCGTCGGCTGGTGCAAATGTTTGGCTCGGTAGTGTTGGACATTCCCGACGAACCCTTCGAAGAGGTTATCACCGAGTACCGTGAGAAGCGGGGGGTCGAGAGCGATGCCGACCTGACGGCCGACGACTGGATGGAGATCACTCAGAGATTCAAGGAGATTGTGAGGGAGCAGGCGGGGCGTGACTTCCCGACCGATCCCTATGAACAGCTCCGGCTGGCCACCGAGGCGGTGTTCAAATCCTGGAACGGCAAGCGGGCGGTGGACTACCGCAACGCCGCCGGCATCTCCCATGATCTGGGCACTGGTGTCAGCATCCAGACCGTGGTCTTCGGCAACATGGGCTGGGACTCGGGCACCGGTGTGGCCACCACTCGTAACGTCTCCACCGGCGAGAAGGAGATCGAGGGCGATTACCTGCTCAACGCTCAGGGCGAGGATGTCGTGGCTGGAATCCGTCTGACCAAACCCATCCAGCAACTCAAGGAGGAGATGCCCCAAACCTACGCCGAGTTCGAGGAGATCTGCCGCAAGCTGGAGCAGCACTACCGCGAGGTGCAGGATGTAGAGTTTACCATCGAGCGGGACAGGCTATGGATGCTTCAGACCCGCGACAGCAAACGCACGGCTCAGGCGGCGGTCAAGATCGCCGTGGACATGGCTGAGGAGGAACTGATCAGCCGCGATGAGGCCGTGATGCGCGTTTCCCCGGAGCAGGTGGACTTCTTCCTGCACCCGCAGTTTGACATGGAGGCCAAGGAGGCGGCCATCAAGGCCGACAACAGGCTAGCCTCGGGGCTGAACGTCTCGCCCGGGGCAGCGGTCGGCGTGGTCGCTTTCGATGCCGACACGGCCGAAGCCTGGGGGCAGGATGGCAAAGCGGTCATCATGGTGCGGCCTGAGACCAAGCCGGACGACGTGCACGGCATGTTGGCCTCCGAAGGCATCCTGACCAGCCGGGGCGGACGGACGAGCCATGCAGCCCTGGTCGCTCGGCAGTTCGGCAAGCCGGCTGTCGTCGGCTGCGCCGCGCTGGACATTGACCTGGAGAAACGGCTGATGACGGTCAACAACCGGAGCATCAAGGAGGGCGAGTGGGTCTCCATTGATGGCACCGTGGGCGAGGTTTTCGCCGGTCAACTCCAGACCTTCGTCCCCGATATCAACGACCCCTACCTGCTCAAGCTCCTATCGTGGGCAGATGAGATCCGACAACTTGGTGTCTGGGCCAACGCTGACTATCCCCACGATGCCCAGCGTGCTCGTGACTACGGTGCGGAGGGGATCGGGTTGTGTCGAACGGAGCACATGTTCTTTGAAGCCGAGCGTATGCCATACGTGCAGCAAATGATCCTGGCCCAAACGACTGAGGAGCGGCAAGAAGCGTTGGACAAACTGCTGCCCTTCCAGCGCTCGGACTTCGAGGGGTTATTCCGCGTGATGGACGGCCTGCCGGTCATCATCCGCCTCATTGATCCGCCTCTGCACGAGTTCCTGCCCAGCCACGACGAGCTGCTGGCGCAGGTTACCGAGTTGCGCGTCCGGGGCGATGATGCGGAGCTGCTGGCGGAGAAAGAGAAGATGCTGTCAGCCGTGAACAGCATGCGCGAGGCCAATCCGATGCTCGGTCTGCGGGGCGTGCGCCTGGGCATCCATATGCCCGAGGTGACCACGATGCAGGTGCGGGCCATCTTCGAGGCGGCCTGTCAGGTAGCCAAAGAGGGCGTGGACGTCCATCCTGAGGTGATGATCCCCCTCACCAGCCACGTCAACGAACTGAAGGTGCAGAGGGAGGAACTAGAGCGGGTGGCCAAGGAGGTGATGACGGAACAGAGCATCACGGTGGACTACAAATTCGGCACCATGATCGAAATCCCTCGTGCCGCCCTCACCGCCGATGAAATTGCGGAGTACGCACAGTTCTTCTCCTACGGCACCAACGACTTGACGCAGACAACCTTCGGTATCTCCCGAGACGATGCCGAGGCGGGCTTCTTGCTGGAGTATCAAGAGAAGAAGATCCTGGATGACAATCCCTTCGCTAGCATAGACGTAGAGGGTGTGGGCAAGCTGATGGAGATGGGAGTCAACCTGGGTCGCAAGACGCGGCCCGACCTGGAGATCGGTATCTGCGGTGAGCACGGCGGCGATCCCAGCTCCATCGAGTTCTGCCACAAGGTTGGGCTGAACTATGTCTCCTGCTCACCCTTCAGGGTGCCTGTGGCCAGATTGGCTGCGGCCCATGCGGCCTTGCGCCAGATCGCGCGGGACAAATAGTGAGCAAGAGGAGCGATTGAAGCATGTCAGCGACACTAAGAGCCTATCCGAAAACCCAGCAGCGGGGGCTCCCATGCCCGCAATCCGGCGGCGTGGGAGCCGCCTCTGCCGGGATTTGCGGTTTACTGAGGCTGGGTGGATTAGCTTATCCAGACGAGGAGTGAGTGTGAGCGCGGTTGACGAGATCAAGGAGCGGCTAGACATCGTCGAGGTGATCTCGACCTATGTGCCCCTGAAGAAGGCAGGACGGAACTTCAAGGGCCTTTGTCCCTTTCACACTGAGAAGACCCCCTCTTTCGTCGTCTTCCCCGACAATCAGAGTTGGTACTGCTTCGGCGCCTGTGGGACAGGGGGTGACCTCTTCACCTTTGTTATGAAACGGGAGAATATGGAGTTTCCCGAAGCCCTGCGTCTTCTGGCCCGGAGAGCGGGGGTGAGCCTGGCTCCCCGCAGCCCGGCTGAGGCTGCCGAGCAGAAGCGACTCCGCCGGCTGCGGGAGATCAATGCCGCCGCGGCCAGTTACTTTCACAATTTGCTGATGAACAGCGATGCCGGGGAGCGAGCGCGCCACTATCTGGCCCAACGAGAGATAGGGCAGCAAGCCATTGTTGACTTTCAGTTGGGATATGCTTTGGATAGCTGGGACGCTTTGAAACAGCACCTGACCGAACGTGGTTACCAACCGACCGATCTCCTGGCTGCCGGCCTGGTGATCGAGCGGGAGGGTGGAGGTGACAGGCGAGCACCTTTGTCAGACTTCTACGATCGCTTTCGGGGCCGGCTGATGTTCCCCATCCGAGATATACAGGGTCACACTATCGGCTTCGGAGCCAGGGCCCTTGATGATTCCGTGCCCAAGTATCTCAATTCCCCCCAGACCCCTCTCTTTGACAAGGGAAGGGCCCTCTACGGTATAGATATGGCCAAAGGGGCCATCCGGGCCAACGGTCGGGCGGTAATCGTCGAAGGGTATACCGATGTGATCACAGCCCACCAGAATGGCTTCGGCAACGTAGTAGCATCAATGGGAACGGCATTGACCGAATCGCAGTTGCGCACCCTGAAGAGACTGACAAAGAACTTTGTCCTGGCCCTGGATGCTGATGCAGCCGGCAGGGAGGCCACCAAGAGAGGACTTGACGTGGCCAGCAGGGCATTGGACCGCCGCCTGGTGCCGGTACCTTTGGGGCGGGGATTGATCCGCCACGAGCAGCGTCTCAATGCCGACATCAGGATAGTCGTCCTCCCGCCCGGACGAGATCCCGATGATGTCATCAAAGAAGAGCCAGCCAAATGGGCTCAATTACTCCAGGAGGCTGTGCCGGTAGTGGAATACTATTTCCGCACCATCACGACTGCCCTGGATCTGACGACGGCCAAAGGGAAGGCAGCCGCTGTTCGTCAGTTGCTACCTATCATCGGCGATGTCGGTGATGAGATAGAGCGTACTCATTACCTTCAAAAACTGGGGCGCATGGTGCAGATTGATGAACGAGTGCTTTTGGATCGTCTCAGAAAGAGGAAGAAATCCAAAGAGAGACTCCCTATCGGGGAGGAAGAAGAGCTTCCGAGTCCTACCGAGAGTAAACCTGGGCTGGAAGAATACTGTCTTTCAACCCTCCTGCGCAACCCTGCCTACCTTCATCGAGTGAAGGATCTCGGTCTACGGGCCGAAGATTTTTTCCACGTTGACAACCGCCAGATATTTGGCACTTTGCAGAGATGGGCGGCCCAGAGCCGTGAGCTTGATCTGGATCAGTTGCGGATCGAACTTGATCCCGCCTTGCATGAGCAACTGGACTTCCTGGCAAGACATGGTGAAGATGAACCAGAGCTGCCCTTCATAGAGGTAGAGAAGATTGCCTTGCGGCTGCGTGAACAGAACAAACGACGAGAGATCCAACGATTGCGTTTTCTGCAAGAAGAGGCTCAGGAACAGAACGATCTGGAAGCTCTGAACTGCTATCGAGAGATGATCCGTTTCTACACCACCGAGCTAAATGACGTTCAAGAGAGGCTATATGCCAAGACTTCTGCTGGAAGGCACCAAAAGGAGAGCAGTCTTGACCGCTTCTCCTTTTGGAGTGGGGGACAAAGGTCATGAGTGAGGCCCTCGATCTCGACCAAGTCATGGAAAACTTGCTGGCCAAGGCAGCCGAGAAGAAGGTGCTGACCGAGCAGGAGATACTGGAGGCTTTCCCTGAGATAGAGTCAGATATCGAACAGGCCGAAACTCTCTACAAGCTTCTATCCGAGATGGGGATTACCGTCATCGAGGATGAGGAGAAAAAGCCGATTGTCCCAGTACAGGAGGAGGAAGAAGCAGCGGAAGAGGCTGCAGAGAAAGACACAGTGGTAAAGACCCTGCTGACGTTAGAAGAGCAGGACTTGACCAACGATCCGGTGCGGATGTATCTGCGTGAGATTGGCCGTGTTCCCCTCCTCACTGCTGACGAGGAGGTAGCTTTGGCCAAAGCCATCAAAAAGGGGATGGATGCCCATCAAAAGCTTTCCGGCAGGAAATGCAACCGCAAGGAAAAGGCAAAATTACAAGCTCTGGTGACGAAGGGCGAGTGGGCTGAACGGCACTTGACCGAAGCTAATCTACGACTGGTAGTCAGCGTGGCCAAGCGCTACATTGGCCGGGGCATGTCCTTCCTGGATTTGATACAGGAGGGGAACATCGGGTTGTTGCGGGCGGTGGAGAAGTTTGACCACCGGAAGGGGTACAAGTTTAGCACCTACGCTACCTGGTGGATCCGGCAGGCTATCAGCCGGGCCGTGGCTGATCAGGCCCGCACCATTCGCATCCCCGTTCATATGGTGGAAACGATCAGCCGTTTGGTGCGAGCCTCCAGACGGCTGGTACAGGAATTGGGCCGAGAACCAACTTACGAGGAGATCGCTCTGGAGATGGGTCTGCTATCTCCTGACGAGAAAAAGGCCGTGTTGGAAGCACAGGCCCTGGAGGAGCCGATGGAACCGGCCCTGGAGCGCCGTTTGCGGCGTGCGGCCACCAAAGTCAGACGGATCATCAGCATATCGCAGGAGCCAATGTCTCTGGAGACCCCTATCGGAAGTGAGGAGGATAGCTCTCTGGGCGATTTCATCGAAGACGAGACCATGGAGGGGCCGGTTGACGCGGCTTCCAAACAACTGCTGAAGGAGCAGATGAACGACATCTTGACCTCCTTGAGCGAGCGGGAGCGCAAAGTGCTGGAACTGCGCTTTGGTCTTCGTGACGGCCAAACCCGTACCCTGGAGGAGGTGGGGCAGGCTTTTGGTGTCACCCGCGAGAGGATCCGCCAGATAGAGGCCAAGGCCCTGCGCAAGCTTCGGCACCCCATCCGCAG
>JBHIDP010000089.1:0-10128 GCA_046760185.1 Anaerolineae bacterium
CTGAGATTTCACTGAGGACCTTGGCCTGGCGATCGGGAGACCAGTTTTCGGTGGAGGGCTCATGGGCGCCAGTGCTTTCGGGCAAGATGACGCCGACAGCCACGCGGCCGATCATGAACTCGCTGGTCTGGTAGTAGCCAGGGGTGTAGGTAGGGGTGGTGGCGGTAGCGATGGTAGTGACCGGTGGGGTGAGGGCATCCTTTTTGGGGTGCTCCTTTTTTTCCTTGGGCCCCTCGGCGTAGGCGACTGTGCTGCTGAAGGGCAGCAGACCGCTCAAGAGCAGCATGGTTATCAGTATGACACTGCCTGCTTTGACGATCCAGTTTCGCATTCTTTCCTCCCACATTTGTTTCTTCACGTTCATTGTCTGTTGTCCGTTGACAGCATACCGTGTTTGGGGAGCGAAATATAGAGGCGAAGGGCCTGACGTGGTACAGCAATAGTCCCTACTTGAGGGGCGAAATATAGAAACGAAGGGCCTGGTGTGGGGCAGCAATGGTCCCTTTTGGGGAGGGGCTAGAGTCCCGAAAAGGCACTTGCCAAATAGGACCAAACGGGTTATACTAATTCTTGGTACGAATTCTCAGGGGAGAGGTCTTCTCTCCAAACTGTCCGGTAGTTAGCTCTGTTCATTTAGTTTTCCAGAAGAGGACTGGCATGATGATGCCTAGGATACTGATTGCTGAGGATGATCCTCAGTGGCAGGATCTGTGCCAAAGGGCTCTTGAGAAGAGGGGTTATACCGTCTTTACCGCTTCTCACGGTCGGGAGGCGATAGGGGTGGCTCAAGACGAGCCTTTTGACCTCCTTTTGACGGAACTGCATCTGCCACGCTTAGGGGGGCTGGAGCTCTACCAGTCCCTGAAGGGGCTCTATCCCGACATGGTGGGGATAGCTATGACCGGTCAGGGGACTTTGGATCTGGCCATCCAGGCTCTGAGACTTGGTTTCGCCGATTTTATTACTAAACCCTTTACAGCCAGGGAGTTGCTGGACTCGGTACAACGAGTGCTGCTGAGGCAGAGCCTGCTGAGGGAGAGTACTCGCCTCCGATCGCTCGTGCCTCTGTACGAATTGAGCCAAACCTTCATGTCAACGGTTGATCTGGACCAGGTTCTGCAGGAGGTGGTAGAAGCCAGCCAGCAGGCTACGGATGCTGAGCGGGTATCGCTCATGTTGTTAGATGATACCAGGACATTTATGACTATCAGGGCCCATGCTGGTCTTCCGGAAGAGGTGGCTGCCGAGACAAAGGTGGTGGTGGGGGAGGGGGTGGCCGGAATTGTAGCGGCCTCAGGTGAACCTCTTCTGTTGACCGAAGGGGAGGAGCTGGCTCCTGAAATCGCTCAGGCCATGAGTCAACCACACATCCCCTCGGCTATCTGCGTCCCTCTGAAGGTCAAAGGGATAGTGATCGGGGTGCTTAGTCTCAGCCGTCTGGAGACAGGCTTACCATTCAAACGCAGTGACCTGGAGTTGGTAACTGTGTTGGCCAGTCAGGCAGCCACCGCCATCGAGAATGCCCGCCTTTTCGCCAAAACAAGGGAAAGGATGAGGCGGCTGGAGATCCTCAACGAGGTATCAACCTTTCTGTTGAAGAGCCATGAACTGGGCGAGCTTCTGCAAAGCGTGATCGAGAAGCTGGTGCTCTTCTTAGGCGTGGAGATGGGGGTTATCGCTCTATTGGCTGAGGAAGGGCAGGAGCTGACTGTGGAGGCGGCATACGGTTTGGGTGACAGAGGGCAGAAAGGCAAGCGTGTAGCGGTTGTGGGGAGGGAAAACCTGGCGGGCCATGTGCTGGCTACGTTGCAGCCGGTTCTTTGTGAGTCGTCTGACGACAAGCTGCTACGGGGCCCCTTTGCTGAACTGTTGGGACGACGGGCAAGCCTCACCGTGCCCATCGTGGGGAGGGAGAAGCCGCTGGGCCTGATTAGCCTGGCTTCCCAGGAGGGTCGCCTCTGGACCGAGGAGGATCGGCATACGCTGGCCACCGTGGCCAATCAGTTGGGGATAGCCACAGAGGAGGTCAGAGCCTACCAGGAGATGCAGGAACTGAGCCAGATGAGTAGCCGTATTGCCTCCTCGGTGGACCTGGACCAGGTGCTTGACCTGGTGATGAGTCTCCCCTCTCAGCTCGCCGGAGCGACGGCAAGCGCCATTTTGCTCCGTGGTGAAGGTACAGAGCCATATCAGGTTGCCAGGACCAACGGGCTGGATGAAAGGGAGCTGGCGGTCTTGCAGCGGTACTTCGGGGAAGATGCCTATGGGAGGGACACACCTCTCTTTGTCACTACGGAGGAGAAGCCGGAGGGTTTGGATGAAAGGGTAGTTTCGCTCCTCTCCTTGCCGCTGTCCTGGAGGGAGAGGCCGCTGGGAATCCTGAACGCCTATTTCGCTACTCCTAGACAGCCGCCCCAAAGGGTGGTCAGGTTGCTCAGTACTCTTGCCAACGAAGTTGCTGCCGCCCTGGAGAACGAGCGGTTAAGAGGTCAGGAGGTCTTGACCCTGTACGAGGTAGATCAGACCATCCGGGCCGAGTTGAACCTGGCGAAACTGCTCGACCGGCTCCTGGACAAGACGATTGAGACCTGCGGGGCCGAAAATGGCTCTATCATGCTCTTCGACGAGGAAAACGGGATGCTGGTGCCCTGGACCTGGCGGGGGTTGGTCGAGCGTCCTGGTAACGTGCCCTGCGGGGAGAATCAGGGGCTGGCTGGATGGGTAGCGGCTACCCTCCAATCGAGCATGGTTCATGACGTGCGCGAGGATGCGCGCTGGCGACCCTCCGAGGCTACCGCAGACCTTATTCGTTCTGCCATCGTTGTGCCAATGGCCATCGGGGGCAAACTGATCGGAGTGATAAATCTGGGGCATCATCTCTCCCACGCTTTCTCCACCAGGAATCTGAACCTCCTTTCCACCGTAGCTAGTCAGGCCGCTTTGGCCATCCGGAATGCCCAACTGTATATGCGTTCCGAGGAGTTGGTCATCGCCGAGGAGAGGAGCCGTATCGCTCGTGAGATACATGATGGCATAGCTCAGGACCTGGCCTTCCTGATCTTGAAAGTGGAGATATGCCGCAAGCTTCTGAAAGAGGATCCTAATGGAGCGGAGAAGGAGTTAGTGGACATAAAATCTACTCTGCGCCGCAATGTCAAAGAGGTGCGGCGTTCGATCTTTGCTCTCAGGCCCATTGCTCTAGAGGTCATGGGCTTGGCCCCTGCTCTGCGGAAGTATGTGCGAGAGTTTGGACAGCAGAACGATCTTGAGGTTGATGTGGCCATCTCTGAGGAGACGATGGAGATACCGCCTAAGCTGGAGACAGCTCTGTTCCGCCTGGCCCAGGAGGCCTTGAACAATGTGCGTAAACATGCGCAAGCGAGCCAGGTATGGGTTAGCCTTGACAGGGAGGATAAGGACAACATCTCCCTCATGATACGGGATGATGGGCTGGGGTTCGATCTGAGGGAAGCAACCTCTCGTCGAGGCCGGTTTGGCCTTTTGAACATGAAGGAAAGGATAGAAAAGGCAGGGGGCATCTTCGAGATTGAGACAGCCCCTGGTCAAGGTACCAAAGTGCGGGCCACCTTGCCCATCCGAGGCTACGGACACGAACTGCTGAGGAGGGCCCCCGGGGATGATTAGTGGCCGGGGTAAATGAACCGAGTAGGGGGAGGGCTCGCCCCTCCCCAAGGAGTTTAGGAGATGACGGATAAAGGATCCGAGGATAGAATCAGAGTGCTTTTGGCTGATGACCACACCCTATTTCGACAGGGGCTGCGCCAGATCCTGCAGATGGAGAGGGACATCCGGGTCGTTGGTGAGGTTGGAAACGGCGAGGAGGCTGTCGAAAAGGCTTCGACCCTGCGGCCTGATGTAATCGTGATGGATATCAATATGCCTCAGATGGACGGGGTCCAGGCCACGAAGCTGATTACCGAGAAGGAGGCCAAGACCGCGATCATCATCCTCACCATGTACCGCCAGGACGAGTACGTTTTCGAAGCGATCAAAGCGGGGGCACGAGGATACTTCCTCAAAGATGCTGACGCCAGCGAGGTTATTGACGGCATCCGCGCCGTGCATCGGGGAGAAGCTCTCGTTGATCCAGCTATGGCTTTGAAGGTGTTGGAGGAGTTTCGCCGTCTGGCCGAGGAACCTCCACCTGTGCAGGAACTGGATGCCCTGACCGAGCGGGAGATCGAGCTGTTGCGCCTGGTGGCCAAAGGGGCCAGCAACAAGGAGATCGCCCAGCGTCTCTTCCTGGCCGAGAAGACAGTGAAGAATCAGATGTCCGTCATTTTCCAGAAACTTCACACCAACAATCGGACCGAGGCAGCCATGACAGCTTTGCGGAGGGGGCTCATCTCCCTGGATGAGTTGGAACAGTAGGGAAAAACGCAGGCTGAAGCCACAGGGCCGGGCCTGCGTTCTTCCTTTGTGGGCTGCTCTATCTTGTCGGCGGGTCTCCCCCTGAACCTAGCCGGCCACCTCCTCCACCAGGAAGGCAATCTTGACGTTGGCTCTGAACTCCTCGATTTTGCCATCCTTCACGGTAGCCGTGTGGCCTGTCACGTCCACACCGACGATGTTGCGCAAGGTCTTGGCCGCTACGGATACCGCGTTCTTGGTGGCGGCTTCCCAGCCCTCGGGTGAGGAACCCACCAACTCGATCACCTTGACCACAGCCATCAAGTTCACCTCCTTCAGTTTTGCTCCGGAACTGAATAATAAACAAGGCCATTGCAGTGGCACTTCCGAACTCGCTTTTCCTCCTCAAGAATGTCCAGGTGCCCGATAACCTCAGAGATACCCAGGAAAACCTCCAGAGGTGGCAGGTCTGGGAAGAGAGCCTGGCAGATCTGGTAGATGGTCTTCGCCTGGCCATCCAGTGCTTCCAGGATGCGCTCCATGCGCCAGCGGTGGAATTCAAGACGCTCAGCGATGAGGATGCGATGATCGCGAATCTGTTCGCCGTGGGCTGGCAGGACGAGCTCTATCTCCATCTCCGACACCCGTTGCAGCGATGCCAGATAATCCACCAGACTGCGCCGTCGCTCGGTCTCACCGGGCAGGGGCGCTTCCAGGACCGGGTTCGAGGTGATGTCGTGCAGGAGATGATCGCCGGAGATAAGCACCTTCTCCTGCTCCTGGTAGAGGCAGATATGGCCGCTGGCATGGCCGGGGGTGTGGATCACGCGCCAGGGCCGGTCGGCGAGAGAGATGGTATCACCCTCAACCAGCAGCCCGTGCACAGGTACGGCCGCACCGTAGCGCTGCATGAGCCCTCTGGCGCGCTCCATGAGCTCAAGTACCGGACCTGGGACTCCGGCCTGTCGGAAGATGCGGACAAAGTATTCCTGACGGCTGCCCCACGTCACTTCAAAGTTCTGCAGCCACTCCTGACTGCGAGGGTGGGTGTAGACCTTGGCTTCACCTTCGCTCACAATCTGGGCGGCCAGCCCGAAGTGATCCAGGTGGGGGTGAGTGACGATCACACGCTTAATGTCGCCCAGAGCATAGCCGTGGCGGTGCAGGCCGCGCCGTAGCTCGGCCAGGGCCTTCTCCGTCTTGGTGCCGGTGTCAATGAGGGTAAGCTCATCTCCCTCCATCAGATAGACATTGATCGGCCCTACCGGGAAAGGGGTGGGGAGGACAATTTTATGGATTCTTGACAGTACGATTGGAGCACCTACCTTCTAAGATATCTCACAGCCGGGCTTCAGAAGCGCCGTGAAGAGAGGTCACGAGGCTTTGCCTTTGACCAGCACTATCCATTCCCCCTTCTGCACCGCCTTTCCTTCCTGGTTGAGGACGGAAATGTCGAAGGTGATCAGGCCGCCGCTGTAGCCACGGACCGGCTTCTTCTCTGCCACTTTAGCTTCGACGCGGATGGTGTCCCCGATAAAGATGGCCCCTCGAAACTTCCAGGTCAAGCTGCGGAAGGCCTCGGCCGTCCCTTCGATGAAGCCCAGACGGGCGGCCAGGCCTGAGGCCATGGCCAGACCGAGCAGGCCGTGAGCGATGCGCGCCCCGAAAGGGGTCTCCTTGGCGAACTCGGCATCAGTGTGCAGTTGGTTGAAGTCGCCAGAGATGCCGGCGAAGTTGACGATATCGCTCTCCGTCACCGTCCGCCCTGGACTTTCCATAGCCGTGCCAACCTCAAACTCCTCGAAATAGAGGCCGCGAGGGGCATCCCCCCCTGTTGTTCTGTTTTCTGCTGTCAATTTTGTACCCTCCTTCGCTAGCGTAGATCAGTGTTGAAGACCTCCGAGGTCTTGATGTTGTCTATCCCCACAGGTCCTCGGCCACATCCTTAAGGCCCAGCGCCAGCAACTTATCGTTGGTTGGTTTGCCCGTGACCGGGTCCCAGTTCCGATACTGATAGTACTCCTGTAACATCAGCTCCAGCTCGGGCACGTTCCCTTCTGTCCCACCCTCCGACAGAGGTTGCAGCAGCAGGCGGGGCAGTTTGTCGTTGGCGCTGCTCAAACCGAGGCGGTTGTTGAAGGCGCGCTTCAGGTTCCAAATCCGCTCACCGGTGGTCATCAGATCGTCGAGGCTGTACTCCCAGCCCGTGGCCGCCGAGAGGAGGGCGGTGGTGTCCTCCGGCTCTGGATTGCAGAAGATGCACATGACCAGGGCATTGTAGACGCTGCGCCAATCCTGAAGGTGGGCCGCAGTTGCGGCTTTCCCCACCGAGGCAAAGCGATCCGTGTACTCTATAGCCAAGGCATCCACACTCCGTCCAAAATCAACGAAGTACATGTCCCCCTGGTTGTGGCACGCTCCCCGCGGCGAGGTGGCGTAGATGAGGGCCATGCCGGTGATGGCCCTGGGGTCGTGCATGGGCACTTCTAGGCCATTGACCTGCACCGCTGTATCCTCCACGCCCAAATGCTGCGCTACTCTGTGCGAACCTTCGGCCAGAAGCGCCCCAAACCCTTCCCGTCTGGCGATCATCTCCACCAGCTTGATGACGGCCTCAATGTCGCCCCACCTCAATGACAGTCCACCGGTATCCTTTTCCCCGATGATGCCCCGCTCATAGAGGTAGCAGGCCAAGGCGATGGTCGAGCCGGCACTGATGGTGTCCAGGCCGTAGGCATTGCAGAGGTGGTTGGCGTAGGCCACCCCCTCAAGGTTATCGCTCAGGATGAGGGAACCCAGGGCAGCAACGCTCTCATATTCCGGTCCGTGAATAGGGGACTGCTTGTAGGGTCCTTTTGTCACCTCAGTCACACGCCAGCAGGCAATGGGACAGCGGTAGCAGGCTCCATTTTTGATGAGGATCGTCTCGATCATGGCCCCACCGCTGAGGTTCTCTGCTTCCTGGAAAAGGCCCTGGCTGAAATAGCGACTGGGCATGTTGCCCATCATCATGTTGTACTCTACAGCGCCGGCCGTACCTGTATCTCGAAACATATCAACCGTGAAATCATCCTTCAGGGTAAGAAGAGCGCGGCGGAGGGCCTCACGGAAGGTTCCCCTGTCGGCCAGGGGGACCGCTTTGCTCCCGTATACGGCTACCCCCTTCAGCTTCTTGGAGCCCATGACCGCACCCAGGCCGGTCCGTCCGGCAGCCCGCCCTTCGTCATTCATCACCGCCGCAAACCTGACCAGGTTCTCCCCAGCCGGGCCAATACAGGCCACGCTCATCTTGTTGCTTCCCCCCAGTTCCTCCTTGATGAGGGTCTGGGTTTGGTAGGTGTCCTTACCCCACAGATGAGCAGCATCATGGAGCTGTGCTTCGCCCTCTACAAGGCTGAGGTAAGTGGGAGCATCGGCCTGGCCCTTGATCAAGATGCCGTCGTAGCCGGCGAAGCGCATCTCGGCTCCGAAGCGCCCTCCGGAGTTTGCCTCGCCCCACAGCCCTGTGGCCGGGGAACGGGCACACACCACATGCCGGCCGCAGGAAGGAGCGGGGGTACCGGTTAGGGGCCCAGCCATGAAGATCAGGGGATTCTCCGCTCCGAGAGGATTGGTATCGGCCCTCACCTGGTCATAGAGGTAACGAGCGGCCAGCCCGCTCCCTCCTATGAACTGCCACGCCACTTCAGCGTCCAGCACCTGGTCCTCGATCAGGCCCTTTGCCAGGTCTACGACCAGGACCTTCCCCATGTAGCCATTCAAGCTAGAAATCAACGGGCTTCCCCTCGAAGGCGTAGCGGTAGAGCTGTGCCATCTCTTCCCGGTCGGGGATGCGCATGCTGGTCACCGTGTCGTTCTCCCCTTGCTCGATCATAGTGGGCATGGCCTCCTCCAAGGCCTGTTGCTCGATGCCCAACTCTCGGAGGGAAGCGGGTTGCCCCATGCGTTCGGCTATGTTGCGGATAGCCTTCACCAGGCTGGCCGTCCCCTCCTCGTCCGATTCGGCCGGCCACCCCATGAAGCGAGCGATATTGGCATAAAGGGGGGCACATTCCTTGGCTGCGAACTCGATGGTGTAGGGGAGGAAGAGGCCCATGGCCCGGCCGTGGGGAACGCCGAAGTGGGGGCTGAGGGGGTGGCCCAGGGCGTGGGCCAGGGTAGCCATGGAGTTGTTCAGGGCCAACCCGGCGATGGTGGCCGCGTTCTGCATTCCCTGCCGGGCCTCGGGGTCGGCGGCTCCATTTTCATAGGCCCGCACCAGATAGGTGAAGATCAGGCGGAGGGCCTCCAGACAAAGGCCATCAGCGTAGACGTTGCGCCAGGTACTGACATAACATTCCACCGCATGGGTCAGGGCATCCATGCCGGTGTCGGCCGTGATGCCAGGCGGAAGCTCTGCAATGAACACCGGGTCAACCACAGCCAGATCGGCCATGTTCTCGCGGGAACCCAGGACTATCTTGCGTTTCTCCACCATGTCGGTCAGGACGATAGCCCAACTGACTTCCGCCCCCGTGCCAGTGGTGGTGGGGATGGTGATGAGCCTGGCCTTCTGTCGTAGGCCGAGCCGCTCAATAGGGTTAATCTGGTCTGGCGCCATATCGGGCCGCTCATAGAGGACCCACATCGCTTTGGCCGCGTCCATACAGGAGCCTCCTCCCAGGCCGACGACCCAGTCGGGGCCGTAGTCAGACATGGCCTTGCTCCCCCGCCTGACCGTATCCAGGGAAGGGTTCGGTTCCACCTCGGCGAAAACCTGGCTCTCGATCTGCGCCTTGCCCAGGGCTTCCCGGACCATATCGGCGAAGCCAAGCCCAACCAGGACTTCATCGGTGACGATAAAGGCCCGTTTGCCCTGGATTTCTGACAGGTAGTCCAAAGCGCCTTCGCCATGTACGATCTCAGGGCTGTTGAAAAACCACATCGTTGTTTTCCCTTCAATAAAACGGCCCGGGGCGTAGCCGAAAGTTGGCCGTTTTAGTTCACGCCTCAGGCCGCTGACAACCATTACAGTTCGATAGTCAGTCCTTCGTAGGCTGCAAATGACTGCGAGAAGAGCTTTTGGGCTTGTTTCTCCATTTCGGTTATGAACTCGTCAGTGTGGGAGGGGTCGTGATGGAAAAAGGCCAGCCTTTTGACCTCAGAGGCTTTGGCAATTGCCGCGGCCATCTCGGGCGTGCTATGGCCCCAACCCTGCTTGGGCAGGGGCATAGACACGTATTCCTCCTCGGTGTACTGGGCGTCATGGATCAGGAGATCAGCCCCCTTAGCAAAAGCGGTCAGCCGGGTGTCTCCCCCAATGTAACTCTCGGTATCGCTGGCGTAAACTATACTCTTGCCGTGCCAACTGATCTTGTAAATGAGAGCTCCCACCTTGGGATGGGCGTAACTCTTGAACATGCTGATCTTAGCCACCCCGGGGTCGGTAGTGATCTCGTCGCGGTGAACGTTCTTGATCTCCGGCTTCCTTGATTCGTTGCGAAGGAGGATCACTTCCGATTCCTCGATATTGCGAATGATCTTCAGGGATTTCAAATCATGCAATTCGATGGGGTGAGAAGGGGGGAGCATAGCTCTGGAGAGGGCCTCCTCCAGGTCCTCCTGGAAGAGACGCGGCCCGAAGATGTAGAGGGTGCTGCTACCCAGGTGGGCGGGCGCGAAGAAGGGAAACCCCTGGGTGTGATCGTGATGGGTGTGGCTGAAGAGCATGGTGGCCACGATGGGGGTACGCTCTTTAGGGCTGTCACCGCTTTGTAG
>JBHIDP010000090.1:0-10115 GCA_046760185.1 Anaerolineae bacterium
TACCTTCTCCTTATCAGTCCAATCCACTGACCAGCACCTCATCCCCCACCTGCACCCCCAGCCCTTCGGCCGCGCTTCCCTCCCGTATGGCGATTTCCAACTGTCCACTGCTGCCGACCAGAGCCAGAAGCCCCCCCGTCGGCCCCTCAATGTAGGTCCGTCTCAGCCCCTCTATCCGCTGGTCCCCAACCTCGACAGTCAGGCGCTGTTCGCTCCCGGCTACATGTTCCTGACCTATATCGGTGATCACATTGCCAAAACGGTCAATGTGCCACACATGGCCCAGGAGGGTGCCATCCCGCTGGACCATGGGCTGAGGGAAGGGGAGAGTGACCATCTCCTCAACGGCAAAGGGGTGACCCATATGCGCCAATGGCACACCCAGGGAGAGGTGGGCTGCTACCGGAGCGAAGATGTCTCGCCCATGGAAGGTGGGGCTGACCGGCGAGCGCCAGTAGCGGGGGTTGTCAAGATGGATTGCCTCCTTGACCTCCTCACGGTGCGTGACGTAGCTCAGCACCCCGTTGTCTGGGGCCACATAGGTCGCCTGCCTGGTCCGAAGGGCAACAGGGTGGCGGGACCCGCCTACGCCGGGATCAATTACCACCAGATGGACCGTGCCCGGAGGGAAGTGGGGGCAGGAGGTATAGAGCACATAGGCCGCCCCCGACACATCCTGGGGAGCGATCTGATGGCTGATGTCCACCAGGGTGACTGAGGGGTTAAGGGCCAAGATGACCCCCTTCATAGCCCCCACATAACCATCTTCCTCCCCGAAGTCGGTGGTGAGGGTGATCACACCTCCCATGTCAGCGCCATCCCTCCTTGTAGGCCCTGGCGTATTCCATATAGTCGGCAGCCCTCTGCCTTATCATACCCTCCTGCTCCCGGTTGATCCTCCTCACTACCTGGGCAGGTACCCCCAGGACCAGCGAGCCGGGAGGGATGACCATTCCCTCGGTGACCACCGTCCCGGCGCCAACGATGGAATTGCGGCCTATGACCGCCCCGTTGAGCACCACCGCTCGGATACCAATCAGCACATCATCCTCAATGGTCGCCCCATGCACAACGGCCCCATGCCCCAGGGTCACCCTGTGGCCAATGGTGGTGGGAAAGCCAGCATCGGCGTGGACGATGGCCCCATCCTGGATGTTGCAACCAGCGCCGACAGTGATGGGGGCCACATCGCCCCGCATCACCACTCCAAACCATACGCTCGAGTGGCAGCCAATGGTCACGTCACCGATGAGCGTGGCCGTATCAGCGATGAAAACAGAAGGATCTACCTTCCGGCGATCTGTAGAAAGGTCCATGTTCCTCCTCTGGGAAATAGCTCACCTACAGCTTCTCCAGCCTGGCGTAGCTGGCCAGGAGACGTTTCGGCTTGCCTTGGCCCACGAAGGCAACAGTCACTTCCTCGTCATCCTTTTTGAGCACGCTGTTTATCACTATTCCCTCCCCAAACTGCGGGTGGCGTACCCTGTCCCCGGCAGCGAAACACCGTTCTCCCTTACTCAGAGGCAGCCCTTCCCCCTTGATCCTCATCATCCCTGGCGCATGGGGCAGTGCGTGATCATCCGCCGCTTGATACGGCTCCAGTTCCCATCCACCCTCCTCACCTTCAGGCTCGCGGCCTTTGATCAGCCCAATGGGAAGGTCTCTGAGGAAACGGGAGGGGTCATTGACCACGCTCTCACCGAAAAGGGTGCGACGGAAGGTATAGATAAGATAGAGCCTCCGCCTGGTGCGGGTGATGCCCACGTAGCACAGCCGACGTTCCTCTTCCATCTGCGCCGGGTCCTCCATGGAACGGCTGTGGGGAAAGATGCCCTCCTCCAGCCCAACGATGAAGACCACCGGGAACTCCAACCCTTTGGCCATGTGCAGGGTCAACAAAGTGGGAGCATCAACCCGCTCATCGTAGTTGTCCACATCGGAGACCAGAGCCACTTCCTCCAGGAAGGTTACCAACCCCTCCTCAGGCTCCAGGGCGGCGAAATCCTGGGCCACACCTCGCAGCTCCATAACGTTGTCCCAGCGATCCTCCCCCTCATCGCTGCCATCTCGAATGTATTCGGAGTAGCCGGTTCTTTGCAGTATCAAATCCAAGAGGTCAACCACGTTCATCTCGTTCTTGACCGCCATGAGCTTATGCAATAAAGTGATGAAGGCAGTCAAAGTCTGCCGGGCACGGGTACCAAAAGGGGATGGTGGCAAAGAGGGAACATCTGCCCCCTCCGCCTCCCCTGTCTCTTTACTGGCTGTCATCAGTTGCAAGGCGGTGTAGAGCGGTACTCCCAGTTTCGCTGCCTGCTTCTCCAGCAGGGCCACCGTTTTTCGCCCAATACCCCGAGGTGGCACATTGATGATGCGCAGCAGACTAACGTTGTCAAAAGGGTTGTGGGCCAGGCGCAAGTAGGCCAGTACATCCTTTACCTCGCGCCGTTCGTAGAACCGCGTAGCCCCCACCAGTTTGTAGGGCACCCCATGGCGGACGAAGGCATCCTCCAGGACACGGGACTGAGCGTTGGTACGATACATGACGGCGCAGTCCCCGGCCCGACAGAGCCCCCTGGCCACCAGCCGCTCGATCTCCCTCACCACATAGTCGGCCTCCTCCTTTTCGTTGTAGGCCTCCACTACAGTGATGGGCAGCCCTTGCTCGTTCTCCGTCCACAGCCGCTTGTCCTTACGCTGCTGATTGGCCAGTATGATGGCATGGGCCGCGTCCAGTATGGTTTGAGTGGAGCGATAGTTTTGTTCCAGGAGGACAACCCTGGCCTCAGGATAGTCGTTTTCGAAGCTGAGGATGTTGCGGGGGTCAGCATTCCGCCAACTGTAGATGGACTGGTCTGGATCACCGACGACGAAGAGGTTCCTGTGCTTGGCAGCCAGCATCTTGACAAGCTGGTATTGAGCCACGTTGGTATCCTGGAACTCATCCACCAGGATGTGAAGATACCGCTCCTGATACTGATGTCTGGTATCTACATCTTCCTCAAAGAGACGTACAGCGGTCATCAAGAGGTCGTCGAAATCCAGGGCGTTGTTGGCAGCCAGGAGCTCCTGGTAACGTTGATAGACCCGGGCCACTACCTCCTGCCAATAAGTCATCGCCTGCTGACTGTACTGGGCTACGTCAACCAGCTCACTCTTGGCCCGAGAGATGGCCCCCTGTACAGCTCGAGGCCGGTATCGCTTCTCGTCTAAACTGAGGTCCTTCAGAGCCTGAGCGATAAGACCGAGCTGATCGCCATCGTCATAGATCACGAAGCGATTATCCAACCCGATGTGATGAATCTCACGGCGCAGGATACGAGCGCAGATAGCGTGGAAAGTGCCGATGGTTATATCAGGCAGGTGGTCATCCAACAGGTGATAAAGGCGTTCCTTCATCTCCCGGGCGGCCTTATTGGTGAAAGTGACGGCCATGATACGATAGGGCCTCACCCTGCGTTCCCGAATGAGATAGGCGACCCGGTAAACTAACACCCGGGTCTTCCCACTTCCCGGCCCAGCCAGAACCAGGATAGGCCCCTCGGTTATCTCAACCGCCTCCCGCTGAGCGGGGTTCAGATCGCGAGCAATATCCATGTTGCTGACTCCTTCAGACCACTTCTCCATTGTATCATTTTTTTGAGCTTTTGGCTATTGTCAACACCCCGTTTGCGTGATATAATTAGCGAAATATCCTGTTGGAGCAGATGCCACAAGGAGGTGGTTAAACATGGAACTTGAGGAACTGATCGAAATAGCCCGCGGGGAGAAAGAGGCCGATCTTTTGCTCAAGAACGGTCGTCTTGTCAACGTCCTATCGGGTGATATCTATGAGACAGACGTGGCCATCGCTCAGTCATGGGTGGTGGGTTTTGGCCAGTACCCGGCCAAGGAGACGATTGACCTCAAAGGGGATCATCTATGCCCCGGCTTCATTGATGGCCATATGCATATAGAAAGCTCCATGGTGCAGGTGTCGGAGTTCGCGCGAGTGGTGGTGCCCAAGGGTACCACCACCATCATTATTGACCCCCATGAGATAGCCAATGTCATGGGCCTGGACGGCATCCGCTACATGCTGGAGTCTAGCAAGTACAATCCCCTGAGCGTCTATCTCATGCTTCCCTCGGCCGTGCCCGCCACCGATATGGAGACGGCCGGTTCCCGGTTACGGGACTATCACCTGGCCCCTTTCCTCCATGACAAGTGGGTGTTAGGGGTAGCGGAGATGATGAACTACCCTGGCGTCTTCCTCAGAGACCCCGATGCGATGGCCAAAATCATCATGGCCGGCGACAAGAGGATTGATGGGCACGCTCCGGGCCTCTCTGGCCGAGACCTGGCCGCCTACGTAGCGGCGGGCATCGCCTCGGACCATGAATGTACCACCCTGGAGGAGGCTCAGGAGAAGCTGCGGCTGGGGATGTACATCATGATGCGGGACGCTTCCGTGGCCCACAATCTGGACGAACTCCTGCCCTTAGTGACACCACAAAACGCGCGGCGTTGCATGTTGGTCACCGACGATCGTCATCCGGCTGACCTGATTGACGAAGGCCACATCAACCATCTGGTCAAGAAGACGATTGCTCAAGGCATCCATCCCATCAGCGCCATTCAGATGGCCACCGTTAACACCGCGGAGTACTTTGGCCTGAAGGATAAAGGGGCCATTGCCCCAGGACGCAGAGCCGACCTGATTGTGGTTGATAACTTCGAGGATTTCAACGTCAAGAAAGTTTTCCGCGGTGGCAAACTGGTTGCCGAGGATGGAGAGATACTGCCCGGAATGGTCCGTGAGCATAAGGTAGCCCTGCGTAGCGCCATCAACGTGGATATGACCAGCCTAAATGGGTTCAAGTTGGAGGCCAAGGGGAAGCGCGCTAAAGTGATCCAGATCGTGCCTGATCAGATCATCACCCGCCAACTGGTGAGGGAGATAAAACAGGAGAACGGATGGGCCGTGTCCGACGTGGAGCGAGACATCCTGAAACTGGCCGTGGTAGAGCGGCACCAGGCCTCGGGCAACGTGGGGCTGGGCTTTGTGCAGGGCTTCGGCCTGAAACGAGGTGCCATCGCCTCCTCAGTGGCCCATGACTCCCACAACATCATCGTCACCGGCACCAACGACGATGATATGGTGGCCGCGGTAGAGGCCATTGTGGAGATGCGTGGTGGATTCGTGGCCGTGGACGGTGGACAAACGTTGGCTACCCTCCCCCTCCCCATCGCCGGTCTGATATCCGACCAGTCCATGTGGAGAGTGCGGGCAGAGATGGGCGAACTGCTGGCTGTAACTCAGAGGATGGGCAGTCACTCGAACAATCCCTTTATGTCCCTCTCCTTCCTGGCCCTACCGGTCATACCGGAGTTGAAGTTGACTGACAGGGGGCTGGTGGACGTCAAACAGTTCAAGTTCGTCCCTCTGTTTGAGGATTAGCGGTCAGATGTATGTTGAGGGTTAACAGCAGTTGTTCCAGGCCCCACCCGGAGTTGATCCTGGCCTCCGCCTCACCGCGCCGACGGCAGTTGCTGGCGCTCCTGGGCCTCCCTTTCAAAGCGGTTGAGGCGGATATCGAGGAAAGGGTGGCAGACAGCGAGACCCCCATTGATGTAGCCCTTCGTTTGAGCCAAGCCAAGGTGAGGGCGGTGGCCAAAGTCTACCAACAGGGTCTCATCCTCGGTGCTGACACCATCGTCGTCCACAACGAAAGCATCCTGGGCAAGCCCACTGATACCTTGGAAGCGACGACCATGCTCCAACGCCTACGCAGAGGTCCCCACCGGGTTTACACCGGCTTGACGGTCCTCGACAACAGGGTGGGTCAATGGATGAGCGACGTGACTGAGACGGTGGTTTGGATGCGCCGCTACAGCGAAGAGGAGATAGCCCGCTACGTGGCCCGTGGTGAACCTTTTGACAAGGCTGGCGGTTATGCCATCCAGGATCAGGATTTTCAGCCCGTGGCCAGGATTGAGGGCTGCTACGCCAGCGTCATGGGCCTACCTCTCTGCCGGGTGTACCAGGTTCTCCTGGAGGTGGGGCTCAAACCGGCCGAGAAGCCCTCCTCCATCCCTTGCCTGGAGAGAGGGCCACCGTTACAGATCCAGTTCAGCCAATTTGGCCAGGATCGGCTCTGTGTCATACCGCTGCTCCAGCCGGACCTCAGCCGCGATTGCCCCATCCTTGAGGAAGACTATGCGATCGGCGTAGCTGGCCGCTTTGGGGTCGTGGGTGACCATGACAATAGTCTGGCCCAGTTCGTCACAAGAGCGGCGCAGCAGAGCCAGTATCTCCTCCCCGGTTCTTGAGTCCAGGTTGCCGGTGGGCTCGTCGGCCAGGACGATGGCCGGATCAGTGATGAAAGCCCGAGCGATGGCCACCCGTTGCTGTTGACCACCGCTGAGTTGGTCAGGTTTGTGATCTCTGCGATCGGTCAGGCCGACTAATTCCAGGAGCCTGTCTATCTTCTGGCGATGATCCTTAAGCCGCTTGCCGTCAATGAGCAGCGGAAGAGCTATGTTCTCTTCGGCCGTGAGGGTGGGTAACAGGTTGTAGAATTGAAAGACGAAACCAACGTTGTGGCGACGCACCAAGGTCACCTCGTTGTCGGAGAGAACCGAGAGCGGCCGACCAGCCAGGGTAACTTCACCATCACTGGGCTTATCCAGTCCCCCCAACAGGTGCAGCAGCGTGCTCTTACCGGAGCCAGATGGCCCCATGATGGCCACGAACTCCCCCTTCTCCACGCTGAAGTCCACCCCGGCCAGGGCATCAACCGTAACCTCACCCATCTGATATTGCTTGGTAAGCTTCCTGGTCTCAAGGATGGCCATTGATAGGACTACTCCAGAGGGAGATACCTTAGAACATCGAATTCCTCGGGCAAAATATCCAGCAGGAATGGAATGCTGCGCAGGAAGAAGGAGCCGATGAGGGAGTCCTTAATGACTTCGTCCAGACCGAGAACGGGGTAGCGGCTGAAGATGATTATCAGGGCCTCTACCACGATTACTGCTCGGACCAGGCCAAAGAGCAAGCCCCCCAGATGATCCAGCCAGCCCAGGAAAAGCATATGGGTCACCCGGCGCAGTATGCCCGCCACAAAGCTAACAGCGGCCCAAACCGTCAGCATGATGGCCAGGAAGCTGATGGCATTGGCATAATTCACATCCCCCAGCAACTTCCCCAACCAAGCCGCGCCATCCAGGTAGTACTGCCCCGCTACAAACACCCCCGCCCCGAATCCGACCAGGGTGAAAGCTTCGCGGATAAGGCCGTTGCGCAGGCTGGTCAAAGTGAGCCAGCCGATCATAGCGATGATCACCAAGTCCAACCAGTTCATTGATTATTTCCTTTCATCCTCGCTCTGATTGAAGAATTCTCGTCTCAGCCCCCTACTCCTCGACGGCAAAGATAGCGGGGTTGTATACGCCGCCGGCGTTCCAGAAGGTCCAGCCATAGGTGCCAGCGTCAATGGCTGCCTGCTTTTGAGCCAGCATCTCCTCCTCCCCGTACTTGACCCCGTAGAGTGAGTAGTGCTGCAACCAGGGCCTGATCTTTGTATCCGTGCGCCGGGCCGCCTCCACCGAACTGCGATAGACCACCTGATAGGGATGAAGGGCCGGGTTTGCATACCCCAGGTTGCCGGGGATGAAGGTCGAGGGATACAACATCGGTTGAAGGTAATCCACAAAGGGAGCCACATCCTCAATGGTCTGACCAATCCCCATCTCGTTGGGTATCCAGACAGTCAGTCCAAATACATCGGCCGAAGTGAAAATTGCCAGGGGCCGCAGGGCCTCGTATAACTGGCTCATGAAACCTCGCAGGGCAGCAGCACGGGTGGCTGCCGTGTTCTCCTCCTGGTAGACGATAGCTCCTATGTCGCCGTCGGAGGGAAAGCGGATGTAGTCGAATTGCAACTCATCAAAGCCCAGGGCAGCGATCTCCCTGGCGATGGCGATGTTATAGTCCCACACCTCCCGTCGGAAAGGGTTGCCCCAGCCTAGTCCCTCCTTGTCAAGCCAGATGGACTCATCTCCTCTCTTCACCGCCAGGTCAGGTTGTCCATGAGCCAGGGGGTTATCTTTGAAAACGACTATGCGGGCGATGGTGTAGATATCGCGCTCACGACAGAGACGCAGAAGTTCCTTCAGGTCCATCAGGTCTGTCCGCACGGCACCCACCGCCTGAGCCAAGGGAATCTGGCTGTCGTAAGCCAACATCCCCCGGTCACCTTTGACATCCACTACTACGGCATTCAGTTCGGTATGATTGACCAGCTCGACCAAGGTTTTCACCCTGGCTTGATCGGCCAGGAGCCCAAAGGGGATATAGATTCCCTTGGCCACAAAGGGTTCGAGAGCGATGTCCAAGGTAGTGACCGGGCCCACCGCTATCTCGTGCAGACGGTAGCCGCTGGCCTTAATGCGCAGAACCGGATCGGGGGCCAGGTCAGTGAGGTGATATCTCCCCTCCTGGTCTGTGGTCACGATAGTATCGCCGACGTAGATCACTATGCCTGAGAGCGGTTGATCAGTGGTGGCATCTCTAACCACTCCGGTCAACGTGTTAGGTCTGAGAGCGATCGGCACAGGGTTTTGGCCTTGGTAGGTGAGCTCTACACTGGCGTGATCCTTGGCGGAGGCTTGGACCACACTTCCCTCTGACAGTTGCCGCAATGTTACCAACCCTTCGTCATCGGTCAGATAGGGAGTCCCATCCACCAATACAGTAGCAGATGCCAACGGTTCTTGGGTGAACAGGTCGTGTATGGCAATGACTGTAACGGGGTGCAAAGCTATTTCCAGGCGGTGACCTTCCTGATAGGTCGCTTCAGCCTTTTCATGGAGCGCGGCACTCACCACTACTCTCGTACCGGGGGCCAGTTCCCACAGAAGGACGACCCCGTTTTCATCAGTCTGATAACTTTCCCCCCCTATGTTGACTGTGGCTCCAGGCAGAGGTTCTTTCGTGGCGGAGTCCAACACCGCTATGATGGAGAGATACGGTTCCAACTCTACATCCAGGTTCTCCTGGTCTTGGAAAACAACTTGAAGTTGATGATACCCCTCGCTGGAGAAAGTAACTGTAGCTCCCGACTGCACCCGACGCAGGACGTAGCGTCCCTGGAGATCGGTCTTCCCACTGCCACCATCCCAGGAGATCACGGTTCTAGGCAGCGGCAGTTCGGTCTCCATATCCCGTACAGTGCCAATCAGCATATTGGGGCGCAGAACGATATCGAGAGGATACTCGGTGACGAAGAGGTTCGTGGCGGCAAAGGGTCCTTCTGTTGGCAAATAACCATCGGCCTGGACAGAGACAAGCAGATTGCCCCCAACCCCTTCCAGTCGGTAGCGACCTTCCATATCGGTCTGGGTAGTCAGTGTGCCAACACTAACGATAGCCTCCGCCACAGGCCCTCCTGTCAATTCATCAGTGACCAAGCCATAGATAGCTTTGGCCTGTAAGCTCCTTACAAGGAGAATAGCTCCTGAGATGGTCAATACGGCAGCGAGAATAGCGAGGTAAACGAATTTCTTCATAGTTGCACGCACTCTTATGCGAAGTGGTCCGAGTCTTTAGCATTATAACACATCTATCACCCTCGAACAACTTCTTCAGCCTTACAATAATATCCTTAAAAGATTTACCAGCAAGTCAACTTTTTAAGGAATCCCTATTGTCAAAAAATCGGACTTTTGCTACAATGGAAAATAACCGTTGTAAAAAGGCACAGGGACCTTTGGTTGAAAGGTTAACTCCATGGTGCCGTGTCGTGGGCAGAGGTGGCCCATAACTTTTCCCCGAATACACGGCCCCGGCCATCTTCGGTCCCGTCCCCATCTACGGTCCAGGCTATTGAGGATATCGAAAACGTGACGGGTAGAACTTCACCTACAGCCTGCCCGCCCCCATTCGCTATTCTCCCGCCTAATAACACCTGTTCTTTGAACTGAATAGCCATTTTCTCTACGTCGGCCCCAGAAATGTGGCAGACGTACCTGGGATTTTTGCACCCTATTGACGGTCCATAGGCTCTTTTACCACAAGATATAGAATATTACCCAGTCCTGACCCCTATATCTAGGTAGGCTATCATATAATT
>JBHIDP010000091.1:0-9853 GCA_046760185.1 Anaerolineae bacterium
AGGCCACTGACATTTCGGTGCGTGGGCTGTCCGCCGGCTCACGCCGAGGGCCTCAATGAGTTTGCCGAGATATGGGTAAAACACAGGTCATCTGAACGACGGGGGTTTCGGGCTCTCGGGTGCAACTGACCGACAGCCTATCTTGTGGCCAAAACGGCCCCGCTGCTGGCCGAGGTGACTTGAGCGGCGTAGCGGGCCAGATACCCTTTTGTGACCCTCGGAGGGATCCCCCGCCAGCGCTTCCTCCGCTCAGCCAATTCCTCCTCAGATAGGACGACTTCCACCCTCCGTTGGGGGATGTCAATCTCTATAACATCCCCCTCCTCTACCAGAGCCAGGGGGCCTCCGGCCATGGCCTCGGGTGAGACGTGGCCGATGGCCGCACCACGGGTAGCACCGGAGAAGCGCCCGTCGGTGATAAGGGCCACATCCTCAGCCAGACCCATCCCCACCAGGGCCGAGGTCGGGACCAGCATTTCACGCATGCCTGGCCCTCCCCGGGGTCCTTCGTAGCGGATGACGACCACATCCCCCTTCTCAACTTGACTACCGAAGATGGCCGTGATCGCCTCCTCCTCACTGTCAAAGACCCGAGCTGGTCCTTGGTGATGCAGCATCCTCTCCGCCACCGCCGCCTGCTTGACCACCGCACCCTCGGGAGCCAGGTTGCCATACAGGATGGCAATGCCTCCATCGTGCCGGTAGGGATCATCAAGGGGGCGGATGACATCGCCCCGGGCGGTGGGTTTGACCTGCGTCAGGTTCTCGCCAAGGCTCAGCCCGGTGACAGTCATCGCTTCCGTTTCCAGAAGACCTCCCTGGGCTAACTCCTGCAGTACGGCGGGAACACCACCGGCCTCATGGAAATCCTGAAGGTGATGGGCCCCGGCCGGGCTCAGTTTCACCAGGTAGGGTGTCCGTCGGCTGATGGCATCGAAGAGGGAGAGGGGCAGGGAGATGTCGGCCTCGTAGGCGATGGCTGGCAGATGCAGGGCGGTGTTGGTGGAGCCACCGATGGCCATATCCAGAGCGATGGCGTTACGAAAAGCCGCTTCGGTAAGGATATCCAGGGGTTTGAGTTGGCCTTCAACCAGAGCCATGATCCTCTTTCCTGTCTCCTTGGCCAGCCGGATGCGAGCCACGTTGACGGCCGGGATAGTGCCGTTGCCCGGCAGGGCCATACCCAACGCCTCTGTCAGGCAGTTCATGGAGTTGGCGGTGAAGAGGCCAGCGCAGGAGCCACACCCCGGACAGGCGGATAGCTCCAGTTCCGATAGCTCTTCTTCGCTGATCAGGCCCCTCTCAAAACGACCGATAGCCTCGAAAACGGCACTGATGTCCACGTCTCGCCCCCGATAGCGGCCGGCCAGCATCGGGCCACCGCTGATGACGATGGAAGGTAGGTTCAGGCGGGCGGCGGCCATCAACATGCCGGGCACGATCTTATCGCAGTTGGGGATGAGAACCAATCCATCCAACTGATGGGCTACGGTCATGGTCTCGATGCAATCGGCGATAAGCTCCCGACTGGGGAGAGGATAACGCATCCCCTCGTGGCCCATGGCTATGCCATCGTCTACGGCTATGCTGGGGAATTCGAGGGGAGTCCCACCGGCAGAACGGATGCCTCCTTTGACGGCGTCAGCCAGGGTGTTCAGGTGGATGTGCCCTGGCACGATCTCGTTATAGGAGTTGACCACGCCGATCAGGGGCCTGCTCAGCTCCTCAGGGGTGAGGCCGGTGGCGAAGAACAGGGCGCGGTGGGGCGCTCGCTGAGGGCCTTTGGTCACTTCCTCACTGATCATGGTAATAACCTCTCAATCCATCACCCCACTGCTTCCTGCCTGGTTTCCTCCGCTTGCACCTCAACCGGTCTCTGAGGGTGAACGTAGGTCAGCCAGCCGTGCCGATCAGGTGCCTTTCCTGAGGTGATGCTGAAGAACTCTTCCTGCAGCCTTTTGGTAACAGGACCGCGTTTCCCCGGGCCAACAGGCAGCCTATCAATGGATCGGATAGGGGTTACCTCGGCTGCGGTACCGGTGAAGAAGACCTCATCGGCCACGTAGAGAAGCTCCCGAGGGATTTGCTGCTCTCGCACCTCATACCCCAGCTCTTCGGCCAGAGTGATGATCGCCTGCCGGGTTACGCCCATCAGGAGGGAGGAGGCCATCGGTGGGGTGTAGATAACATTGTGATAGACGAAAAAGATGTTCTCGCCGCTCCCCTCGCTGACATAGCCATTGATGTCGAGGGCGATCCCCTCGGTGTAACCCTGATCATGGGCTTCCATGGCGATAAGCTGTGAATTGATGTATTGACCGCTGACCTTAGCCATGGCCGGAAAGGTGTTGGGACTCATCCGCTGCCAGGAAGAAACCCCTGCATCCACTCCCTGCTCGATAGCCTCAGGACCTAGATACCGACCCCACTCGATGGTGGCGATGATCACCTCGACCGGACAGGTGCGCGGATCCAAGCTAATGGAATCGAAGCCTCGGAAAACCAGAGGGCGAATATAGCAAGCTTCGTGACCGTTGGCCCGGATGGTGGACAGGATCGCTGACCTTATCTCGTGCTGGGAGTAGGGCAGCGGCATGCGGTACATTTTGCAGGATGCGAACAGTCGGACGATGTGCTCATCCAGGCAGAAGACTGCCGGTCCTTGGGCTGTTTTGTAGGCACGGATGCCTTCGAAGACGCTCGACCCGTAATGCAGGGCGTGAACCAGAACGTGTACCTTGGCCTCATCCCAGGGCACGAATTCGCCGTTGAACCAGATTTTCTCGGATTTAGCGATAGGCATTTTTTCCACTCCTCCTTTGGCCTGAAAAATTGAGAAAAGCATACTCAAAACTATCCGCCAGGGCCTGCCAACTGGCCTCGATGATGTTAGTGGAACTACCCACCGTACTCCAGGTTTGCCCATCACAGACGGAATCAATGAGAACGCGGACCTGGGCCGCGGTGCCCGCCTCTCCATCCAGGATGCGCACCTTGTAGTCCGAAAGGTGGGTGTCAGCCAACATGGGATAGAACGGCAGCAAGGCTTTGCGCACGGCAAGGTCCAGGGCATTGACCGGGCCATTTCCCTCCGCAACGGTGTGGATGACCTCATCCCCCACTCGCAGCTTCACGCTGGCTTCGGCGATCACCTCACCCCCTCCCCGGCTCTCCACCAGGACGCAGAAATCAATCAACTCAAAGGGCGGCTGGTAGCCCGGCTGGGCCCGACGGATAAGCAGTTCCACCGATCCCTCGGCCCCCTCGAACTGGAAGCCTCGGCTCTCCAAGGTCTTGATCTCCTCCAGGATGCGTTGGACCCGCGCCCTCTCGTCGGTGATGTCCAGCCCCAGTTCCTTGGCTTTGGCCAGGATGTTGCCTTTCCCGGCCAGCTCCGAGACCACGATCCGCTGATGGTTGCCCACCAGGGCAGGATCAACGTGTTGATAGCTCTTGGGGTATTTGTTCATGGCATCGGCGTGGATCCCCCCTTTGTGAGCAAAAGCGCTGTGCCCGACGTAGGGCAGATACGGGTCAGGGGGGCGGTTGGCCACCTCGCTGACGTAATGGGAAACCTCTGTCAGCAGGGCCAGTTGCGCCGGGCTGAGGATGGCCTGGCTCAGCTTAAGTTGGAGGTTGGGGATGAGGGAACAGAGATTGGCGTTGCCGCACCGTTCGCCATAGCCGTTGATGGTCCCCTGCACCTGTACAACGCCCGCCTGCACGGCGGCCAGGGAGTTGGCCACGGCCAGATCGCCATCGTTATGAGCGTGGATGCCTAGAGGCAGATGGATGACTCGTCGCACGGCCTTGACAGTGGCCGCGATCTCCGTGGGCAACCGTCCCCCATTGGTGTCACAGAGGACGAGGACCTCAGCGCCGGCCTGGGCAGCAGCACGCAGAGTTTGGAGCGCGTAGGGTGCATTGGCATGATAGCCATCAAAGAAATGCTCCGCGTCATAGAAGACCCGTCGCCCCTGGCTCTTGAGGAAGTGGATGCTGTCAGCGATCATCTGCAAGTTTTCCTCAAGTGTTGTCCGCAGCACCCGGGTGACGTGCACATCCCAGCTCTTCCCCACCAGCGTGACCACCTCCGTTCCTGCAGCCAGCAAGGCGCGCAGGTTGGGATCGTTCTCTGCAGCGCGGCCGGCCCGTCGCGTGCTGCCGAAGGCAGTGATGATGGCTTGTTGCCAAGGAACCTGTCGGGCTCGGGCCAGGAACTCAGCATCCTTGGGATTGGAGCCAGGCCAACCGCCCTCGATATAGGCGATGCCCAGCTCATCCAGTTTGCGGGCGATTTTCAACTTGTCTTCTACGGAGAAGGAGATCCCTTCTCGCTGGGTCCCATCACGCAAGGTGGTATCGTAGAGGTGAAGATGCACGGCCTGGTTCCTCCCTGTTCATTTCTGGCTAGCCAGTAGTTTGTTCAAGGCGTTCATGTAGGCTTTGGCACTGGCCACGATGATGTCGGTGCTGGCACCATGTCCGGTGAAGATGCGCCCCTGCCTGTCAGGCGTTTCCTCCTCGGTCTCGATGCGGATGGTCACCTCCCCCACAGCGTCAATCCCCTCGGTGACCGCTTTGATGGAGAACTCAATCAGTTGATTGGGCACACCGATGAGGCGGTTGATGGCCTGATAGACCGCATCCACCGGCCCAGTGCCCAGAGCGGCATCGGAGAGGAGCTCCCCTGCCGGGCCACGCAGGTGGACGGTGGCAGTGGGGCTGAGGGCGGTTCCACAGCAGACCTGGACATGCTCCAAATGGTAGGTCTCCGGTGGCTGATACAGCTCGTCGGCGATGATGGCCTCGATGTCCCGCTCATCAACGACCTTCTTTTTGTCGCTAAGCTCCTTGAAGCGTCGAAAGACCTGATCCAGTTCCTCCCTGGATAACTCGTAACCCATCTCAGCCAACTTGTTCTTGAAGGCGTGACGCCCAGAGTGTTTGCCCAGGACCAGCTTGCTGGCTGCCAGACCTATGGTCTCCGGCCTCATGATCTCGTAGGTCAGGGGATTCTTCAGAACGCCATCCTGGTGAATACCGGCCTCGTGAGCAAAGGCGTTGGCCCCTACTATAGCCTTATTGGGTTGCACTGGCAAGCCAGTGTAGTTGGAGACCATGCGGCTGGTGCGGTAGATTTGAGTGGTGTCAATATTGGTGCTTAAGCCGAAGAATTGCTGGCGGGTGTACAGGGCCATGACCACCTCTTCCAGCGAGGTGTTTCCCGCTCGTTCCCCGATACCGTTAATGGTACACTCCACCTGACGGGCACCGGCCTGGATGGCAGCCAGGCTGTTGGCTGTGGCCAATCCCAGATCGTTGTGACAGTGGGCAGAGACCACGACCTGATGGATGTTAGGCACGCGCTCGAAGATACCCTGGATGAGGTTCCCAAACTCGCCAGGTGTGGTGTAGCCCACAGTATCAGGGATGTTGAGGGTTGTAGCTCCTGCTTCGATAGCAGCAGCTAACACTTCGTAAAGATACTCTGGATCAGAGCGCCCCGCGTCCTCGGGCGAGAATTCGACATCGTCACAATACCCCCTGGCGTGGGCCACCATCTCCCGCACTCGATCCAGAGCCTCCGCCCGTGACATCCTCAGCTTATGTTGAAGATGGATGTCAGAGGTGGCCAGGAAGGTGTGGATACGGTGACGAGGCGCGTGGCGCACCGCTTCCCAGGCCCGGTCAATGTCTGACCTCTCCGCCCGGGCCAGGCCACAGATGATCGGTCCCTCCACTTCCAGGGCGATGCGTCGCACCGCTTCCAGATCACCTGGTGAGGCAGCCGGGAAGCCAGCCTCAATGATGTCCACGCCCAGCCGAGCCAATTGCTTGGCAATGTCCACCTTCTCCTCAATATGCAACGTGGCCCCGGGGGATTGCTCCCCATCGCGCAGGGTGGTGTCAAAGATCAGCACATTGTTCATGGTTGTATCTCCCTCCTGTAATTCAGAAGTAGTTGCACCCCGGGTCACTTGCCTTGGAGCCAGGGCATCATAGACCGTAGTTCCTTGCCCACCTGCTCGATGGGGTGCTCCTGTTCGCGGCGGCGCATGGCATTGAAACTGGGCCGGCCAGCCTGATTCTCCAGGATCCAGGAGCGAGCGTAAGTGCCATCCTGCACCTCTTTCAACAGTTGGCGCATGGTGGCCCGTGTCTCCTCGGTGATGATTCGAGGGCCACCGGTGTAATCCCCATGCTCGGCTGTGTCACTGACGGAATAGCGCATGTAGCTGAGCCCGCCCTGCTGGATAAGGTCAACGATGAGCTTGAGCTCATGCAAGCACTCGAAATAAGCGATCTCCGGCTGATACCCTGCCTCCACCAGCGTTTCGAAACCGGCCTTGATCAGGGCCGATACGCCGCCGCACAGCACCGCTTGCTCACCGAACAGATCGGTCTCCGTCTCCTCAGCGAAGGTGGTCTCGATCACTCCGGCGCGGGTGCAACCCAACCCCTTGGCATATGCCAGCGTCGTTTCCTTGGCCCGTCCCGAGACATCCTGATAAACCGCCAGGAGGGCCGGGACACCTACGCCCTCGACAAAAAGCTCCCGCAGGCGATGCCCTGGTGCCTTAGGCGCGATCATGCTGACATCCACGTCTGATGGCGGTATGATCTGGCTGAAGTGGATGTTGAAGCCATGAGCGAACATCAAGGTCTTACCCGCTTTGAGCTCGGGGGCGATGGCCTCAGCATAAAGGGGTGGCTGAACGCTGTCCGGTACCAATATCATGATGATATCAGCAGCGGCAGCCGCTTCAGCTACCGACATTACCTTCAATCCCTCTGCCTCAGCCTTTGACCAGGATTGGCTCCCTTCATAGAGGCCAACCACAACCTGACAGCCACTATCCCGCAGGTTCAGGGCATGAGCGTGGCCCTGGCTACCGTAGCCGACAACCGCAATCACTTTATCGTGCAGAAAGCCTAGATCGGCATCAGCGTCATAGTAGATGTTCGCCATTGGTTATCCTTTCCTTTCTTCTCGATGGACGATGCTGTTACTACCTCGCATCATGGCCACCCGGCCTGTTCGCACCATTTCCTGGATGCCGAAGTCTCCAAGGACCTGGACCAGGGAATCCACTTTCTCCTCAGGGCCGGTGATCTCGATGATCAGTGAGGTGGGGGCTACATCCACGACCTTGGCGCGGTAGACATTAACCAACTGCATAATCTCAGAACGTATCGAGGCAGGAGCTTCTACTTTGATTAAAGCCAATTCCCGTATCACCGTCGGGGTGTGAGTCACGTCCAGGACCTTGGTGACATTGATCAATTTTAGAAGCTGCCTCTCCACCTGTTCGATGCCTGTTTTGGCACCATCCACGACAATGGTCATACGGGAAATCTCGGGTGTCTCGCTGTGGCCTACCGTCAAGCTCTCGATGTTGAAATTACGGCGTCGAAAGAGGCTGGCCACACGGTTCAACACTCCTGGCTTATTCTCCATCAGTGCGACCAACGTGTGTTTCATCCTTTGTTCCTTTCCAGAGCTTAGTGCCGGGCTTCCTGAGGCTGAGGTCTGCGGATCATGTCGGAGATGGAAGCGCCAGGCGCAACCATGGGATACACATTTTCCTCCTGTTCGATACGGAAGTCAATGAGAGCTGGGCCAGGACAGGACATGGCCTCATGGATAGCTGGTTCGACCTGGGCCCGCTCCTTCACGGTAAAGCCGGGGATGCCATACGCTTCAGCCACCTTAGCGAAATCAGGCCCCAGGAGGGGTGTCCCTGAGTAACGGCCCTCGAAGAAGAGCTGTTGCCACTGTCTCACCATGCCCAGGTAGCCGTTGTTCAGGATAGCTATTTTGAGGGGTAGCGACTCTTGGACGACGGTGGCCAGTTCCTGTATGGTCATCTGGAATCCACCATCCCCGACGGTGACCCATACCGTATCATCAGGGCGTCCTACCTTGACCCCGATTGCCGCCGGCAGGGCAAATCCCATAGTCCCCAAACCCCCGGAAGTGATAAGGCTGTTGAGTCTATCGTGACAAAAGTACTGGGCTTCCCACATCTGGTTTTGTCCCACATCGCTGACCACCACCGCATCGCCGCCTGTGGCTCGCCAGATCTCCCGCACGACGTATTGGGGAAGCAGCCGGTCTGACTCCTCACGTATGATGTCACGCTGAGCGGAGTCGGCCCGCCATTCTTCGATCTGGCTCAGCCAGGCTGGATGCTCAACCTCCACCACCAACTCGGTCAGTTGCTGCAACACCGACTTCGCGTCACCCCGGATAGGCACGTCTACCGTCACATTCTTCCCGATCTCGGCAGGGTCTATGTCAACATGGATTATTTTAGCCTGTGGCGCAAAGGCATCAAGTGAGCCTGTAACCCGGTCATCAAAACGCATACCGATGGCGATGATCAGATCGCTGGCTTGCACGGCTTTGTTGACAAAGGCCTCCCCGTGCATCCCGGTCATACCCAGGCAGAGTGGATGGGCCTCGGGCAAGCAGCTAATGCCCAACAAAGTTGTGGCCACCGGCACATTGGCTTTCTCCACCAATTGCCGGAGCTGAGCGTAGGCTCCAGAGAGGATCACCCCATGTCCGGCCAATACCAGGGGCCTCTCAGCCTGATTGATGAGTTGTGCCGCCTCTTGGATTCGGCCGTCCACCTCGGCCGGGGAGGGGTCATAGCCAGGTAAATTGACATCCTCTGGATAATGATACTCCGTCTCGTTGATCTGAACATCCTTGGCAATGTCAATTAGAATTGGTCCCGGTCGGCCTGTTCTGGCTATGTAGAAGGCTTCTTTGATAACCTCCGCCAGAGCCTCTACCTCAGTTACCAGGTAATTGTGCTTGGTGATGGGCAGGGTAATGCCAGTGGTGTCTGCCTCCTGGAAGGCATCTTTGCCGATGAAGGGTGTAGGCACCTGGCCGGTGATGGCTACAATGGGCGACGAGTCCATAGCCGCTGTGGCGATGCCGGTCACCAGGTTGGTAGCCCCGGGGCCCGAAGTGGCCAGACAGACGCCGACCCTACCCGTGGCCCGGGCGTACCCATCGGCCGCGTGGGCGGCCGCCTGCTCATGACGCATCAGCACGTGCCGGATGGGATATTCGGGCAGGACGTGGTAGATATGAATCACCGCTCCACCGGAGATACCGAAGACAGTGTCCACTCCTTCTCTAAACAAGCTTTCGCACAGGATGCGGGCTCCATTCAGTTTCATGCTTCTCCTCCTTGCGATGGTCTCCCTCTTGAGTGTTGCTGGCTGTGCAAGAAGTTGAGAGGCTCTATGATGCCCCAATATGACATCGAATCCGGAGGATTTACCAAATCTGTCGCCGCTAATTCGGTGAATCCTGGCTATTCGCTGTCATATTCTGCCCAGCAACACCCGATGGGAGACTACCGCTTGTGATTCAGCAACAAAAAGAGACGCTCTGTTATCCCCACTGGTGTGGGAAAAAGGCGTCTCTGCCTGAAGAATTGGATAATAGCTTCCATGCTAATAGACAACGATGTCTGACGGCTCGCTAGCCAGGCTGTGGGTGGCCAGGACTAACAGCCCTATTGTGCAAGGAGATTCCCTCTCGATCAATCCAAGCCGCTATTTCATGTCCAGCCGTTTTTCATTCTGGTGGTGTTCGTCACCTCCTTCCATCAACTGATCCAGGAGCCGCTGAGTGGTGGTTGCCCCCAGAAACATAACCACCGCCGGGACAGCGGGGATGTCATGGGTTTGTTTCCTCCCGCCCCTCGCTTCTGTCTTCAGATTGTAGCCGGGCTTCGGATCCTTGGGACCTGGCACCAGGATCACCTCCTCTCTCTGGACGTTCTAATGGACAACACAATTAGAGTTCGGACAATGGAGTCGAGCC
>JBHIDP010000092.1:0-9722 GCA_046760185.1 Anaerolineae bacterium
TCTACATAGCAGCCGGCCTGACCCACAACTGGTTCGTTCTGCTGCTGTTGTTGATAGGCACAAACGGACTGGGGGCCCTTCAGTGGCCGGCGTACCTGGCACTGGTGGCTGAATCGGTACTTCCTCATCAGGCTGGTAGGGCCTTCAGCCTCATCGAACTGGCCATCGGCCTGGGCATCTCTGTTGGACCAGCTATCGGTGCGGTGTTGCTTTCCCGGGTGGGGCTGGGTGACTTGATGGTCCTGACCGGGTTCGTTATGCTGTTAAGCACCTACCTGCGGCAACGTGGACTGGTGGAGACGAAAGAAGGGGATTCATCCAGAGAGTTCTATCGCTTGCGAGGGGTATTTGACCGCAACCTGGGATGGTTTATGCTGGCGGCCGGCTTTCTGTTCATAACCATGTTCATGACTGTCTGGGGGCCATTCTTCGCCATCTACACCTACGATGTGTGGCACGCTTCGGAATCACAGATCAATATCCTTTTTGCGGCGGGTGGTTTGGCAGGGGTGATTTTCGGCCTGTGGGGAGGACACCTGTCCGATCGCTATGGTAGCAAGCAGGTGATCGTGGCCGCCTCGATTGGCCTGTCCCTGTCGTTGCTGTCCTGGGTCCTGGCCCCGAACATGGCTTGGGCTATCCCTTTCCTTCTTCTGACCTTCATCTTCTCCCAGGTGATCTTCATCGCTCACGAGGCGCTGCTGGCCGCTTTGACCGTACCTGAAACCCGAAGCTTCGTCATCGGTCTCTTCGGTACCGTCACCGGGCTTATCGGTAGTTTGGGCCCAACCTGGGGAGCCTTCCTGCAGGAACGCTGGAGTGTGGCCATGCCCTTCTGGGCCGCCTTGGGATGCAGCTTGTTGGCTGCCCTCTTTATGATGGCCGTCTCTTCACAAAGGGGTCCGACGGTGGAGGAGGAGCGTGCAACCGAGGTTCGATAAGGCCGCGGATGGGAGAGGGCCAGTGATAGAAAGGGACCAGATCGAGATCCGTCCAGTCACGCTTGATGACCTGCCTGCCCTGCAGGCCAACTGCTTCCTACAGAGCACGTTGGCGGAGGTGGAGAATTACCTCCTTTGGTGCTTGCAGCAGATAAAGAAAGGGCGCATGGTGCGTCTGGTGGCGACGGTGAATGGGGAGGCCGTTGCTAATGCTCAGTTGTTCATTTCGGGGAGGAAGGCTGAGATCGGAAGTCTGGTGGTGAATGAGAGATTCAGAAAACGAGGAATTGCCAGGCAGCTTATCGAAACCCTTACAGAGATAGCCCGCCAATGTGGGGTAAGAACTTTGGAGATTGGGGCACGCAAATCGGATCAAGCGGTATCAGCCTTCTACCAGCGTATGGGATTTGTGCCCTTCAAAGAGACGGTAGCCCCTTACCTGCCTGGCGACAACAAGCTGGTGATCTACATGAGGAAGGAGTTGCGAGCGGAGGAGGGACAGTAGCTATCGTCACGGTTGTGAGGGGGTGGGAGAACCGGGGCTGAGGATCCATTCGGTGTAGAGTTCATCCAGGTCCCGGCCCGAAACCGTTTCGGCCGCGCGCAGCAGGTCATCCGGATAGGCGATGCTGTACCTGTTCTCCTGAAGGTAGCTTTGCAGGATGGAGAAGAAGGTCTCGTCCCCCACTGTCTGGCGCAGGGCATCGAAGAAAAGAGCACCTTTGGCGTAGACGACGGCATAGTAGTTTTCATCTGTGTAGGCCGACACCGGTTGGTTAGCTGCCTCGTCTTGGTTTTTTTCCACCACCTCTTCGTAGGGCAGTTCCAGGGCTTGCCGCTTCACCTCGCTGGCCGTGGGCTGACCATAGGCGGCCTCGTAGTAGAGCAGGGTCGAGTAGTTGGCCAGGGCCTCGTCCAACCAAGGCTCATCTACCTGATCATTGCCTACCAGACCGTACCACCACTGATGGGCCACCTCGTGGGCTACGGCGAACTCGAAGAACTGGTCCTGCGCTTGATAGTGCCGTATCCCAATAGCTATCAGCCCTGGATATTCTATCCCACCGGCCGTGGTCGGCGTCTCCACCAGGTCAAGCTCGACGTAGGGGTAGGGGCCAAAGCGACGGTTGAAGGTCTCAAGGGCCTGACGGGCAAACCCCAGAGCTTCCTTTCCGGCCTCCTCATCCTTGGTCAGGTAGTAGGAATTGACGGTCGTCTCTCCTACCGTGGCCCTTTCAAGCTGATAAGCCTCGCTCATCACCAGGTTGAAATCGCGCACGGGCCCACTGACGATCAACAAGGTCTTGGTGCCGTCATCGTTGAACCTGGTCTGGACTGTGCTGCCGCTGGCCACGACGGTCAGTTGCTGGGGAACGGTGAGGGACAGGGTGTAGAAGGCCACGTCGCTGAAGACGGCATCTCCCAGGTCTGGCGCTACCTCCACGTTCCAACCCTCGTCGTCGTAGACCGGCACCAGGGGGGAGAAGTTGGGCAGCGCCAGTATGCCTTCCTGGTAGTTGAAGGCCCCATAGCCGGCCTCGTTGTCGGCTGGCACCTGGACGGCGAAAGCCATGGTCAGTTCGATTTGCTGGGCGGGTACAAGGGGCTGGGCCAGTTCGATGACCAACGCCGAGCCATCCAGTTCACGCCGAAGCGGTGGAACCTGGCCATCAACTGTCAGACCGCTGACCTCCATTTGACCACCGTAGGCAGGGGTGTTGGGGAAGAGGCGCAGGTAGATCTCCTCCAGCGGGACGTCTTCGTTGTTGGTGTACAGGATGTGTGCCTCCCCTGACAAGGTCAGAGCCTCCCGGTCAAGCCTGGCCTCGATCTCATAGCGGGTAAGGTGGGTCAAAGTGAGGATTTGATTTCGTTCAGGGCCGATCATGGCTGCCTGTTGAGGGGCGAGTTGTGGGGTCGGGGTGGGGAGGACAAGAGGGGTGGGGGCAACGGTGGGGGGCCAGGGGAACTGGACCGGTAGAGAGGTGCACTGACCGGCGCCAAGGAGCAGGGCCAGGAGGAGGAGCAAGAATAATCTTTTCATGGGTGCGCTTTGCCCGCCAAATCGCCCGGGGACGGGCTCTGGAGCTTGCAAAAGGCGTGGGTGAACTGCGTGTAAACGACGAAGCTAACTGGAGGCTTTGGCGCGTGAGACAAAGGCGGCCCCCATCAGCAGGAGCGTGGTAGGCAAGAGCGAAGCGCAAAGCCCTTCCCGTGGTTTCGTGGCGGTAGGGGGGACGGCGGTCGGCAGGGGTGTGGTCGGTTCTTCTACGGTGTCAACCTGTCGTGGCTGGAGACCCAGACTCTGCCGCCACAGGGCGTCCAGCTCACTCACGCCGAAGCCGTAGACCTCCTGCAAGGCATCCTCCGTCAGGGAACCACGTTTGAAGACGGCCAGCAACTCTGACATCTTCTCCGGTCCATACCCTTCGAGAAGGAACTCCACCACGCTGTAGGCTTCGCCGTAGAACAGATTGATCTGACCAGGATCACCTGTGGATGCTGAGAGAGACTGCACGGAGATAAGGCTGTCCTCGGCAATCGCTGCCGCCAGAGCAGCCGCATTTCCTCCTCGTAATTCCCCCTCGGCGTACATGGCCAGCCCCTCGTTCAGCCAGGCGGGGATTCGTGAGTAGGGATTTTTGGTGGCCAGACCCACTACCAGGTGGCTCAACTCGTGAGCCAGAGTCCTATCCACGGCCTCTTGTTCGCCCAGGAGGAGCAGGGTGTTAGGGGCTACCACCGTCCCCAGAGTTACCGTCCTGGCGTCGAAGACCTCACCCCGGGAGGGCATAGCGGCCGACATATCCCCCTTGTTGGCATAGACGAAGATTTTGGCCGTCTTCTCCAATTCCACACCTGCTTCCCCTTCCAGGCGGGCCAGCGCTTTCATAGCCATGTTCAGCAGCCTGGTACCATAGGCCTGGCTGCCTTCGTACCAGTAGAGGGTGATCTTCCCCTGGCTCAGGTTAAGCCAGTTGAAACGGTCGTCCATGTAGGTGAAGGTGAAGGGCTTGGTCTTCAGCTTGTTCCCGACCACATCCTCTACGCGCCAGTAATACTCCATCTCCGTGCCGGGGGGGATGTCTCCCCGGTCCAACTCCTTCTCGTACTGGGTGCTGATTTCCTTGGCGGGGGTAAACTCAGCGTCCCCCCGGCTGGTGACAGCCCCTTCATGGTCAGCGTACTTGTAGAAAACGCTGGCCTCCACGATTTCGTTGTCGGCTTCAACAGCGATATGGAAAACGATCCTCTCCGAGAAGCGGTACTCCTGGCTTACCTCTTTGATCCTGATAGGCTCCTGGGCCAGGACCGCCTTCGTAGTCAACAGCGAAAGGGCCAGCCCTGACAGGGCCAGCAAAAGAATCAGCGCCAGAAGACGGAAGACCCCTTTTCTTACCACTTTGCTCCTCACCTGCTTACCTGCTCACCTATCTATTCCGGCTGCCCCAACTCCTCCAGCGGTACGTTGACATATTTATCCCCCTCGTCAATAAGCATGATGGGGATGTCATCCTTGATGGGGTACTTGCGGTTACATCCCGGGCTCTGGCAGACCAGCCAGGTGTCTCTGACAAGGACTAACGCCCCTGGGTCCTTCTCCTTCTCGCGCCGTTGTGGGTCGCTGACGCAGGCAGGACAGCGCAGGATTTCCAACAAGTCTTGGCTTACCATCGTTGACCTCCTCTTGATGGTCGGATTTCATCTACGACGTTGACGAAACCCCCAAGCACTCGTGCAGAATCAATATCCCTATACTTCGCCAAGCTCAGTACGGGTTGCGTCTTGACCTTGCCCTCGTAAATGGGGGGGTCAAAAGCGGGAAGTTATTGTTGCACGAGTACAAAGCGGCTGGGGGCAGGTGAAGTATAGCACAAGTAGCTGGCAAGCTCAAAATAGTCTTGCCTTTTGCATCTCAAGGTGGTAAAATGAGTGGGGAGTAAGGAGTAAGGGAGTGGGGGAGTGAGGTATGGGTCGCGTTCTGGGGATCGAGACCTCGTGTGATGAGACGGCGGCGGCGGTGGTTGAGGATGGGTATCGCATCCTCTCCAACGTGATCGCCTCCCAGGTTGACATCCACAAAAAGTATGGGGGTGTCTTCCCTGAAATGGCCTCCCGAGAGCACGTGTTGAAGATCATGCCGGTCATCGAGGAGGCCATGCAGGAAGCTGACGTCGGCTGGAACGATCTCGATGCTGTAGCGGTGACCTACGGTCCCGGTCTGGCTGGCTCCCTCCTGGTCGGGGTCAACGTGGCTAAAGGGATCGCTTATGGCCAGGGGCTACCGTTGATCGGGGTGAACCACCTCGAAGGGCACATCTACAGCAACTGGCTGGATAGGCCGGAGGGGTCCTTCGCTGGGGTTGGGAGGGCATCTCCTGCCTTCCCCCTCATCTGTCTGATCGTATCCGGGGGGCATACGGAGTTGGTGTTGATGAGCGATCACGGCCGCTATCAACTCCTGGGCTGCACCCTGGATGATGCAGCAGGGGAGGCCTTTGACAAGGTGGGTCGGGTGCTGGGCCTCGGCTTCCCCGGTGGCCCGGCCATCCAGGAAGCGGCTGAGAGGGGTGACCCCACCGCCTTCGACCTGCCCCGGGCCTGGCTGCCCGGCACCTACGATTTCAGCTTCAGCGGCCTGAAGACGGCCGTGCTGCGGGTAGTGCGGGAGTATCAGGAGCCCGGTTCACGGCCGAGGGTGAAGGGAATCCCAGTGGTGCAGGATGGGGAGACAGTCCAACAGTTGCCGGTGGCCGATTTGGCGGCCAGCTTTCAGACTGCGGTGGTTGACCCCCTGGTGGAGAAGACCCATCAAGCGGTGGCTGAATACGGTGTCGAGCAGGTTCTGATGGGCGGTGGTGTGGCAGCTAACAAGCTACTCAGGCAGCAGATGAAGGCCAGATCGAGCGTGCCCGTCCTGTATCCACCGCCGATTCTGTGCACCGACAATGGGGCCTGCATCGCCTCGGCGGGCTATTTCAAGCGGCAGGCAGGGGCGCGGTCGGGGTGGGATTTGGATGTGGTGCCCAATCTACGCTTGACCGACCTGTGATCAGGAGATGATAAATTGCAAAAGGAATTACGCAAGTTGCCAAGTGTGGATCAATTGCTTCGCCTCAAAGCCATTCAGGGTCTGGAGAAGGAGCATGGACACCAGGTAGTGGTGGAGGCGGTCCGCACAGCCATTGAGGAAGCGCGGCAGGCTATCCTGAGCGGTGAAAAGGCACCGGCCAGAGCGGCCTTGGTGGAGGCGGTTGGGAAGCAGGTGGATCGCCTGGTAAGACCCACCCTGCAGCCGGTGATCAATGCTACCGGGGTCATCATCCACACCAACCTGGGCCGGGCACCCCTCAGCCAGGAAGCTATGGCCGCCATGCAGGAGGTGGGGGGTGGCTACAGCAACCTGGAGTACGAGCTTGAGGCTGGTGAACGAGGCTCCCGTTACATTCACGCCGCCGAGCTCCTGCGCCGCCTGACCGGGGCAGAGGATGCCCTCCTGGTGAACAACAATGCCTCTGCTCTACTACTTATCCTGGCTACCTTGGCCGAGGAACTGGAGGTAATCATCTCCCGTGGGGAACTGGTCGAAATCGGTGGTAGGTTTCGTATCCCCGAAATCATGGCCCAGAGCGGGGCTATGCTGGTGGAGGTGGGGACCACCAACCGCACCTACCAGTGGGACTACGAAGAGGCCATTACTGAGGCGACGGCCCTCTTGTTGAGGGTGCATCATAGCAATTTCCGCATGCAGGGCTTTGTCCATCAGACACCTTTGGCTGAGTTGGTGGAACTGGGCCAGGAGTACGGCGTACCGGTGGTGGACGACCTGGGCAGCGGCACCCTCCTGGATACAGCGACTTTCGGCCTGGCTCATGAACCTATGGTCCAGGAGAGCGTGGAACGAGGGGCCGATCTGGTCTGCTTCAGCGGAGACAAGCTTCTGGGTGGACCTCAAGCGGGCATCATCGTTGGCAGGCAACGGCTCATAAAACGGCTCAAGAGACATCCCCTGGCCAGAGCCCTGCGCGTGGATAAGACCACCATTGCTGCCCTGCAGACCACGTTGCTTCACTACCTCCAGGAAGAGGTGACCGAACGTATCCCGGTGTGGCAGATGATCGCTGCCTCGCTGCCGGATATCGAGGCCAGGGCAGAGAAGTGGAAGAGGGAACTGAAGGAGACAGGCTACCATTGCCAGGTTGTTGATGGGCAGTCCACCGTCGGTGGAGGGTCGCTGCCAGGTGAAACCCTGCCCAGCAAGGTTCTGGCCATCGCGGTGGAGTCGCCGCATGAACTCTCCCACCGTCTGCGCCAAGGCTCTCCCCCGGTCGTGGGACGGATTGAGGGGGAGCTGTTGCTGTTGGACCCTCGTACTGTCCTGCCGCATCAGGACGAGCTTCTGATGGCAGCTCTTCGCCAGGCTTCGACCTGAGCCCGGTTCGGCGCCGGGTGGGAAGACCTGCTACCGGCATCAAAGGACGAGCTTTGAAGAGATTCAAGGCTCGTCCTTTTTCTTTGGATGCTTGAGCTTCGATCTTCGATTGGGACTTCTGTCCCAACACAAAAGTACCATTGAAATTGGCCTGTTGGTGTTGTATAATATTTTCAGATTATCAGGTTCAGCAGATATCCGCGAGGTGAGGAACTGATGGTGAAGAGAGTCACCAGACGGATGTCAAGGAGGGGAGTGAGATGTTAAATTCAAAACTCAGTATCCACAACGCAGTAGGGAAGATTGATCTTCCTCTGTCCCGCTATCTGATGACGGGCATGGTCATCCTGGGGGTAGCCTTTCTGGGGGGCTTCCTGCTGGTCCGGGCAGCGACTGTGGATAGCCTCAGCCTGGAAGGGGTGTTTGCCTCTCAGGTTAGGGACACAGCAGCGGAGGAGAGAGCGGTCATGCTCGGAGCCGAGGATCGAGCCATACGCCATGCTGCTATCCAGGAGTTGTCGGTTTTAGGCTCGGAGACGGCTACCGATCGCCTGATCGAATTCTTCGGCAAGGATGAGTACTTGGCCACCGATGGGCTGCCCACGGCCCAGGCTCTGGGACGGATGGGCACCCCTCAAGCCATCAATGCTCTGGTGGAGGGGTTGGGCGAGGGTCAGCCTCCGGCCAGACAGTACGTGGCCATGACTGGTCTGGAGGAGGCTGGTGAATCAGCGGTGGAGCCACTCATCGCTGCCCTGGGAAGTGAAGACGCGGTCCTGCGCCGGAATGCGGCCGAGATGCTGGGCTGGATCGCTTCGCCAAGGGCCTTCGATCCGTTGCTGAGCGCCTTGAGCGATGCCTCGCCGGAGGTTCGAAAGCAGGCAGCCTGGGCTCTGGGGGAGGTAGATGCCCTGCGGGCCATCCCCCATCTGAGCAAGTTGCAGGCTGAGGAGGAGGATGCAGCGGTACGAGAGTGGGTGGCTGAGGCGCTGACCTACCTCTACCGCAAGGTGGCCCAGAGCACTGACCTCTGAGCGCACGGGCTCTCGGCCATGAGTTACTCGTCGGGAATATGAGTGGAGGGTAGGCGTAGACTCATCTCAGGAAGAAGCCAACTTCCCTGAAGAGAAAACCGGCCTGAAAGGCCGATTTTCTCTTTTTGGGGGTATTACTTCGATCTCCCTAGCTACCTCATGCCGGGCCGAGAGTGTGCGGCTGGTGAGAACCACCTGTACCTTGGTCTTGTAGTTCACACCACGGCCCGACCAAGGACTAAGGACTATCAGACCAAGGATTGATGCCCGCCAGCTTGAGGGCCAGCTTCTGCTTGTGCTCCAGGTTGGCTCGTCGCAGGATCATGATCTTCTGCGCCTGAGGCGAACCGGCCCCGTGCATGGACTCGGCCAGCGCCGTGCCGCCGGTCATGTTCTCGATCAGGCGGCCTATGCGCAAGCGGTGCTCGGTCGGCACGTCGGCTACGGCTTTGAAATACTTCTCCACGTACTTGCCCACCTGGGGATCCCTGAGGTCTTGCTCGGAGGGCATGGTGGCGATGAAGCCCCCAGCGATATCCTGGGCCAGCCGGCAGATTTCGTACATGAAGCGGGTCGTGTTCAGCTTGGTGGTGTTGGCCAGCAGCGGATCAACGAAGCAGGCCCCCGAGGCTGTCTTGGACCCCTGGGCCGAACAAGCGATGGAACTGCAATAGAGCGTCTCCGTCAAATGGACCATCTCCGTGATCTTGTCCCTAATGTGGGAGGCCCTGGCCACGCCGTGGTACTGGGCGATGGCTGTGGTGGCCCCGATCAGTACGTCGGCCACTCCCGCTTTGCAACCGCCGTAGTTCTGACGATGATAAGAGGCAAACCGCTCTACCAGAAGACCGGCGAACTGGTGCTCGCCGCACATGAAGACCCTCTCCCAGGGGACGAAGACGTCCTCGAAAACAGCCAGCGCCTCCCCGCCCACGATGCCATAGCGGGCGTTGCCCTGATCAATCTCCCCCTCCAGCTTCCGCAGGTCGTTGGTCTGCCGGCCGAAGATGTAGAACAGGCCCTCGCTGTCGGAGGGCACGGCGAAGGACACGGCGTACTCTTCGTCCTCTGGCCCCAGGGCCGTAGTGGGCATGACGATGATCTCGTGGGAGTTGACCGCCCCCGTCTGGTGCGCTTTGGCCCCTCTGACCACGATCCCATCCTCCCGCTTCTCCACCAGGTGCAGATAGAGGTCCGGGTCCGCCTGTTGGTGAGGGGGCAGGCTGCGATCGCCCTTGGGGTCGGTCATGGCCCCAGTGCACATCAGGTCGTTGGCCTGCACGTATTTCAGGTAATCCACCAGGCGGCCGTGAT
>JBHIDP010000093.1:0-9596 GCA_046760185.1 Anaerolineae bacterium
GATCAAACTCTCCGTACTCCTTCAGGTAGCTTGCGCTACCGAAGTCTCTTGGTGAATCCAGCCTTGGATTCCCTCTCATCGAGGGTCCGCTCTCTTTCTGCCACTCTTCAACTGTTAAGGTCCATCCCACACGTAGTATAGTATACCATGTTGCTACAGTTTTGTCAAGATCAAAAATCAGCGAACGAGGCAAGAACCTTTCGATTCAATAGTTGCTTTCCCAGGGAAATTCGTTCTATCGTTCCAACGTTCCAAGAGTATAACATTGATGTTATTTAATATAATCATGGAGATACCCTTTTTTATCTAATAGCACCGAAAAACGAATTTTGGGACTTGTCAAATGACGAAAAATGTGGTATAATATATTAGTTTTTCGGTTTTTGATGTTAGTTTCACCCGGAATCTGTGGGTTGGGTCCCGCATGAATTGCGTCTGTTTGTTTACCTGGCGTGGGAGGATGCCCCTCTGTCTTCCCACGCCAAGTGTTATGCCAGCATTTGGCCAAGGTGGGAGGGATTTCATTGACTTCTGATGAGAAGAAAAAGAAAATGCAAGAGTCTACTCAGCAGTTGTTGGATGAAGCGGCCAAGAAGGGATATGTAACGGCCGACGATATCCTATCGGTTTTTCCTCAGGCAGAAGAGAACATGCCCCAGTTGGAGGAGGTTTTTATTCAACTGTGGAATGAAGGGATTGAGATTCAAGAGGATGAGATGCACGAGTGGCAGATTGGTAAGGAGTGGAGGGAGGTACAGGGACAGGAAGAAGCTGACGACGAGGAAAGGTCAGATACCTTTGATCTGAGCGAGATTCCAAGTGATGATACCATAGGTCTCTACCTACGAGAGATGGCTGCTGTGCCCCTGCTGTCGGCTGATGAGGAAAAGGAATTGGCCAGGCGTCTGGAGAAGGGGAAGATAGCCAGACATGAGCTTGTTAAGGATGGTCAGAGGGCAAAGGAGAAAGAAAGACTCAGGTGGCAGATTGACGATGGTGAGGCGGCGCGAGAGCACCTCATAAGGGCCAACACACGTCTGGTGATCAGTATTGCTAAGAAGTACATGGGCCATGGAGTGCCTTTCCTGGACCTTATCCAGGAAGGGAATTTGGGCCTGATGAGGGCTGTTAAGAAGTTCGACTATCGGCGTGGGTACAAGTTCAGTACCTACGCTACATGGTGGATACGCCAGGCTATCACCCGCGCCATCGCCGATCAGGGACGTACCATTCGTGTGCCGGTGCATATGAACGAGCGCATCCGTAAACTGTACAAAGCCTCCCGGGAGCTGGAGCAGGAGCTGGGACGCCGCCCTACACCCGAAGAACTGGCTCAGGAACTGGAGCTAGCCCCGCAAAAGGTACGGTGGATGCTAAGGGTGGCCCGCCGTCCTCTCTCCTTGGAGAAACCAGTGGGCGAGGAGGAAGATAGCGAACTGGGGAACTTCATTGAGGATGAGGATTCGCCACCGCCGGCTGAGACGGCCAGCCATCAGTTGCTGAGGGAGAAACTCGAGGATGTGTTGGCTACCCTTACCCCGCGTGAAGCCCGCATCCTGCGCCTGCGCTTCGGCTTGCATGACGGCCACAGCTACACCCTGGAGGAGGTGGGACAGAAGTTCGGTCTGACCCGAGAGCGCATCCGGCAGATTGAGGCTCAGGCCTTACGCCGGCTGCGACATCCCCGGCGCAGCCGACAGTTGAAGGACTATCTTGGCTAATGGTTGTTTATATGCCGCGGATAGGCTGAGGGGCTGGTCTCAGAGATTGTTCTGAGGCCAGCCCCTCAGGTTGTTTGGGCCCTATCAGTTGCTCCGGAGGGAACTATGGTTAGGACTGAGATAGTGCGCTCGGCGGGCGGTGTGGTCTGCCGGGAGGAGAAAGGCCAGTTGATGGTGGTGCTGGTCGCTACCAAAGGGGGTGAGCGTTGGGGCTTGCCCAAGGGGTGGCTCGAGAAGGGAGAGAAAGCTGAGGAAGCGGCCTGCCGAGAGGTGGAAGAGGAGACGGGCCTGCTGGTTACCGTACTGAAGGAGCTGGACACAATTGACTATTGGTACTACCCTGACAAGAGCACCCGACACCACAAATTTGTTGATTTCTTCTTGATGGCCTGTCAGGGAGGCCGCGTCGAAAACCACGACTGGGAGGTCGAAGAAGCACGCTGGTTTCCCATCGAAGAGGCTTTGGACAAGATTTCCTACGACAGCGAAAGAAAGATGCTGGCCAGGGCCCGGGAGGAGTGGCTGGCCAGAGACCAGTAGCTATCATTGCTGGCGATTGTATCAAAGCTGAGGGTTGAATTGAAAGGCATTTTTGTCAAAGGAGGAAGACTGCGTCCACCGTGGCGGGTGCTTCTATATCTTATCGCCATCCTTCTGGCTATCCTTATCCTCCAGGTGCCCATCTATCTTGTCTACGTCTCCTATTTGTTGGCCAGAGGAGAGACTTTGGACCTGACCCTTTTTTATCCCACCAATCTCCCCCCACTGGTCTCTCTGCTGATCGCTGTTACCCAGTTGGTCGCCGTCCTGATAGTCACCCACCTCTTTCGACGGTTCCTGGATGGGCGCGATCTGGGTAGTCTGGGTTTGCAAAAGGGATGGGGATGGCCAGATCAATGGGGGTTCGGTCTGCTGTTGGGATTTACCCTGGCGGTCGCAATCTTTCTACTGGAGCTGGTTGGTGGTTGGCTGACGTTGACCGGTTTCTCGGTCTTCTCCCGGAAACCTGGCTTGACTCTGCTGATCCTGTTGAATCAGGCGGCGTTCTTCCTCTTTTCCGGTGCCTCGGAGGAGGTGGTTTTCCGAGGCTACATGCTGCAGAACCTGCAGGAGAGTTGGGGCAGTGGGGTGGCCGTGATCATTTCCTCCCTGATTTTTGGGTTGGTTCACAGCCTGAACCCCAACACGAGCTTCCTCGCTTTGACCAACATCACCCTTACCGGTGTCCTGTTCAGCTACGCCTATCTGGTCAGGCGTTCCCTGTGGCTGCCCATCGCTCTGCACTTTTCCTGGAATTTCTCTTTGGGCCCCCTCTTCTCCTTTCCCGTCAGCGGCCTGCCGAGCAAGGGACTGCTAGCGGTAGAGGTGGGCCAGACTGATGCCTTCATCACCGGCGGGGCTTTTGGACCTGAGGGAGGCCTGATAGGGCTTGTGGCCGTCCTGGCTGGCATTTTCCTGGTTTGGGCCTGGACGAGGAGGATGGGGTGGATTACGGTCGCATCTTGAGTCGTTCTTTACAGATTGCCTGGCGTTACAAAGGGCTGTGGCTCTTTGGTTTTCTGTTGAGCCTCTTTGGCAGTTGCCAGGGGGGAAATCTGCTCAGGTACTCCTACGGTTACCCACCCGAACCGACCGAGAGCAGTTTCCTCTTTTTGCCCCAGGGCCTGGTCATTGGCTTGACTTTGGCGCTCCTGGCCTTTGGCTGTCTTTGGATCATAGTGGGCCTGGTGACCACTTTCCTGAGCAGGGTGGCTCTCATCAGCATGGTGAACGACGTGGCCCAGGTCGGCACGACCACTATCCCTGACGGATTTCGCCACGGCCTGTCGGTCCGCACTTTGCGAGTCTTCTTGATCAGTCTGATAATCGGTATCCCCCTGACCATCCTTATCATTGTGCTTATCCTCTTCAGCCTCTCACCCTTGCTGCTTCTCTTGGTGGACAACACTGTGGTCCGTACCCTCGCTGTGATGGGCACAGTAGTATTGCTCCTCTTCTCTATCGGGCTGGCCATCCTCATGGGGGCAGTGGCCTCACTGCTGCGTGAGTTCATAGACCGGCAATGCGTCATCGCTGACAAGGGTGTGCTGGACTCCATCGGCGCTGGCTTGCGGATGGTATGGCAGAACCTGGGCTCAGTGGCTGTCCTCTGGCTGCTCATTTTTGGCATCGGCTTGGGGTGGGGTCTGATCACCATGGTTCTATTGTTGGGACTGGGGGCTGTGATCAGTGTCGTCAGCCTGGTAGCTCACCTCGCTTTGCGGACGACTCCAGGGGCCATCGGCTTGGTCATCATTCTGGGTCTAGTGACCGTGGTTCTGATGGCCTTCATCAACGGGTTGATGGAGGTCTTTCGTTCGACCGTCTGGACCTTGACCTACCTGGAAGTTGGCTCCTCCCCCTCCTCTGACCTTCCATAATCAAATGAGCGTGGCCAAAACTTGTGGGAGTCGAGGCTTTCCCTGGCACCTGTGCGCCAGGACAGGTGAGCCGGTTTTATCCGCCTGAAGGCTCCACTCCTCCACAGATTTTAGCCAGACTCTAATCAAATGAACCGAGGCCAGCAGGTAGCAGGTAGGGAGAGGGCTTGCCCCTCTCCTCATTTAGGAGGGTTAGATCGTGACAGTGGCCAGTGCCCCGGGCAAGGTGATCCTTTTCGGAGAGCACGCCGTGGTCTATGGCCGTCCGGCTATCGCCGTGCCGGTGACCCAGGTCCAGGCCACCGTGGAGGTGCAGGAAGAGGGTCGCGGCATCCGGGTTGTGGCCCAGGATTTGGACGAGGTCTACCAGGTGGAGCGCCTCCCCCCGAGCCACCCTTTTCGTCTGATCGTCACCAAAACGCTGAAGCGGTTGGAGATAGAAGAGCTGCCAGACCTGACCATCTCTATCCGTTCTTCCATCCCTATGGCCCGGGGCCTGGGGAGTGGGGCGGCTGTCTCTGCGGCCATGGTTCAGGCCCTGACCAGCCACCTCGGCGGGGAACTGACGCTGGAGGAGATCTCCGCTCTGGTCTATGAGGCGGATGTGTTCTATCACGGCACCCCGAGCGGGATTGACAACACGGTCATCGTCTATCAGAAACCAGTCTACTTCGTCAAGGGCCACGAGCCCTACACCTTTGCTGTGAAGAGACCTTTCTGGCTGGCCATCGCTGACAGCGGTGTGGTCAGCCCTACCCGTATAGCGGTTGGCGACGTACGTCTGGCCTGGCAGAGGGATAAAGGCAGGTATGAGCGGCTGTTCGATGCCATAGGAACCATAGCTGACCAGGCTCGTTGGGCCATTGAGGAGGGGGAGCTTGAGCAGTTGGGCCTCTTGATGGACGAGAACCAGCGCCTGCTGCGACAGATTGACGTTTCCTCGCCGGAACTGGAGGCTCTGATCGTGGCCGCCAGGAGGGCGGGGGCCAAAGGGGCCAAACTGTCGGGAGCCGGCCGTGGCGGCAACATGATCGCTATCGTCGAAGAGGAAACAAAAGGGGCTGTGGTGGATGCTCTGAAGCAGGCTGGGGCCGTTGCTGTCATTGTGACACAGGTTCGGTGATGGGGTGCAGGCTTGGATAATCTGGTATTTCTGAAGCTGGGGGGGTCGTTGATCACCGACAAGCAGCAGGAGATGACGGCCCGGGAGGAGATCATTCATCGGGCCGCGCAGGAGGTGAGGGAGGCCCTGCGCCAAGGGGAGGGGCTGAGGCTTCTATTGGGACATGGCAGCGGCTCCTTCGGTCATTTCGTTGCTCAGCGCTACGGCACGCAGAAGGGCGCCAGTGATGAGCGAGGGTGGGAAGGGCTGACCAGGACCGGGGCGGCGGCGGCGAAATTGAATCGCCTGGTGACGGACATCTTCCTGGATGAGGGCCTGCCGGTTGTCTCTCTGCAACCCTCAGCCTCGGCCCGCTGCCGGGCCGGCCGGCTCCTCCACCTGGAGACCTGGCCCATCGAGGAGGCCCTGTCTCACGGATTGGTCCCCCTGGTGTACGGGGACGTGTCCTTTGACGAGGAGTGGGGTTGCTGCATAATCTCCACCGAGCAGATTTTTATCCACCTGGCCCGGCATCTGAAACCGAGGCGTATCATTCTGGCCGGGGAGGTGGCCGGTGTCTTCACCGGTGACCCGCATCAGGATAGCGGGAGTTCCCTGGTGGAGCGCATCACTCCCCGTAACTTCGATCAGTTGAGGGGGATGATGGCTGGTGCTCAGGGGTTCGACGTGACGGGGGGAATGTTTGCCAAGGTGGAGGCCATGTACGCTCTGGTGGTGGAGCAGCCCTGGCTGGAAGTGTACTTTGTTTCCGGTCATCAACCGGGCCTGATAAGGCAGGCCCTTTTGGGCGAGAGGCCACTCAAAGGAACTCTGCTGTACAGCGATCAGGCCCTTTGAGGCAGTCCTGGATTTTCCTGGGGTGGCTGTGAGTTCTCCGTGCGCCTGACGGCGCAGGTTTCGGGAGGCCCCCGACGTTAGTCGGGGGAGTGTCACAGCCCACCCAGCAGTACCGGGTTACTCCTTGACGTCCCTCCAACATGGCCCGGGGACGGGCCTAGGAGCATTCGCTGCGTAAGCTCTGTGAGGCTTCGGATTTGCTATCATCCTGACAACAGGATATAATCTTGTAGTTAAGCGAAACGGCGGTGGAATGCAAGCGAGGAGAGAAAGCAGTGCGTAAATTTGTGTTTCCAGTTGTCATTGAGAAAGACAAAGATGGTTATTTCGTATCTTGTCCTGCTTTGCAAGGCTGTTACACGCAGGGCGATTCCTATGAGGAAGCTCTAACCAACATCGAAGACGCCATCCGCCTACACATTGGAGATCGCTTGGCCAGCGGCGAGCCCATCCCGACAGCCGAGATGGTGAGCCTGGTGACTACGGTAGAGGAATTCACACAACTACTCAAAGACCCGTAGGACACGCTGCCGCTTCGCTTAACAGGCGGTTTACGCTTCGGGCTGAAGCTACATTCGCCTGCGGCGGACGTCGTAAACAGCCAGACGATCACGGAAGTGATCTACGTCTCTTTCGAGGGATCTCTGCCGGAAAGGATGAAAAGTGTTACAGGCTATACTTGCCTTTGCCTTCGTACTAGGGTTGCTCGTCCTGGCCCATGAGTTGGGACACTTCGTGGTGGCCAAGAGGACAGGCATCAAGGTTGAGGAGTTTGGTATTGGCTACCCGCCGCGCCTTCTGACCGTGGCCCAGAGAGGTGATACCAAATACACCATCAACCTTTTGCCAGTGGGTGGGTTCGTGAAGATGTTAGGGGAGGAGGACCCCACTCACCCTGACAGCTTTGCCAGCAAAAGCAGGATGGTGCGGGCCACCACCCTTGTGGCTGGCCCCCTCATGAACGTCGTCCTGGCGGTGGTTCTCTTCTCCCTGGTCCTGGTTGTGGGGATACCGATGCCCGTCGGCGATGTGGTGATAGAGGAGGTGGTTTCCGGCACTCCGGCCGAAGCAGCCGGGGTGCAGGCAGGGGATGTGGTGCTGACCATTGACGGTCTGCCGGTTAGAAACTCTGGAGAGTTGGTCCGCTTCACCCATCAGAGGCTTGGACAGGAGGTAGCCCTGCAACTGAAGCGGGGTGAAGAGACCCTTGACCTGTACCTGATACCCCGCGCCAGACCTCCTGAAGGGCAGGGGCCGATGGGCATTGTCATCAACACTGACGTCAAAGAGATTTCCACCCTCCGTTTTCCCCCATGGGAGGCTATTGCTCTGGGCATAGTGCGCACTGTGGGGATATTTCTGGCCATCTTCTTTGGCATCATACACACCATCCAGGGCCTGATCGCTCCCGATGTGGCTGGCCCCATCCGTATTGCGCAGATGACGGGCGAAGTAGCCAGGTCAGGGCTGATCAATCTGCTGGAGTTTGCCGGTATCCTTAGCGTCAACCTGGCCATCATCAACATGTTACCTATCCCGGCCTTGGACGGTGGACGACTGATGTTTGTTGCCCTGGAAGCCCTGCGAGGTGGCAAACGGATTGCTCCCGAGAAGGAAGGGTTTGTTCACTTCCTGGGCATGCTCTTCCTGTTGAGCCTCATGTTGATGATCTCCTACTTTGACCTGCTGCAAGTCTTCAACAGTGGAGGTCGGTTACCCTGACAGGTTCTTACCGTTCTACTCCTTTGTGGTGAGCATCCTGCCGCAGAATGGGCTGGAGAAACAAACATTTCCGTTGCCGAACCTGTGGAACGCGGCTTCTACGGGGATTGAAAATATGCCCCCGCTGTGGGGCCAACCCCCACCGCTTCAGGACCCATTGGGGCCTCCTTTTCTGGAGCGTTGTTATGGGGGCTGGCCTGGCGGTCATTATCACTAGCTGGGTGCCTTTCCAACCCAGGACTGCCTCCCTGCTGGCCTTGGGACCCTCGCCTACGCCGACCCCTGTTCTGCCTACCTCAACTTTCACACCTCTCCCCACCCTCACCCCCACCGCCTCTCCCACCAACACGGCCACGGCTACGCCTACTACCACCCAAACCCCGGCTCCACCCACAAGCACCCCTACTGGCACGCCGACCATCACCTCCACTCCAACCCCTTCCTGGCCAGCACCATCCCTGCTGGGACCGCAGGATGGGACCGAATTCGTTGGGGAGGGAGATTATGAACCCTGATGACAGAACCTTACGGCGGGAGGTGACCCTTGTGTTGGAGACGGCGGAGTTGGCGGAGAGTGTAGAAGCTCTGCCGTTGAGCGTTCCCAGTGAGACCTGGTCCCTCTACTGGCGTTAGGCCTGACAAGGCGTGCGCAGCGAAAGCCCAGGGAGTACGAGGGGTGTCCCCTCGCTTCTCTTCTCCCCCTATGTGTCGTCGTGGCTTGCGCCGAATTGCTGCACAAGCCCGCTGACAACCGTCCATTTGACCAACAGGCGGTTTTGTGCTATCGTATAAGTAGGAAGCGTTCGTCATCGCTTCGTATCTACCGTGGGGGCGTGGTGTAGTGGCCTAACATATCGGCCTGTCAAGCCGAAGACCGCGGGTTCGAATCCCGTCGTCCCCGCCAAGTAAATATGGACTCTCCTTTGAGTCCGTGTTTTTCTTTAGATCAGGATGACTTCCTACGGGACAGCCGGAAACTCTTCAAACCATCCACAGCGTCATACTCGGGGTCCTTGTGCACCAACTGGGCATCGAGGAGCCTGGCCAACCCACAGATCCAGGCGTCGGCCACCGAAAGGCTGGTTGTGGCCTTCACCTCCGCTGCCTCATGGCGCCATTCCTCGGTTGACTCCCTCAACTGCACCGGCCAGGCCTTGACCATCATTATCACCTGCTGAGTTTGCGCCTCGCTGACCGTACGCCGTGTCAGATACTCCAGCTCCATCAGGGCCACGAAGGGCAGATAGACCGTTGTTGCCTCCGGCTGTCTCTCCTCATCACCAGCCACCGCCAGGAGGTCCAGAACCTGGTCTGCTCCCTCCTCGTCGTTCAGCACTGTGAGAAGGGCCGAGGTGTCCAGCACGTAGATCGGCATCTAGGCTTCCTCCTGGGCCTGTTCCTTCTCCCTTTGTAGTCGGCGCTCCACCAGCAACGTCTGCGTAGTCGGCCCCCGCCCTTTGAGCATACCCCGCGTCGCCCGAACAGGGTCAGGGGGGATGGGGTAAACGATGATGACCCCATCCTTCACCTGCCATTCCAGCTTCGTCTTGGGCTTGATCCCCAGGACTTCCCGAATCTGGCGTGGGATGACCGTTTGCCAGCGTACCGAAACCGTTGTTTGCATCACATTTCACCTTTCACAAGACAATAGGTAAATTTGTAAGATAATTCTACCATCCTCTTGTGCTAATGTCAAATCGAAGAACCGGGCTTTTGGGCCTGGGTGGCCTCCTGCTGGTTTGGACAGGGGCCGTAGCTATGCTATAATAAAAT
>JBHIDP010000094.1:0-9470 GCA_046760185.1 Anaerolineae bacterium
GACTATCCTCCCTCCTGTTCCCGCCGAAAAGCGTTCGTAGTGGCGGCTTCAGCCGCTTCAGAGCGACTAAAGTGGCTACTACCAGCGGTCCTGAACAGCAGGTCCTGGTGGTTCTCGGTAAAGAAGCCAGTTATCCACTCTTTGCTCTTCCTCAGAGAACCAGTGCCCATTCTGGCCAGGAAATCCCCTATCCTTTGGTGCACACCCGGTCGTGGGGATCCGTAGGCTGCCAAATATGCCTCCGCAGCCTGTCGCCCCGCTTCGATCAACTCGGTAGCATGGCTAAAATCCCAGAAAGCTGGCTGCAGAGGAGGGGTCAGTTGGATGTGATGCAGTTCCACTCCGTGATGGAGGGCTGTCCTCTCCAGGTCACTGACAAGTTGTTGTCGCAAAAGGGTGCCGACGGCCTGGTTGGCGATGTTGAACAGATCGCGCAATTGAGAGGCTGGTGGCAAGGGGTTTACAGCGTGGAGGGCGTAAATCACCTTGGCCCCTTTCTCCACAGCGACACGCACCGGCAGGTTGGCCACAGTACCACCGTCTATGCAGCGCTCTTCCCCCAATCGCCAGGGAGGATGGAGGGGAGGTAAAGCGGTGCTGGCCATCAGGGCATCAAGCACCGACTCCTCCCCATTCTGACCGAAGAGGCGCATGGCCCCGCTGTCAAGCTCCGCGGCCACGATGTATAGCTTGACCGCTTTGATCTCGGCGAAGCGGCGTACCTCTATGTGTCTCTCCAGGAACCGCTGCCACCGGTCGTTAGGGTAGACACTCTCCTTCCTAGTAAGGAGACGCCAAAGTACTCTGAGACGATTGCCGGGGTAGACATCATCCTTGGTGACTTTCCGCCATAATTGGGCCAGCTCATCCAACCTCTCCCGGCAGGGGTCAGGGGCGAGATAGGCGGCATTGATGGCTCCGGCCGAGGTGCCAACCAGCATGTCCGGATATATCCCATGCTCAAACAGAACCTGCAAAGCCCCCACCTGTATGGCAGCGCGGTTCCCCCCACCGCTAAGTACGAAAGCGATCATCTCCTTACCCCCTTTTCATCAATCCCGGCCTAGAGTGGCTGCTTTTCATTAAACCGACCGGTCAGTCTAACAATACTGTAGCACCAGACCCTCCGGTTGTCAAAGGTCAACCTAGATCAGCTTCGTGGGGCTGTTTCATGTTCTCGGCCCCCATTCCTGCTCGGTCAGCACTCCGCCGGCAAGCCCTCGACGAACTGGCAGAAGGTCTCGACCGGCTGGCGGAGTCGGTCAATTGCGCTGAACTCCTGCGTCAGTCGGACCTCTTCCGCACTGCGTAGCGCAGAATGGTGCGACGCCGCTCCTCCAGGGTCTTAATACCTGACAGGTACTCCTCCTCGTGCGGGCCGACGATCTCGTAGCCCTTCTTCTCGATGAACTCGTACAGGATCTTCAGCGTCTCCGCTTCGCTGGAATAGGGGCCGGTGTGAATGATCTCGGCCACCGTCTCCTCGGGCCATACTTCGACCTTCACCTCCGCCACCTCCGGCAGCACCTGCACCAGCTCGGTGGTACCATGGGGGATGGGTAGGGCCAGTTTGAAATGCTTCTCTTCGTCGGGGGCGTCGGGATGGTAGAAGTAGCGCCCCCGCATCTTACCCTGCGGCTTGAACGATTTGCCGTGCAGCTTCTTGGAGCCGTAGACCGCCTTGAAGAGGGCGGGGGTCAGTTTGGGGACTTCGGTGGTGGGGTTACCCACTCCCTCGACGACGGCCACGGTGCAGGCAGGTATGGTTTTGATCCTTGGCCTGGGCATGATAGTCTCCTTTCCAATGATTCTAGGGCACAAGCTAACTCTGCCGGGTGTTGATTCCTTGACGGAACATCAATTCTCTTTTATACTATCAGCAGTTCTTGCTTTGTGGACCGAATGAGCCATGCCAACCCGGCTCAGGTGGAGCGTCTGGTCCGGATGATCGAAGAGGAGGTAAAAGAGGGTGAGGAAGAACAATAGACTCCTGTTGGTGACTATCGTCGTGCTTGTGGGGCTGGCCCTGGTTTTGACAGCGACAACCGTCTTCGCTGCGCTTGAGCCGATCAAGACAAGCACCAAGACCAAGGGTGCTACCACCATAACCTGGGACTCCAGTTTCGCCGATTTTGATTACACCCGGGGCCACACCATCAACATGACGGTGAACTGGACCGTTGATGCCGGCGCTGCCGAATATCTAGGTTTTCGGTTAAAGAGGTATACGCCGAGATCGAGGAAAGACCCAGCCAGTGGTACAACCCCTACGGTCACCTATCCGGGTTCAAACGGTGCCAACTCGGTTGACGTTTCCTTTGCATTTACCGATTTGCACCTCGATAAAAGGCGGCGCGTGGACATCGGAAACGCTCACTTCAAGCTGTATCTGACAGTTGACGAAAACGGTGACGGTATTCCTGAGACCGTAGTCGGCTACGGGGTCAACGTCCACGTTGAGGACCCCCAGTGACCCAGAACTGTGTCTGTCACGGCAAATTCACCAATCCGGTTGCGACTCTATCTCTTCTACAAACCCTCTCACCCAATCCCTCTCGATCCTGCTGTGAGCGAGCGGTCGAGTGAACAGACCCAGCACGAAAAAGGGGGCCTGGGCCATCTCCTGAGCGGCCTTCTCCAGAAAGCTGATCCGTTCTTCCAGGATGCTCAGGTAGGCCCTCAAGTGCTCGATGACTTCCGTCTTACTCAACACCGGCAGGTTAGCGACCCCCAGATCGAACTCAGAGATTGGCCTCTTAGGGGCGGAGAGGAGCCGGGCTACCTGGCTTTTTAGCTCCTCCTGGCCCTTGGCGGTAATGTGGTAGACCTTCTTGGGGGGAGCTGGCTCCTGGTATTGCACCTGGCCGGTGACTAAGCCGGCCTTCTCCAGCCTCTTCAGGGCGCTGTAGATGGAGGAGAAGCCGATATCGGTCCAGTTGCGCATACCCCGCTCCTCGATCACGGCATCAATCTCGTAGCCGTGCCGTGGCTTCTCCGCAATCAGCCCCAGGACGGCGATTTCTACGGTTGTCATCACAATCTCTCCGTCTATATCCCCTATGAAGAATATTCTTAATATAGAATATACCACCAAAAGAGTGCTTTGTCAAGGGGGAATTGGGGCAAAAGAAAAGGCTGCGCCGTATAGTGCAGCTTTGGGGTTTAGGGTTAGGACTCGTGGCCCGAAGGCTAGGATTCACGTTCCCGGCTAGGGTTCCCTTTTTGTAGGAGGAAAGAGGAAATTGGCTATTGACAAGTAGGGGATTTCACAGCATAATATGGATGCAGGTCCGAACCTGTCTACAGTGGCGGATGTAGGTCCTGCTAACAGCCCCCTTCAATGGGGGTCTTTTTAATAGCCGAACCAGATAGGCGACGATGCCTGATCGCTTCAGGCATATTTTACCATAAGCTGGTGATTTTTTCAAGGGTATCGGTGCAGACACGAAGAAGCCAAGGATTGGAAATCCCTGGTCACCGCTTCTCCACCTTGGACAACAGGTTTATCTCCTCCAGGTTCCACAACTCGCTGGGCTGAGTGGGGTCGAGGGTGTAGCCGACGACCTCCGGCCGGGCCATGGCCGCCGTGACCTGGAAGAAGAGGGGCAGAGCTGGCAGGTCAGCCGTCCACAGCCGCTGCGCTTCGACGTGCAGCGCGCGGGCCTGGCCACGGTCCAGGGTCGTCAGGGCCGCACGGCAGGCGGTGTCAAAGTCGGGGTTGCTGTAGCCAGAGACGTTCTCGCCAGTCCAGTCGTTGCCCGGGCCGGGGATGGCCTCAGACAGGAAGAAATGGCAAGGTGGCGTGTGACCGCTCAGCCAGGCGTAGAGAACCAGGTCGAAGCGCCGGCCAAAGACGGGACCCTCAGGGCCGTCGCGGAAGATCTCCCGAGCGGGGCGCACGTCCAGGGTTAGCCAGACCCCTATTTCGGCCAGGTCAGCCACCAATTGCTGAGCGATGCGGCGACGGTTCTCGGTATCAGCGGTGAGCAGGGTGAGGGTAAGGGGCTGGCCGTCCTTGTCGGCCACGCCGTCACCGTCGCTGTCGGCCCAGCCAGCCTGGGCGAGCAACGCCCGGGCTCGGTCAGGGTCGTACCCGTAGCGGGTCAGGGTCCGACCGCCGTGGAAGGGGTGCTCGGCAGGGATATAGCTGTCGGGTACGGGGCCGATAGCGTAGCCGATGGCCGCATTGATGAGGGCCTGCCGGTTGACGCCGTGGGCAATGGCCTGCCGGACCCGGCGGTCGGCCAGGAGGGGCGGTCGCCCGTCGGTCGGGACCAGGTTAAAGGCCAGGCGCTCCCACATGCGGCTGGGGGCGGCGATCGGCTGGAGCCGGCCTGCCCTCTCAAGTTGACGGAGCCGAGGGAGGTCGCCGGGGTCGGTTGCGTTCCGGGTGCCGATATGGCACGTCCCATCCAGAACCAAATCCAACTGGTCATCGCCCAAAGCGCCGAAGTGGAAGATGACTTCATCGAAACGCGGTAGACCCTCGGCGGCGCGCAGGTAGTAGGGGTTGCGGACCAGGTGGATGTACAGACCGGGCATCCACTCCACGATGGTGAAGGGTCCCCAGCCGAGGGGCAGCCGGGCGGCTTCTTCAGCCTCAAGGAGCTCGGCCGGCCTGTAGCGGTCCAGGTCGTGACGGGGGAGGGGCGGGAAGAAGTTAAGGAAGTAGGTGGGCGGCAGATAGCCGGGTAGGCCGGTCCACTGCACCGTTCGCGCATCCAAGGCCGAGTATGCCACCGTTCGATCGGCCAGGCTGGGATAGTCAGGCCATTCCCGGGGAACAAAGGTGGGCAGCGGCCGGGGCGTGGCTGGGTGGCGAGCCACCTCGAAGCTGTAGACGGAGTCGTCGGCAGTGAGGGGTTCGCCGTCGGACCAGCGCAGGCCGGCCTTGAGGCGAAAGGTCACTGTCAGTTGAGGCAGGGTCGTGGGCGTACCCTGGTGTGGCACCACGTCGCCCTGCTGGTTTACGATGAGGTCGCCAGGTGCCACGGCGACCTCCTTCACGACGGCCAGGCTGGGCAGCTTCTCCAGGATGATGGGCTGGTAGTCGTAACCTCGACCGTCAATGGGGCCGTCGTAGATGGCGTCCCACACGTTGCGGGTGGACAGCCGACTGCCCAGGTAGCGGTACAGGGTGGTCGGTTCGTCGGCCTGGCAGATGACCAGCCTTCGCGGGGTAGGTGTGGGGGATGGGGTAGGTGCGACGCTGGGCGTCGGCGTGGGGCTGGCACAGGCGGTCAGCAGGAGGCCCATCAAGAGCCCCAGCATGACACTCTCCATGGTGCTCCATCTCTTCCTCATGCTCTCTTTGTTGGGCTAGACCAGTTCGAGTTTGGCCGCTTGCAGCTTCTGATCCTCCCATCCGTAGTATACCATAATTCCATCAGCCCTACAACATCCGATTCCGCACCCAGGTGACTGGCTGCTCCAGGCTGGCCACCGGGACCCTCAGCAGTGCCAACGTAGAGGGGCCTTTTCAGCTTCAGACGGCGAATTCGATTCGGCGGCTCCCTAATCCCTAACCCCCTAACCCCCTGGCATAGTCTCCCACAAGGTGGACTTTCCAGGTGGGCGGGGTGAGGCGTTCAAGGAGGGCGCCGAGGGCAAAGAGGGCGTCGTTAAAGGCAATGTAGGTCGGATCGCCAACGGTGTACAGCGTGACGCGAGCCAGACCTACCGTGCTGGCCAATGACTCGAGGCGCTGTAAGGTGTTGGCCCGGTAGACCACCGGAAAGGTATCGGCCTCGACCCGGCCGTAGAGCCTCTCCACAAGTTTCCCCTGCCATTTGCCCCGCAGGATGCGGTTGGCGAGGGTGAGGGAGTTATGGGCGTTGGGCGTGAGGAAGACGAAGTGCCCGCCCGGCCGCAGCACGCGCACGATCTGGGCAAAGGCAGCCTCTGGCCGTTGCAGGTGCTCCAGCACCCACGAGCAGGTGATGAGATCGAAGGTCGCCTCGGCGAAGGGTAGTGCACCGGCCAGTCCGACCACCAGGCGCGTGAGGGCGCGGTGTTCGCGGAGCGAGGCCATGTCCGCATCAAGCCCGGCCGCCAGGGCGACCTTATCGTGGAACAGCTCGACCACGCCACCCCGGCCACAGCCAAGGTCAAGCACGCGCGCTTCAGGGGAGACGTACTGGCGGACGAGCGATTCGTATACCTCGCCGCTGGTGCGCCAGGCAGGGTGCAGGCGCTTGTATCGTTGGCGATAGGCGTTTTGTTTGTCGAGGGAGAGCATGGCTGCAACATTCGTTCCGGGTAGGCTAGTTCTTGGTGCGAAAGGCCAGGAGTGCAGGCCTCGTCCTGAGCGAAGCTTGTCCTGAGCTTTACCGAAGGGTCGAAGGGCGCGAGCCTACCTGAAAAGCGGCCTTGCGGCCGCACTCCACCAAGTTTCACACCAGAAACTAGGCCTGAGGGATGGCCGGGGGTATGCGTGCGAGGGAGGTGCACCGGCACTTTGGAACGCCGAGTTATCTGCTCAGGGCAGGGCGGCTATGATCTGGCGGTACTCATCCTCTGTGAAGGCACGCAGGGTTTCGGTGCGAACGGCGCCTCCTGATCCGATGGTCAGGGCCAGCTTGGCCGCGGTCTCATCATCAGGTGCTTCGGCGATGACCACTATGTCGTATCGTCCCAAGACGAGGTAGAAGGCTTTGATCTCGGCGCCGGCTGCCCGGAACGCTTCCTTGGCCGCGTCCAACCGATTGGGACTCTCCTTGATGTTCTGGATACCCTGTTGGGTATAGTTGACCAGTATGACGTAGGTAGCCACCGTGTCACCTCCTCTCTTTCTCGGAGCACCTCCCTCACTACTCTTCAGATTCCGTCACCAAAAAGCCCCGCTTACGCGCCAGGCGTGCGGGGCTGTCTTTGGGCTCGAATGGTCATTAGACCCAAAGGTATGTGGTTGCGGCAGTGATGCCTGATCGCCTCAGGCATATGATACCATAAGCCGACGGTTGCAGCAAGTATGTCTGGTCGAAGACTACCGATAGACTCCTTTAAGGATCCGCAGCGCTCGCAGGGTGACCCACTTGCTGGGCTGCCCCCTCCTCCCGCCCCTGATCACCGTCGCCCCGGTCCTCTTGATCCACCGTCCCCCTTCGTCCTGCTGCTCGATGACGATCTCGATGAACTTCCGCAGGCGGGGGTCTGGCCCATAGCCAAGTCTCACCAGAGCGCCAGTCGCGTCCAGCACATCGCTTTGGTAGGTCAGGGGAAAGCCGAATTTCAGCCAGCGCTTCTCCCGCTCCGCGAAGTCAAAGTCGTAGCCCAGAACGGCCTCGGCCAGCCTCTCGATCACCTCCTGGACGTGCTCTGAGCGCATCGCTTTTGGAATCTCTGCGAAGGCCCACAGCGCCTTGACCGCCGCCCAGAGGCAGGGTTGTCCCTCGGCGCTGCGGCAGCGCAACCCATCCTCGTCCTTCAAAGTTTCCGCCAGGTGTCGAAAACCTTTCTGAGTGCGGGGGTCCTCTCCGTAGCCAAAACGCACCAGGAAGCGCAAGGTGTAGGCGGTGCCACAGAGCAAGAAGCCGCTCCTGGTGCCGGTATAGGAGAAACCACCGCTTTCGAGCTGGCCGTACTGGAAAACACTCTCGCAGGCCCGTTTGACCCGCTCATGGGGCTCTATTCCAAGCTCGGCCAAAACGAGCAGGTGGTTGGCCGTTCCCTTCCCGTGGAAGGGTTTCTCCTTCTTTTCCCAGTGTCCATCGGGGTGCTGGCGGGCGAAAATCTCCCGCACGATCGCCGAGTCCATGATGGCTGCCTTGGCTTCCTGCACCTCAGCGTCGGTTGCGGGGCGGTCCAGGATCTCCGTCAGGGTGAAGTAGCGCACCGAAGGGTTATCGGGCTCCAGGAGCCAGGGCGTCGGGTCCGTCTTCAGGATGTGCCGCCAATCGCTTGTCATTGACTCCTACCCATAACATGCTTGAGCACCCTGAGGGCGTTGAGGGTAATCCATTTGCTGGGCCCGCCCCGCTTGTCCAGGTCCACCAACAGTCTGCCGGTGAAGACGTGGGCCGACTTCCAACGCCCGTCCTTTCCTTGTTTGGAGAGCAGGTAGTCAATGGCTGGATGCAACCGCTCTCCTGTCATTATCAATCACTTTCAAATACTCCTATCCGAACTTGGCAGCCAGTTCTGTCACTCGTACCACGTCGTAGCGCTGGAAGTAGAGGTAGTAGATGATGGCGGCCACGAGATAGGAGACGGCAGCCAGAGCATAGGTGATGGGATAGCCGTAGCTCACGATCAGACGGCCAGCCACGGCTGTGCTGGCTGCCCAGGCCAGGTTGAAGCCCAGGCCGCTGGGAATGCCGGCCAGGCTGGATACCGTTGTCCTCAATCTGTCCGGCACCACCTCCATCTGGAAGGTGTCATAGGAGGGCCCAGCCGTATTCTTGAGGAGGGAGCGAGCAAACAACAAAGGCACCACCAGCCACAAGCTGGGCAGGAATCCTATCCCCAAGAGGACCGGTACCTGCATCAGGTGGAGGAAGGTCATGGTGCGTACTTTCCCAAATCTGAGGGCCACGGTCGGTGCCAGCAACGTTCCGATGAACCCAAGACCTTGGGCTCCGGCCAGGATCAGGCCCACGTTGCCGGGGGCTACACTCCAGTGCTCCTTGAAGAAGAGGTTGAGGAAGGGGAAGAACAGCCCGGCCCCCCAGGCGATCAGAATGGTGACCAGGGTCATCACCACCAGCTTTCCCAGAGCCTCATCGGCCAGGGAGAGAAAGGGGGATGAGGAGCTTTCCTCCGATCGAATACCATCTCCCTGGTCACGGAGCGTGGCCAGGGCGGTGACGCCGAGCATGTAGAAGAAGAAGGTGCCGCTCAGGGCAAAGCGATAGGCGGCCGGACTGTCTGCCACCAGATGGCTGATGTGGGCGTACAGTTCGAGCAACTTCCCGCCGAGTGCGGTTCCGACCATGCCCGTGGTCAACCAGATGGCCATGACCACGCTGAAAAGATGCACTCGCTCTTCCTCCGTACTGTGCTCGGTGAGGAAAGGGTAGAAGGAGACGAACCACAAGGGGAAGGCCAGCCCGCCAATGGCACTGAGCCCCAGGAGCAGGAACCGGGCGGTCAGGAAGGTCAGACCCAGTAGGACCAGGCCCTCCAGGGCGGCTCCCATCACCAGCATCCGCCGGCGGCCAAGGCGATTGCTTATCATCCCCGCTCCTATAGCAGTCAGGCCCGCAACCAACCCGTTTACCGCGGAGAGGTAGCCAATGAAATCCTCGTTGTAGCCCAGTTGCTTGAGGTAGAGATTGAACAGCAGGCTGAAGATGGCGTGGCCCAGACCAAGGAAGAGACTGTAGAGCAACACCCGTCTGGCCTGAGGGGAGAAGCGGCTGATGCGTCGCCCATAACGGCTGATCCCTTTTCTTATGCTGAGGAGGGACAAGGACAGCCCGGCGGCCACTGCCAGTATCACATTTGAGGGAAAGTTGTCTGCCATTCCGGGA
>JBHIDP010000095.1:0-9435 GCA_046760185.1 Anaerolineae bacterium
AATCCTTTTGACTTTTTCCCCCGCTATGGAGGGGCGTCCCTTCGGGCTGAGCCCCACGGTGAGCCCCGCAGTGAGCCCCGCAGTGAGCGGGACGAACTGCGGGACGAACCGCCTCAGGACGAAGCCTCGCCCCGATTTCGTGGCCAGACTGCCTTAGACGGGGCGGGGACGCCCCTTGGTAGCGATTTTAGCAAGCGAAGAAAGTGCAAAGAACTTTTGCGTAGTTACTTAGGAGAGATGGAAATCCCGCTGGAGAAGAGATACGACATCCTCAATCAGATCGTGCGGGCCTCCCATTTCGAGTGGCTGGCGGCGGCCAAAGCCCTGGCCGGGGAGGGTGTAAGCGAGCTGGACCTGGTCTTGGAATACTGGGAGATCGTCGGCCACGACACGGCCAGGAGCTACCTTAAGCGGCTGAACCCCAACCAACCGCTCCCTCGCCAGATCGCCGAGAATTTCGCTTTCAGTAGCCTCTGCATGGGTGAGGACGTGGTCGTGGTCGAGGGTGAGGATGACCAAGAAGCTTTTGTGCAGCACAATGGCTGTCCGTGGTATGAGTGGCACATGAGACAGGGGAAACTGGAACAGGATCAGCCTGGGTGCGACAAATGGGTGGAAGTCTTCATGGCTGATATCAACAAGGAGTTGAGCAGCGATGTGAAGTGGCAGACACTGAAGTCCCTTCCCAACGGCGACGACGTGTGCCTGAGACGCTTTTGGGTAGAATGAGGTTGGGGACGATCACCATTGCTGGCTATCGGCGACGGCCTCGCAGAGCTCAAGGCGGCATCTATCTCCCTACGATTTTGGTGGCACATCACCGCGAACGAGATAGAGAAAGAAGGGCTCAGTCGCCAATGGCCGCCTCCAATTCATCGGGAATGGCGAGATGCTCGGCTTCTGCCACCGCGTTGAAGGCTGCAATGAGCGCGTCAATTGCTGCTTGGCGTTCTTTCAGCGGGAGCGCACGCTTGAATTGAGACGCGACCTTCTGTGCCTTTATGGTGAGCCGCAGCAGATCATCGGGATAGTCCTCTGTGAGCATGACCCGATATTGAGCGAGTTCGGCATCGGTAACAGGGACTTTCTGCAGCGCACTAGGGGAAACGGAATGTTCGAGCGTCCAAGCGAGGAGAATAGCGATTTCATCCAAGCCCGCGCGCAACGCGGCGGCTTCCTGCTCCAGCCGTTTCGCTTGCTCTCGTATTGCCTCTAACGTGGTGTCGAGTGCGACTGATTGCCCCGCCATCCTGCTCACCTCCTGGCGTAATTCTACAACGAGATTAAGTAGAAGTCAATTCATTGGCGGCACGTTGGACGGCAAAGGGTAATGCAGGGTGGAAACTATCACGTTGGCCATTGATGGCACAAAGGTCCAAGCACAGGAGGGCATGAGCCTTCTCCAGGCGGCCGATGCGGCCGGCTTCTACATCCCACGCCTGTGCTCCCATCCCGATCTGCCTCCCTTTGAGGGATTAGAGCCTCGTAGCTCAGTCTACCGGGGCGAAGAGCATATCGAGGGGAATGGCACAGCTTCATCTGAGGGCTGCCAGCTATGCCTGGTCGAGATCGAGAGCGAAGGTGATCTGCGGCGGGCCTGTGCAACCCCGGCAGCAGAGGGGATGAGCGTCTACACCAACAGTTCAGCGGTGCAGGAGGCACGGCGCGACCACCTGGTGTCCATCCTGGCCAAGCACCCCCATGCCTGCCTGACCTGTGCTCAGAGAGAGGGTTGCAGCCGAGAACCGTGCTCTACCAATGTGCCGGTGGAGGAGCGCTGCTGTCCAAAGTTCGGCAACTGCGAATTGCAGAGGGTCGCGGAGTACATCGGCATCAGGGAGGAAACCCCCCGTTACATCCCCCAGGGCATCCCCCTTCTGCGAGATGATCCACTCTTCCTCCGTGACTACAACCTCTGTATCGGCTGTACCCGCTGCGTGAGGGCTTGTGGGGACCTGCGAGGGGTCGAGGCCCTTGGTTTTGTCTGCCGTGACGGGGAAGTAGTGGTGGGTACCGTTGGCCCGTCGCTGAGGGAGTCGGCCTGTAAGTTCTGCACTGCCTGTGTGGAGGTCTGCCCTACCGGGGCCCTGATGGACAAGAGGGACGACACAGCAGTCATCTACAAGACTGGCGAGGACTTCGGCGAGCTCAGTCGAGCCGGTGAGGCCGCTCTGGTCCCCTGCCGGGCAACCTGTCCAGCCGGTGTAGATGTGCCCCGTTACCTTCGCCTGGTGGCTGAAGGGAAGCCGGCCGAGGCCGCCGCCGTGGTGCGGGAGCAGGCTCCCTTCCCCGCCGTCCTGGGACATGTTTGCTTCCACCCCTGTGAAGACGCCTGTCGGCGAGGCCAGGTTAATGAACCTGTCGCCATTTGTGCTCTGAAGCGGTTTGCGGCGGAGAGAGAGAGGGAACTAAAGGAGCCAGGGAAACTCAGGGAAACTACTTCAGTTCCCTCCGGTAAAAGCGTGGCTATCGTCGGTTCCGGTCCGGCTGGTCTCACCGCCGCCTACTATCTGGCAGGCAAGGGACACACGGTTACCCTTTTTGAGGCTGCACCGGAACCGGGCGGCATGATGCGCTACGGTATCCCTCAGTACCGGTTGCCACGCCAGGTCTTGCAACAGGAGATTGACGACATCCTGGAACAGGGGGTCGAACTAAGGACCAACACCCGGCTCGGGGAGGACATCAGTCTCGACCAACTTAAAGCAGGATACGATGCGGTTTTCCTGGCCGTCGGAGCTCAGCAGAGCCGGAGGCTGAAGATCGAGGGGGTGGAGTTGGACGACGTCCTGTGGGGTGTGGATTTCCTGCGCGCCGTCAACAGCGGCCAGGATGTGCCGGTCCGTGAGCGGGTTGTGGTCATTGGAGGTGGAGGGGTGGCCGTTGATGTGGCCCTGACCGCCCTTCGCCTGGGGGCCAGGGAGGTGCAACTGGCCTGTTTGGAGTCGCGGGAGGAGATGCCAGCCCACGAGTGGGAGATCGAGGAGGCAGTGGAGGAGGGGGTCACTCTCCATCCCTCCTGGGGGCCCAGGCGCATCCTGGGGAAGGGGAGGGTAAGCGGTATCGAGCTCGTACGCTGTATCAGCGTCTTCGACGAAAAGGGCCGCTTCAACCCCTCCTATGACGAAGCAGTAACCACCGCCCTGGAGACTGATATGGTGATCCTGGCCATCGGTCAATCCTCGGACCTCTCCTTCCTCGGTGAAGACAGTGGGGTGAAATGCACGGAGGGGGGAACTATTGAAATTGATCCCGATACGTTGGAGACCTCGGTGGCGGGTCTGTTTGCCGCTGGTGAGGTGGTCAGTGGGCCGACCTCGGTAGTGGAGGCTATCGCTGCCGGGCGGAAGGCAGCGGCGGCCATTGACAGTTGTCTGGGGGGAGATGGAGAGGTCATTTATCCCCTGATAGAGTCCGAGGAGCCCAATCCCTGGTTAGGCCGGGAGGAGGGGTTTGCCGATCGGCCCCAGGCGGCGATGCCTTGCTTGCCTGTGGTCGAGCGATTAGGGGGTTTTGCCCAGATTGAGCTTGGTTTCGATGGAGAAATGGCTGTGGCTGAAGGAAGCCGTTGTCTGCAATGCGACCTGCGTCTCAAGATTTCTGCTGTGGCCCCGCCGCCCGAAAAGTGGCTGGAGTTCAGTGCTGAGAACGTAAATGCCGTGCCCGAGGTTGAGGGGGTCTACCAGTTGCGGGATGAGGACCAGATGGTCATGGCTATCGTGGGCACCATGAACCTGCGTCAGGCCCTGCAAGAGCAGTTGAGCGCCGGCGTAGAAGCGCGCTACTTCGAGTACGAGGAAGACCCGATGTACACCAAGCGTGAGAGTGAGTTGATCCAGCAGTTCCTGCAGCAGTATGGTCGCCTGCCCGAAGGGGCCGGCGAAGATCTGGATGATCTTTTCTGATGTCAATCTCGAACTTTGGGTGGATGATTCCAGGGAAACTGGCCGGGAGTGGGAAACCATTCCTGTCTGAGGAGCTTCTTTGGCTACGGGACCAGGGGATTGGGGCCATCGTCTCCTTGACCGAACGCTCTCTGCGAAGGGAGAAGATGGTCTTGCACAGGATAGACGTGCTCGACTTCGAATATCGCCACATCCCTATCGTGGATCACACCGCTCCGCAGCAACGCCAGATTGATGAATTCGTTGACTTTGTGCACCAGATGCTGGGCACAGGACGGCCGGTGCTGGTTCACTGTGAGGGAGGGTACGGGCGGACAGGGACAATGCTGGCCTGCTACCTGGTCAGCCTGGGCTACGGCCCGTGTCAGGCCATAGAGCGGGTGAGAGAAGAGAGGCCGGGCGCCATTGAGAACGGTCTCCAGGAGGAGTGCGTGTTTGAGTACGCCCATCGCCTGGAGAGGATATCCGAGGTGGGATGAGGTGAGAAGTAATAGGTCACGTGAGGAAGAGCTGGAGCGGCAGGGATGGGTCAGGAGGTTTATCGCTGAGGAACCACGACTGAGCGAAGCCGTAGAGTTGTATGAATCCCTTAACCTCGAGGTACTTCTGGAGCCGGTGAAGCCAGATGAAATGAATGAAGAATGCAGCCTGTGCTACAAGGTTGAATGTGACAAGTACAAGGTTATTTACACCAAGCGTAGAGAGCAGGAGGAGGTGGAAGAGACTCTACCCTTTGACTGATTGATTTATTATCTCAACAGATTCTGGGCAACATCTCCCCCACCAGCATATCCACCAGACGGGTCCCGCCGATCTCTGTCCTCATCAGGACCCTTCCCGCTGGTTCCGCCACCACCTCACCGATGATGGTGGCCTCTTCCCCATATCGGGTGCGGTGCATGGCCTCCAATATCGTTTCCGCATCATCCCCTTTGACCACCGCCACCAGCTTCCCCTCGTTGGCCACGTACAGGGGGTCATAGCCCAGCATCTCGCACGCAGCCCGCACAGAGGCCCGCACCGGAATCTTTCCCTCTTCGATTTTGAGGCAAACTTTGGATTTGGCGGCGATCTCGTTCAGGGTGGTGGCCAGACCACCTCGCGTTGGATCGCGCAGGGCGTGGATATTCCAACTGGCCTGCAGCATGGCGGCCACCAGATGGTTGAGGGGGGCGATATCGCTTTCCAGTTCCGTCTCGAACTCCAGTCCCTCGCGCTCGCTCAGGACGGCGATGCCGTGATCCCCTATAGGGCCGGAGATGATCACCAGGTCCCCCACCTGAGCATTGCTGCCTGAGATATCCACGTCGGGGGGAACTAATCCCACTCCGGCCGTGCTGATGAATAGTCCGTCGGCCCCTCCCTGCTCCACCACCTTGGTGTCCCCGCTCACTATCTCGACCCCTGCCTCTACCGCAGAGTTACGCATGGATTCAACCACACGTCGCAGGGTTCCCGTATCCAACCCTTCCTCAATGACGAAGGCGGCCGAAAGGTAAAGGGGGGTGGCTCCACTCATAGCCAGGTCATTGACAGTACCGCACACAGCCAGCTTGCCGATGTCCCCTCCGGGGAAAAAGAGCGGCTTCACCACATGAGAGTCCGTGGTGAAGGCCAGACGCTGATGGCTGATAGGTAGCTGATAGCCATCTGTTGCCTGCCGCTGGCCATCTGCCATTTGCCATCTGCTATCTGCCAGAGGCAGCACCGCTGCATCGTCCAGGCGAGACAGGGCAGGATTGATGAAGGGGGGCAGGAAGAGTTTCTCGATCAGTTCGTGGCTCAGCCGGCCGCCGCTGCCGTGGGCCAGAAGGATGGTGTCCTTATCTTTCATGCCTTTCTCCATAGTGATAGTAGGCTGCGCAGGCCCCTTCGGCTGAGACCATGCACGGGCCTAATGGACGTTCGGGGGTGCAGGCTTTGTCGAAGAGGGGGCAATCGAGGGGGGTGGCTACGCCCCGCAGGACTTCCCCGCAGCGACAGCCCTTGGGTTCCCGCGTCGGTCCGGGATCAATATCGAAAGCCTGCTCCGCATCGAAGTGAGCATACTCCTCTCGTAGCCTCAGCCCACTGTGGGGAACCATCCCCAATCCTCTCCAGGGGGTCTGGCAGACCTCGAAGACCCTATACATCTGCTCCATAGCCCACTGGTTGCCCTCGGGCCGCACGCTCCGCCGGTAGGCGATTCCCACCTCGGCCCGCCCTTCCTCTAACTGTTCCACCAACATGGCTACCCCCCGCAAGATATCCACAGGCTGGAAGCCGGCGATGGCACAGGGGATGCCGTACTCCCGGGGTAGAAACTCCCAGGCCCTCGAGCCGATAACAGTGGTCACATGTCCGGGGCCGATGACACCATCAAGCCTAACCTCCCCCGCGTTCAGTATGGCCTTGGTAGCGGGCGGGGTCAACTTATGCATGGAGAGGATATAGTAGTTTTCGATTCCCTCTTCCTCAGCTTGCAGGATGGAGGCGGCGATGGTGGGAGCGGTGGTCTCGAAACCGATCCCCAGGAAAACCACCGACTTTTGCGGATTGTTCCTAGCTATCTTGAGAGCATCGAGGGCGGAATAGACCATGCGCACATCCGCCCCTTCGGCCTTAGCCTTTTGCAGGCTGCTGTTGCTGCCCGGCACCTTGAACATATCCCCAAAGGTGGCCATGATTACCTGCGGCTGACCGGCCAGAGCGATGGCCTTGTCCAGGTCAGCGTTGTGGGTGACGCAGACGGGACAGCCGGGGCCAGAGAGCATTTCCACGGTAGGGGGCATAACCTGGCGGATGCCGTGGCGAAGGATGGCCATGGTATGTCCGCCGCAGAACTCCATCAGGCGCACCGGTCGGGTTGAACGGTTGTGAATCTGGCTGATCAAGCCTCTGGCCAGCTCGCCGTCTCGGTACTCATCCAGATATTTCATGCCTATTCCTACTCTGGTGACAACTCGGCCTCTTCGTAGGCCTCCGCCATCTCTTTCAGGAGTTTCAAAGTCTCCTGAGCTTCGGCCTCGTCAATGATGCCGATGGCGTAACCGGTGTGCACCTGCACGTAGTCACCCACCTTGGCCTCCGGTGTAAGCCAGAGGCTGATACGGCGGCTGATGCCTCCCATATCCACCTCAGCTTCGAGGCCATCAACAGATTTCAGCAGACCTGGGATAGCTAAGCACATTGATTGTTGCCTCCTGGAGATTGTGTAACTACTCAGCCCATGTCATTGCGAGCTCCGCATGGCGCTGTCGCGCCACTCATAAGGGCAGAAACTCTAACTGTCATCGCGAGGCGGTGCTTTTCCGCCGAAGCGATCCCCAATTCGCGAGTTGGAGATTGCTTCGCAAAAACCGCTCGCAATGACACTGCCATGCCTTGTTTCTTAGTAGGAGCGTTTTTTGCGACGCCTGCCCTGAGCCCGTCGAAGGGAAGCAATCCCCATACGCGTCGGGGAGATTGCTTCGTCACTCCGCTACGCTCCGTTCCTCGCAATGACAGAGGGGACAATCTCAATCCCCTGATAGTTCCCTAAAGACTTCAAGTGTTCATCACCGCTGACGATGTAGTCTGCCCCCGCTTCCAGGGCGCAGGCGATATATTTATCGTCGGTGGTCATTCTTACAGGCTTTTGAAATGACCGTGGCCAAAACTTGTGGGAGTCGAGGCTTTAGCCGGTTTTAGCCGCCTGAAGGCTCCACTCCTCCACAGATTTTAGCCAGACTCTTTTGAAATGACCGATCACCGCCTGCCCCAAAGCGATGCCTCCGTCGTTGGGGGGAACCAGGCGGTGGATGTACACCTCAAAACCATCGTCGCGCAGCAGATCCAAAGTTCGACCCAAGAGGTGGACGTTCTGGAAGACACCACCGCTCAGGCACACCCTGTTCAGGCCCTCCCGCTCCCGGATGAAGCCGCAGACCTCCCCGATCATCCTGGCTACGGCATTGTGGAACCTGGTGGAGATGACCGGTGCCTCGAGGCCAGCCCGCCAGTCGTCCACGATGGCCCGGATGAGAGGAGCGGGGTCAACGATTAGCCTCTCTCCCCTCTCATACCCCCACGGGTAGCTTTTCTCTACCCCTTCCGCAGCGATCATTTCCAGCTCTATGGCTGCCTGGGCTTCGTAGTTGACCACCTGGCGCAGGCCGATCAGAGCAGAAACGGCATCGAAAAGTCGCCCCATGCTTGAGGTCAGCGGTGAGTTTAGCCCTGACCGTATCTGGTGTTCGATAATGCGAAGCCCGGCTGTGTTAACATGGTGTCGTGGTGGGAGGTCCAGGTCCAGGGTTCCGCAGGCGCGGTAGAGGTGGCTCAGAGCCATGCGGTAGGGCCCTCTGATGGCTGCCTCACCACCGGGCATAGGCACATAGGCCAGATGTGCCACCCGCTCAAATCCATCGTAGTGGCAGACCAGGAATTCACCCCCCCAGATTTGACCATCGGTGCCGTAACCCGTGCCGTCGAAAGCGACGCCTAAGACTGGCCCTTCCAGCCCATGCTCCGCCATGCAACTGGCGATGTGAGCGTGGTGATGCTGGACGGGGATTTTCGATTTGGGATTAGGGATTAGGGATTGGGCGTATTTGGTGGCCAGGTAATCGGGGTGCATGTCGTAGGCCACCATGTCAGGCTCCACCCGGAAGAGGCCCTTGAAGTGCTCGATCATGGCCTCGTAGGAAGCTAATGTCTCCCAATTTTCCATGTCGCCGATGTGTTGGCTCATGAAAGCGTAGTTCTCCCTGGTCAGGCAGAAGGTGTTCTTCAACTCCGCGCCACAGGCCAGAACCTGGCTGACTGGGAAGGGAAGGTGGACCGGGAAGGGGGCATAGCCTCTGGAGCGTCGGATCGGCATCTCCTGCCCCTCAAAGAGGCGTACCACCGAGTCATCGCAGCGGGCGTGGATCTCGCGGTTGTGGAGGAGAAAATAGTCGGCCAGGGGAGCCAGGTGTTCAAGCGCCTCTTTGTTGTCGGTGGCAATAGGTTCCTCGGAATGGTTACCGCTGGTCATCACCAGGGCAATAAGCTCCTTCTGAGGTTGGGAGCTCAGGGAGGTGTCCCCCTGTTCCCTCTCCAGCAGCAGATAATGGAGGGGAGTGTAGGGCAGCATCACTCCGAGGTACTTATTACCTGGCGCTACCAGCTCCGAGATGGGGGAATCGGTCCGTTCCCTGAGCAGCACAATGGGGCGCTCTCGCGACTCCAACAGTTGCCGCTCTGCATGGTCAAGGTGACAATAGCGCTCCACCGCTGCCAGATCATAGGACATGATGGCGAAGGGTTTATCTACCCGCCCTTTACGTTCCCGCAGGCGGCGCACGGCTTCATCGTCGGTGGCGTCGCAGGCCAGATGGAAGCCTCCCAGACCCTTCACGGCGACCACGGCCCCATGGGCCAGTAGCTCCCGCGCCCTCTTGATAGCCTCGTCTGGATTTCCCTTAGTCCCTATCCGAAAAGTGTGTGTAGTGGCGGCTTTAGCCGCTGTGAACACGACTGAAGTCGTTACTACGGATTTTCCGGATAGGCTCTTAGTTCCCTCAGTTCC
>JBHIDP010000096.1:0-9429 GCA_046760185.1 Anaerolineae bacterium
AGATCTTAGCCACACTCTTTTCAATAGGCTAAAATGACCTGGAAAACCTACCTGCGTGCTGATCCCCTGCCCTGGCTCCTTGAACCCGATAACCCCTCGGTGCGCTACTTCACGCTGACAGAGCTATTGGAACGCAGCCAGGAGGACAGTGAGGTGGTGGTGGCCAGGGAAGCCATCATGAGGTCGGAACCGGTCAGCAAGATCCTGGCCGCTCAGTATCCCCAGGGGTATTGGGTTAACCGCGGCCGGGGGTACAGCCCCAAGTACAAGGCCACGGTCTGGCAGGTGATCTTCCTGGCCGAACTAGGAGCCACCCCAACCCCCCAGATCGAGAAGGGGTGCCACTACGTGCTGCAAAACAGCACCCTGGCCGACGGCCGCTTCTCCGCCCATAAGGGACCAGGCGGGGCAGTCAATTGCCTCAACGGTAATCTCCTGCGGGCCCTGATCCGCCTGGGATACGGCCAACATAGAGCAGTGCAAAGAGCCTTACAAAAGCTGGCGGAGGTAGCGGTGCAAGAGGGCTTCCGCTGCCGCTTCAACGCCCTAACCCCCTTCCCCAAACGGATGGACGACGGCCTCCCCTGCGCCTGGGGAGCCATCAAAGTCCTGGCTGCCTTCACCCAGGTGCCGCTTGATCACCGCTCCTCGGTCATGGAGAAGGCCATCAGCCAGGGGACCGACCTCCTCCTCAGCCATGACCTGACTAAAGCTGACTACCCTAACGCCTCTGGCGTCAGCCCCCTCTGGTTCAAGCTCGGCTTCCCCCTGGGCTACAGCAGCGATGTACTGGAGGCCCTCCATGTGCTGAGCAGACTGGGGTTGAGTGACGATCCACGACTCGCGCCAGCCGTAACCTTCGTGCTATCAAAGCAGGATCAAGAGGGGCGCTGGACCCTGGAGCACACCCCGCAGAAAATGTGGGCCAGGTTCGAAACGAAGGGTCAGCCAAGCAAGTGGGTGACCTTGCGTGCTCTGAGGGTGCTGAAGAGGCTTGGTGGTTGAAAGATGGGATAGCGCAGCGATTCCCCGGGGAGTACGAGGGGTGCCCCCTCGCCTTCCTCCTCACTCTACACCTTGTGGATAGCGCTGAATTGTTGCGCTATCTCAAGATCAATCCGTTTTGACAGATTAGAACATCTGTGCTAAAATGGGGTGGGTAGGGAGAGGAGCATGAGGACAGGTATAGCCAGTTTGCCGCTCCACTATGGAAAGACACCACCCTGGCTCTTCAAACGGATGAGCAGGTTGGCACGCCAGATCGCTATCGTCATGGTGGAGGAGTTCGGCACGACGGAGATGTTGAGCCGTCTGGCCGACCCCTTCTGGTTCCAGGCCCTCGGCTGCGTCCTCGGCTTCGACTGGCACTCCAGCGGTCTGACTACCACCACTTGCGCTGCCCTGAAAGAAGGTCTCAAGGGATTGCAGAATGAGCTGGGGTTGTACGTGGCCGGAGGCAAAGGGGCTACCTCCCGCCGCACCCCGGCCGAGGTCGAGGCTCAGGGGGAGAATCTGAGCGTTGATCCGGCCGGCCTGGTGTATGCCAGCCGCATGGCCGCCAAGGTGGACAGCGCCGCACTCCAGGATGGCTACCAGATCTACCACCACACCTTCCTCTTCGACCGGGAGGGGCATTGGTGCGTGGTGCAGCAGGGCATGAATACGACCACCCGTTACGCCCGTCGCTACCACTGGCTGGACGACAAAGTGCAGGATTTCGTGTGCGAACCTCACGCCGCCGTCTGCTGCGACCAGACAGGCAACCCCCTGAACATGGTGGCCACCGAGAGCGAGGAGGCCCGCCGCACAAGCACCCTCCTCTCCCAGGAGAAACCCTGGCGCCTGGTGCAGGAACTGAAGAAGCTCCAGACCCTTGACCTGGCCAACCATCATGAGGTGCTCCTCTCAGACATCAATCCCGACCGGCTGGGGAGCATCTTCCTCAAGACCTACGAGCGCCAACCGGGGGATTTCGAAGTTCTGTTGGGGATGTCGGGGGTGGGCCCCAAAACCATCCGCGCCCTCAGCCTGGTGGCCGAACTGGTCTACGGCGTGAAGCCCAGCTTCCGTGACCCGGTCCGCTACAGTTTTGCCCACGGCGGCAAGGATGGCTATCCCTACCCCGTGGATCGAAAGAACTATGATCGCTCCATTGACACCCTGCAGAGGGCCATCAAGCAGGCCCAGGTGGGCAATCGGGAGAAGCTGGAGGCTCTGAAACGGCTGGCCAGTTGGAGTGGGGGAAGGGAAAAAGATGATCTTCTACCTGGAGGAGGGCCTGTACGGAGTGATGAGTGAGGCAAGGGAGGTACCGGGGAGAAGAGCCGATGTCTGAGTGGTGGCAACACCTGCGTGGCGACCCCATGAACTGGCTCCTCGACTATGACAACCCCTCGGTCCGCTATTTCACCCTGACCGATGTAGTGGAGCGTCCCAGGGAGTCACCAGCGGTGATCGAGGCCCGGGCCGCCATCCAGTCATCGAGGACGGTGCAGAGAATCTTCGCCAAACAGAACCCTGAGGGGTGGTGGCAATCACCCGACCAGATCTACCGGCCCAAATACAAAGCTACCGTGTGGCAACTGATGATCCTGGCCGAACTGGGGGTCAGCGGGCAGGATGAGCGCATCGCCAGGGCCTGTGAGTTCATCTTCGAGCGGGGTATGACCGCAGAGGGAGATTTCTCCCATCGCCCGGACAAGAGCAGGACCATCCCCTATTGCCTGCCGGGCAATGTGGTGTGCTTTCTACTCAGTTTCGGCTACGGGGACGATCCGCGAACGCGGCTGGCTGTTGAGCGTCTGGCTCAGACCTCGTTGGAACAGGGGTGGCGATGCCGTCACTACCACCATCAAGCCTGCCTCTGGGGCTGCCTCAGAACCCTGCGGGCCTTCGCTGCCATACCACTGGAGGGGCGAACGAACGATATCGAGGAGGTTATCGAGAGGGGAGCCAATCTCTTTCTGGAGCAGGATTTTGCCGCCCTGGGACCCGAATGGCACCGCTACGGTTTCCCCCTCTTCTATCAGTGCGACCTCCTCTTCGGCCTGCAGGTCATGGCCGAGTTGGGGTATGCCAAACATCCAGGATTGGAACCAGCCCTGGCGTTGGTTCTGGCCAAGCAGGACGGTGACGGACGATGGATTTTGGAGCGAACCTTCAACGGACGGATGCAGACTAACATCGAGCGCAAAGGGTTGCCAAGCAAATGGGTGACCCTCAACGCGTTGCGCGTCACAAAAAGCGCCTACGATTAGTCTCCGTTCACCCCCACCACCCGATACCCTTCCTCACTCCCTGGCCCCAGCCCCAACTGCACGGCGTGCTTAATCATGGTCAGGTCCCAGACATCCTTCCTCAGGGCATGGCCGGGATAGCTCTTGATCAACTTCAGAGCCTCTACGTCAATGGCCACCCGGTCGCCGGAGGCCAAGACCAGATCAGGTTTCCGCAATTCCCCATCGCTGGGGCCACCCCGGATGAAGCAGCGGCGGCCGTCCATGATGATCAGGTCCGGGGCGATGGCCAGGTTCAGTTCTGCCAGTTTCTCACTCAGCCGCCAGAGGTGCATCGGTATGCGTCGTATGGGTTTGACAAACCCCATGGCTAGCTTCAGGCTGAGGCTGAACTCAGCCAGGCGGTGGGTCTTCATGCAGGGGAGGTAGACGATTTTCTCCGCCTCAACTGCTGCCCTGGCCAGGGCAATCCCCCTCAGATAGCGCCCCCTGACCCTCGTCCTGACCCACTCCCCCTCCTTGAAGTCAACCACTTCGGCCCCGGCTTCGCGGGCCGCCTCCCACATCCCCGTTCTCTTCAGGTTCTCCACGGTTGATAAGCCAACCATAGAGGACTCACCCAGGACCACCTTTTCCGCTCCATGCTCGTAGAGCAGCTCGATGACGGTCTTGACGAAAAGAGGATCGCCGGAACCGGGCGGGGGGTGAGCTGTATTGAAGTTGGGCTTCACCAGAACGCTGTCCCCCTCCCGGATCAGCCTCTCGAAACCACCGATGGCGGCCACAGCCTGCTCGATGCTGGCCCGCAGGTCGCCACCATAGTGGGCTTTGCTCACCAGCGGCCGCCCATCTTTGACAAAAATGTTCTCCTTTCCCCCGGCCATTCCCCTCACCATCTTTGTTTTAGCCACACCCAAACGCAAAACAGGGTCAGTACCAAATCTGCTCTATGAGGCGATGTTCCAGCTCGGCTGCTACCTCCTCCACCAGGGAGTCGGTGAAACCGGAGATAAACCTCTGCAAGCGAGGACGGCGGGGCTTAACGTAGACGAGGCGGCGGGGCACCTTCCCCAGTTCCGAGGCCAGGTCCAGAGCCCGGTCCAGATCGCCCAGTTCATCAATGAGCCCCAGTTCCTGGGCCTTCTTGGCCGTGAAGACCTCCCCTGTGGCGTACCCTCTCACCACCTCTTCGTCGAGGCCGCGAGCCTGGGCCACAGCCTCAATGAAGTAGTCATAGAACTCGTCCAGCAGCTCCTGCCTCTTCTGCACCTCCTCTTCGGTATCCTCCCGATAGACGGCTCCCATGTCCTTGAGGTGACCACTTTTGGTGACGGCCACCTTGACCCCCATCCTTTGCATCAGGTCCTGCACCACCGGCCGCACCGACAGGACACCGATGGAGCCGATCAGGGCACTGGGGATGGCCACGATCTTGGTGGCAGCGCAACTGATCAGATAGGCCCCTGAGGCCCCGGCCTCGCGGATAAAAGCCACCACCGGCTTCTCCTCCACCAGCTTGGCAACGCTCATGTAGAGGTAGTCTGAAGCAGTAGCCGAGCCACCCGGCGAGTTGATGTCCAGGACAACAGCCTTGATCGAGCCATCCTCCCGGACAGCATCCAGCATAGAGACGTAGGCCGGAGTTCTGATGCTCCCCCCGATTATGCCAAAAAGGCGCACAACCCCTATCCTCGACCTCCTTGGCCACCTAATGCGCATCGCCACCTCCCTTCTTGCACAAAAGCACCTCTTCATTATAATAACGGGCGACCAGACTTGTCAATTCGATTGAGCGTGGCTAAAACTTGTGGGAGTCGAGGCTTCGTCGTGAGCTACATGGTGAGCTTGCCGAACCATCAGCCGAACGGCTCCACTCCTCCACAGATTTTAGCCAGACTCAATTCGATTCACCTGTGCCTACGACAATGAGAAGGGACATCGCCCTGAAGGGGATATTTTCCAGGACCAGAGTGGCCGAGCGCGATCTGACCCAGGGCAGCATCGTTCGGAACGTCTGGATTCTGGCCATACCGATGATCCTTGAGCAGATGACAGTCAGCGCCTTCCGCCTGCTTGATACCTTCTGGGTGGGGAAGTTGGGACCGGCGGCCCTGGCCGCGTTAACCATGAGTGGCACTGTGGTCTGGACGGTCAACCAGGTGGGCATGGGACTGGGCGTGGGAGGCACGGCTATCGTCGCCCGTCGCATCGGTGAAAAGGATGAAGAGGGAGCAAACAAGGCCGTGGCCCAGGCCATCCTGATCGCCGTACTCCTTTCGGTGATCCTGGGGACGGCCGGCTTCCTGACCTCAGAGCAGATAGTGCGTCTGCTGGGAGCCGAGCCTGAGGTCGTACCGCTGGGGACGAGCTACCTCCGCATCTCCTTCGCCGGTTTCTTTGCCATCATCTTCATCTACCTCATCAACGGTCTGCTGCGGGGAGCGGGAAATGCCAGCGCAGCCATGTGGGCCCTGGCTATTGCCAGCGCCACAAACATGATAGTGGAGCCCTTCCTCATTTTTGGCCTGGGCCCACTTCCTCCCCTGGGTGTTGACGGCTCGGCCCTGGCCACCCTCCTCTCGCGAGGTACGGGGATCGCCTTTCAACTGTACGTCCTGTTGACCGGCCGGGCGCGCATAGTGATTGACTTGAAGCAGTTCAGGCTCGACCTCCGCCTGATGTGGACCATGATCCAGATCGCCTTGCCCAGTATCGTACAACTGACGATGAGGATGGCCGCCCGGGTGCTGGTGCTCGGCATAGTGGCCATGTTCGGCACTATCGCCCTGGCTGGCTACGGTATCGCCCAGCGACTGACCCTTACTGTCCTCATCCCCGCCTTCGGCCTAGCTAACGCTGCAACTACCCTGGTGGGACAGAATCTGGGCGCCAGCCAGCCTAAACGGGCGGAAAGGAGCGCCTGGATAGTAGGAGCCTACAACATGGCTCTCATGGGCTCGGCCGGCATCCTCTTCCTCATCCTCGCCGAGCCGTTGGTTGGCCTCTTCAGTGGTGATCCGGCCGTGATCGCTCTCGGCAGCGTTGCCCTGCGCATCATGGCTCTGGCCTACGTCTTCAATGCCCTGGGGGCGACCATGGGGCGCTCCCTGGACGGAGCCGGCAACACCGTCCCTCCCATGGTCATCAACACCTTGAGCCTGGTCGTGTTGCAGCTTGGACTGGCCTACGGTCTCTCCACCTTCGCCGGTTGGGGCACAAACGGCATTTGGACGGCTATGGTCCTGAGCACCGTTACCAATGCCCTGCTCATGACCATCTGGTTCAGAAGGGGGAGATGGAAGTTGAGGAAGGTATGAAACGTACCTTTCACTCCCTGCAGATCCGTGACTACCGTTGGTTCTGGATCGGGATGGTGGCTTCCTTCAATGCCATGCAGATGCAGGTGGTAGCCCGCGGCTGGCTGGTCTATGAGATGACAGACTCGGCCTTCGCCCTGGGAGGAGTGACCGCCGCTCTGGGAATAGCCATACTGATCGTTTCCCCCATCGGCGGGGTGGTGGCCGACCGTGTGGAGAAACGCAACCTGCTGATCTTGACCCAGGGTTCGATAATGCTTATCACCCTGATCCTGGCCGTCCTGATCTCCACCGAAAAGGTCCAGTACTGGCACCTGATCGCCTCGGCCATAGCGACCGGGGTCATCTACTCCTTCAACATGCCCGGCCGTCAGGCTTTCATCCCCGAACTGGTGGGGGAGGAGGACCTGATGAATGCCGTGGCCCTTAATTCGGCCGGTATGAACCTGACCCGCATCCTGGGACCGGCCCTGGCCGGCATCCTGATGGGGCTGATAGATGTGGCCGGCGTGTACTATGTCGTGGCGGCTTGTTACATTGTCGTCATTGCTACTCTGTTGACCATTCCCCCTTCAGGCAGTACAGCCACTCGCGTGAGGACACCGATGCTGACCGACCTGTGGGAAGGGGTGACCTACATCCGTCACAACCCCACGGTGACCATGTTGTTGGCGGCAGCTTTAGCAACGGTTCTGTTCGGTATGCAGTATCAGACCTTCATGCCCATTTTTGCCCGGGACATCTTGCAGGTGGGAGCTTCAGGTCTGGGCTGGCTGATGGCTCTGTCTGGCGTGGGGGCCCTGCTCGGTTCCCTGGCCGTAGCCTCCCTGACCGACTATGAGCATAAGGGTTGGCTTCTGTTGGGGGCGGGCCTCCTCTTCGGTATAGCCCTGATCCTGTTTTCCCTGTCGCGTTCCTTCTACGCCTCCCTGGTCATCCTGATGGCGGTGGGGGCCGGAGGCATCGGCTACATGGCCATCAACAGCACCCTCATCATAAGCAGCGTCCCCCACGAGGTACGGGGTCGGGTGATGAGTGTCTACCTGATGACCTTCGGCCTGAACCCGCTCGGAGCACTGCCGGCGGGGGCCATCGCCAACATGTGGGGGGCACCGTTGGCCATTGGCCTGGGGGGCGCTATCCTCCTGGTCTTCTTCGTAAGGATGGGCTTGACTCAATCGCGGCTGCGGGAGCTATGAGATGGCCTACAGCCGCTATTCCCCTTTCTCCCACAACTCCTCCAACCGGGCATACTGGGGTGGAAACTCTGCCGTGTAACGCAGGTAGGAGGGGATAGGGTAGCGAATGCCTCCCTTGTGAGTCCCTTCAAATCCCTCCACGATCTCCCCCATCTTCTCGGGTAGGAGAGAGAAAGCCATCTCATGCTCCTCGGTCTGCCCGAAGATACGGTCGCCGTAGCAGGGAAGGATCACCTGCGGCTGGCCGGTCTTCATGGTGTGGATGATGCTGTCGGAGCAATCGGCCCGTCCAGAAAACCGGGAAGTGATGTAGCCGCCGCTCTTCCAGAGGGTGGCCGCCACCAGACGCATCACCTGGGCCGATGAGCCGTAGATGAGGATCACGTCCGGCTCGAAGGATATGTGGTGCAGGGGAGCTATGAGGATATAGGCATATTGCCCCTCGTTAAACATGGCCACCAGCGATTCGCTCACGGCCCCGGCTTCAGGAGTCTCGGTGTACATCCCAGCACAGAGGTGGCCCTCCACAAAATAGTCCAGCCGGGGAGCGAAGCCGAAGACGGCCTTGGCCGGCGGGCAGGAGATATCCTCACCACCGAGGGCCAGCACCCAGCCGTATCGTCTGGCCATGGAGAACCCCTGGCAGATGCCTAGTCTTACACCCAGGTCCTTGAACGGATGCTTCACCCGTTCCGGCAGCTCCTCACCCTCCCTGACCATACGGATGGCCAGGGGGAAGGTGTGAGGCCGCAGGTGCCTGGTCAATGCCGCATCGAACTCTTTGACATCCATAAGTCGTCTCCTCAAATCGTTGCACGGAGTACTCAGATAGGACACCCGGTCACCCAAGCAACCCTTGGAGGCTGCTCAGGCCAGGGCGATCAACTCGACCTCGAGCAGGAACTCAGGGCGAGCCAGGTCGGCCACACCCACCGTGGAACGGGCCGGAGGGTCCTTGGGGAAATAGGCGCGGTAGACCTCGTTCATGGCCGGGAAATCCTCAATGTTTTTCAGAAAGACGGTGACCTTGACCACCCTGTCCAGGGACGAACCGGCTGCTTCCAGAACGGCTTTGAGGTTCTCCAGGGTCTGTCTGGTCTGTTCTCGGATGCCCTCGGCCACCTGCCCGGTCTTGTAGTCAAGCCCGACATTGCCTGACAAGAAGACGAAGCCGTTGGCTTTGATGGCCGGCGAAAATGGTAGATCAGGAGGGCTTTCGGCTGCTCGAACTACTTCTCTGCTCATGTTCTCACCTCCATGGTGTAGTTTCAGGTCGGCACCAGGCTTCTCTGAAGCGGCGTAACTCCTCCTCCACATCCAGCTTGCTCAGTTGGAGGTTGACGATCGGTACTATCAAATTGTAACGTTCCACTTTCTTATTCAGTTCTGCCGCCTGTTCCCGGTAGCGGTTGGCAACTCGCTCGTAGCGCTCCACAGTGCGTCGTTTCTCTTGCAGGGAATCTTGCAAAAAGCGAGCGCACTCCTGGCGGCCCTGTAGGATCTCTTGGCGAAGCTCAATCCATTCCAAGGTGAAACCGGCATCCTTGATGATCTTATAGGCCAGTTCCCAATCCCCAGCGTAGGGGTTCTCCCTCAGATCGAGAGGTTTCCCCCTCCCCGGCAGGTTATCGAACTCGCCCCGTTCCATAGCCTCTTGAATGGCTCGTTCAACGTAGT
>JBHIDP010000097.1:0-9413 GCA_046760185.1 Anaerolineae bacterium
ATTCGATTTGATCCCAGTAGAATCGCGGCCATAGCTTCACAAGGTTAAGACACGGTCAATCACGATTTGCGCGTCCGCAAGCGACCTTGCTGCCAGCGAGGACACCTTTGTGATCTCATCACCGTAATCTGCCCTTCTTCGTCGGTCGCGAAGGCGATCCAAAAGTATGCCGATTTCCTGCTGGTCCGTATCTTCCTCATCCATGAACCATCGGGGAACAAACCGATGAATCTCTGCAGTTTCAGGCACTTCGATTCCCCACTGATCACGTAATAGGTTCCGTGTCGTGTTGAGTGCCGCATAGTAAGCTCGACTGATGGCTGATCGCAGACATCCTTCTGCATAGTCACTGGCGGTGCTGTGCTCTGTGAGATGCCTCGCCACGATCAGATAGTCAGCCGAGGGGAAAGTCATAGAAACTCCACATCAAAGTTGAGTAGTCCCTTAACACGAGGAAATTGATTCAAGAACCAGTCCCAGTCAAATCTTTGGAGCTGTTTCCCTGCTTCCTCAGGAGTCAGTCTAGTCACGATATAGCCGAACAGTTCAACTAAGCCTTGAACTTCCGGATCGCTGACGACTTCGAGAAAGACCGGTGGGCATGGCCCAAAATAGTTCTCGATCTTGCTGTACGCCTCCACCAGCAGTGGGACAAGAAACGGATTGGCCTCAAGAAACTGCAAGACCTCTGCTTGCCTTCTGAACGAGTAGAGTTGCTCTAGGGATCGAACATCAGGCTTAGCGGGGCGAACAGTTACTGCCGGATTCTTACGTCTGTTACTCATTGTATTTTCACCATCACCACCTTCGCCGCATCGTTCCCAAAGATGTCCACCAATTGCACGCCGTCGTTGTAGTTAACATCTTACTACAGAACAGGAACTAAGTCAAGGTGGAAGTTCTACTTTCCCAACTCCTTCGGTTCCCACTCTATGATCCTGAGGGTGTACCCGTAGGTACAATCGCCTTTGTTGTTTGACTCAGTGACCTTGATGTCCAGGGGCTCTCCTGGCCCGGGATACCAGAACCAGAAGGCAGCCACATCTCCGTAGTATTTGAGTTCCCCGTCGAAGGTAAATCCACGAGGGTCAAGGACGGTGATATGGGGCCGGTGGCCGTAGAAGCCATATCCCCAGGGCTCAGCCACAATCTGGTAGATGCGGCCGGCAGTACTGGCAAAGCGAGCCACGTCAACGTCGCCGGGCGGGAAGAAGTTGCGCGTCTGTGACTTAATGTCTTGAGGGCGACTGACCCAAATCTGCTTGGCCTGCGCCGCCGTGTCATCCGGTTCGAAGTCGTCCTGGCAGCCGGGGATGGCAGTGGTGGAGAGGGTGGGGGTAGGGGTGGAAGTGGGGGTGCGGGTACGGCTGGGTGTGATTGTTGACAGCGGGGCGGATGTCGGTGTCGGTCTCCTCCCCGAATGAGGGGTTGGGGTGGCGGTCGCTACCTGTCTAGCTACGGCGGTCATGACCTTAGCAGCCAGGGCCGTTTTGGTGGCCGCCGGGCCTGGAGCAGTGGCCTTTGATGGCCCGCAACCCGAAACCACTAAAAGCGCGAGACACAATAGCAGCAGCCGTTTCACCCTACAACCTCCCTCAAGCTTCCCCTCATCTTCTTGAGTAGAATGGACGCTTGCACTCAGGTCCCGACAGTACTTTCCAGATCAACGCTCTGGTAGTGCTCCACGGAGACGCTGCCCGGTACACAGGTGTCCAATAACCGGGCTTTGGCTTCCCTGATCTCCGGCAGATCAGCCTTGGTTTCATCGGCATCCAGCTCAGCTATGGAGTTGAACTCTCGCTCCATGATGACACGATGCCCGCCATACAATTCATGATGCACCCTGCCCCACGGCACGCGACCGGCTTTGAGGTACAGGGCATTGAGAAGCTTGAGGGCAGCCACGAAGTCGCGAAGCTGCATCGGTTTGGTCCGGGCCGACCATTTCTGGATGATCATCTTCTCCCCCAGGAGTTCCCTCCATCTTTGCTCCTGAACAGGCCGCCTGTGGTGGCGGCGTAGATGACCTGGCTGTTGGTCGGGTCAATGGCTATGGCATTAGTCCCAACGGTAGAAACAGGTCCGCACTCTCCACGGTTCCAGCGCGGGAATCCGTTGGTGGCCGTAACCCAACTGAATCCACCGTCAACGCTCTTGTCCAGACCGCTGCGGTGCAGCCAGAAATTGTCCGGAGCGAGTACTCTGACCCCGGCATAGACAACCTGGTCGTTGTGGGGGTCAACGGCGATGGCGAAGATCGGTTCGGGGGGCTGGGCGATGCTGACGGAGCAGGGGCCCAGAGGGGTGATATCCAGCCAGGTCAGCCCTCCATCCCACGATTTCAACAACCCTAAACTGGTGGCCGCAAATACCACCTCAGGCTCCTCAGGGACAATGGCCAGGTCGTGCACGTTACGAAAGGGTGAGTTCACCCAGGGACTGACCACGGTGGGGATTTTGAGCGGTGTCCAACTGGCCCCTCCATCAAAACTCTTGTAGACGTCCGAGTGCTCGTGGCCGCGATCCACCCCTTGCCGGTCGGTGGCGGTGATGCCGACATAGACAATGGCCCCGCTGGTTGGGTCCACAGCCAGGGCATCAATGGCGTACTCCTTTTCCGGCTGAGGCATCCCCCAGGGCGTCCAGGAATCCCCACCGTCGTTGCTCTTGACCAACCTGGTGCCGGTGGCCGGCCAGCCGTCGCCCGTTCCCCCGTAGATGGTCTCGGGGCCGTTGGGGTCAACGGCCAGGACCCTAATGGTCTGTCCCTGGGGAAGGCCGTGCTGCCTTCCTCTGACTTCCCAACTGGCTCCCCCGTCGCTGGTGCGCAGTACCCCTTCCCACACTCCGACATAGACCCGCTGGGGGTTGACCGGATCAATGGCAATCCCCTCCACCGACTCACTCTTGAAGCTCAATGACCAGGTCTCCCCTCCATCGCAGCTTTTGTACACCCCTTCGCCTCGCAGCGTGGCGTAGACATTTTGGCTGTTCAGCGGATCAACGGCCACGCGGACCACTTCCATATCCCCTAGCTCTTTGCCCGCTGTGCAGGAGGGGATCGGTGTGGCGGTAAGAGTGGGAGTGTCGCTGGGCGTTGGCGAAGGTGAAGGGGTGGGATTTGGAGTGTCGGTTGGTACAGGGGTGGAGGTAGGCGTGCCTGTCGGGGGCGTGGTGGCTGTTGGCGAGGGTGTCGTGGTAGGGGTGAAGGTTAAGGTGGTAGTGGGGGTATAGGTTGGGGTCTCGGCTGCGGCCACCTGGGGGGCCGTCGGCGTGGAGGTGGGGGCGTGGGCGGGAGACATCAAGGCCGGTGTGGGCGAAGCACCGCAGGCGGCTATCAGGACTGTAGCCAACAGCAAGGCACAGAGTGACAGGGCAGGTATCTTTTTGCAGTCCAGTTCACGCAAGCCTATCCAGCAACCGCCTTCGTCTTTCCGGACCCATCTGGCTGTCGGGGCCTTCATAGGTTACCTTCCCTTCTGATGTGATCTCTTCCGGAGGATGCGTAAGCCATTATAATGTCCGCCCCTCCCTATTGTCAAACCCATTTTGCTCTTGACTTTATCCATCCAATTCCGCTGCGAACCCTTCGGCTTTAGACGCGGTTCAGCCGCGCCTTTTGCAAGCTCCAGAGCCCGTCTCTGGGCGATTTCGCAGGCCAGGCTCACCGTCTGACCGTAACGTGGCTTCCCGAAGACGACCCGCGGACGGGTCTTAGAGCATTTGGAGACACCAAACTGTATGTAACGGGCTGAGCCCTCAGGACGAAGCCTGCCCTACTGGACGCGCTGCTTGTTGTTCGACCGGCGGCGTGATATAATCGTCGAGGCTCATTAGGATAGAAGGGGGATATGCCTGAATTACCCGATCTGGAGGCGATCAAGGAGTTTCTGCAGGGGGAGATCGTTGGCTTGACCATCACCCGGGCCGAGGTGCTGCGACCCATAGCCGTCCGAAATTTCACCGGGGGTGACTTTGAGACGGAGTTGTCAGGGGCTGCTTTCACTGCCGTCAAACGACGGGGCAAGTTTCTGATACTTTCGCTGGACAACGATCGGCACTTGGTTATCAACCCTATGCTGGCCGGGAAGCTGTACTATTGCCCCCCTGAGGAGCGCCGTCAGGCGCGCACTTTCCTGGTACTTGGCCTCAGCAATGGGCGTGAACTGCGCTACGTGGATCAAAAGACTATGGGTAAGGTCTACCTCAGCGGGCAACTGGACAATGTGCCCGGCCTGGCCCAACAAGGCCCCGAGCCTTTCGATGCGGACCTCACCCTGGAGCTTTTTCGTCAGCGCCTACGACCTTTTCGTGGTGAGATCAAGGGCATCTTGACCAGAGGGAAGTTGGTGGCCGGCATCGGCAATGCCTATGCTGACGAAATCCTCTTTCGGGCGGGTATCTATCCCTTCCGTAAGCGTCCCAGCCTGTCAGCGGAGGAGGTGGAGCGGCTGTATCACTCCATGCGGACAGTGCTGAGTGAGGCGACCGACATGGTGGGTCAACGGATAGGGAGTGACATTCACCTCAAGGTCCGTGACTTCCTGAAGGTGCACGGCAAGGGCGGCGAACCCTGCCCTGTTTGTGGTACGACGATCTCCGAGATCAGAGCCCGCCAGCGTCTGACCAACTTCTGCCGCCGCTGTCAGCCAGGGACCTTGATCCGCGGCCAGTAGCCCTCTGACGAGGCGACTTTGCGGAGTTCTGCCATGGTTGAGAAATGGCGTAAGACATTGCTGCCGTTCATGGAGAAGGCCCAGCAGGAGTTGGGTCAGCTTGATCCTTTCCTGCTGGCAGCCAGAAGCGGGTTGGAATATGAGGGTTCAGCCCGGGAAGGACGGTTTGCAGGGGACCTGTTTGGTCAGCGGCATCTGATCAACTACCCGGACTTCACCGTCCGCCTGGCCGACAGCGATGAACCCAGCTCGCCCGAAAGGCAGAGCATGTTTCTCCACTACCTGCGTACCGCCGATGGCACACGTCTGGCCGACCGTTGGATTTCGTTCCGGGAGTTGCCTGACGGTGCTTTCTACCATCGGGCCTTCCAGGGGTACTGTGGTGATCGCCTGGCCCGCACTTTCGGCAACGAACCGGAGCTCTTTCGCCAGGCGGCGCGGGTGGTGGGTGGAACCAGGTTGTCTCTGGGGGATGTGGCCTTCGCCTTCCAGGCCTTGCCCCGGGTGCCTCTGGCCGTCGTCTACTGGCTGGGTGACGAGGAGTTCCCGCCCACGGCTCAGGTCCTTTTCGATGCCTCAGCCAGTCACTATCTCCCCACCGATGGCCTAGCCGTCTTGGGCAACTGGCTCTGCGACCGGTTGGTCAAAGGAGGATGATTTGTGACCAGCCATAGCGAGCTACTAAGGGGGCAGGCGGCGTCAGCAACGCCTGAGCTGAGGGTAGTCACTCATGGCCATGTCCCTTCTGACTTCATCACCAACCTTCGGCAGGAAGTGGAGGACTGCTATCGGACACTGTCCCCTCCCGCTCTGAAGCCTGTTGAGCTCTGTTTGATTGACACCGTCGAGGCTCTATCACGGTTCCTGGCCAGAGAGAAAGAAGAGTTGGGTGTCGGCACCTTGGGCGAGGAGGATTTCCTGGCCCTTCACGACGCCTGGCACGGCCTGCCACGCATCGTCGTCTGTGTGGAGAGGATGTTGACCGTGGAGGCTTCCGTCCGCCAGGGGGCAATCCATCACGAGGTAGGCCATACCGTCCTCCACGGCTCCCTTGCCCACTACCTTTTCAGGCTGTCGCCGGAGGTGCTAGCTCAAACCCGGCAAATGGGGATCGAAACGGCTGTGCTTCAACAGGTGGTCTACTTCGTCTCCATCGCCGTCAAGGACTATGTGGTGACCAGGCTCCTGGTGGAGCATGGGCTGGGGGAGAGTCAGGTAGCCCTGGCCCTCTATCAGTTTGAGGTTAGCCCGGAGGATGAGTTAGCCTGGCGGTTGGCCAGGACAGACCTACAGGCGAAGCTCCTCTACGTCGCCGGCCAGTTGAAGCCCCTTCTGTTTGCTTGGCCGTTGCTGCCACTCTCTTCCCTCTCTCAGCCGATCAGCAAGAGGTTGGAGGAGATGCTGGCTCACCTTCCAGCAAAGGAGAGGGGAAGGCTGTTGGGGCTGGCGGAGCAAATAGCGGGCTGCTTGGGTCAGGAAACGGGCCAGAACATCGCCAAGGCTCTCAACCTTTTGCTGCTGAACCATGGAAATCAAGAGAGAGGAGTGGGGGAGAAGAGGAATGACTGAGAAGACCAGACCCTGGCACATCCTGAGCAGAAGGACGCTCTATGCCAGCCCCTGGGTCAACCTGCACCTGGCCAGAGTACAACTGCCTGACGGCTCAATCATCGAGGACCACCACATCGTGGACTATCCCCAGCAGGCGGTCGGGGTGGTGGCTATCGGGGCCGATGGACGGGCGTTGCTGATTGATCACTACCGCTTCATCACCGACACCAGGGGCTGGGAGATCCCGGCCGGGACCATCAACCCGGGGGAGTCGCCTGAGGAGGCAGCCCATCGAGAGGTGATGGAGGAGACAGGGTACAGCGTAGGGTCGCTGCTCAAGCTGGGGTTATACCATCCCTCGAACGGGTCCAGCAACCAGGTCTTCCACATGTTTGTGGGGCGTGATCTGAAGCCGGTCAACACAAAGCTGGACAGGAACGAAACCCTCGACCTACGCTGGTTTACAGCGGCTGAGGTCAGGCATCTGATAGAGACCAACTCAATCCTGGATGGTATGTCGCTAACCGGCCTCCTGTGGGCCATAGGTCTGGATCATCTCTAGGCAGGGTTGACAGATGTTCCGCTGGCTTCTGCCTGTGATCGCTCTCCTCTCTTTTGTCCTCACCCTCTTCCACACCTACCGCTTCGGCCGCCGGGATTATCCCTTCTTTGTGGTGGCTCCCCTCTACGCCATGCTGATGGAATGGGCTCAGCGCCTCTACCTGGAGTACTACTATATTGACGCCGGGCCTCACCTGCTGGATGTACCCCTGGTCATCCCCTTCGGCTGGGCGGCTATCTTCTACGTGGCCGATCAGGCAGTAGAGTGGCTTTGGCGGGGCAAGGATCCCTTTCCCTGGCGTTCGCTGGTGGGGGGGCTGATAACGATGGTGATCATTGTCCCTCTAGAGGTCGTGGGTATCAGTTGGGACTGGTGGCTGTGGGGGGTCATACCGCAGACGCACGGCGTACCCTGGCTGGTTCCTTTCCTCCCCTTTGGGGCAGGGTTCAGCTTCCTTCTGGGGTACCACATGGCCGACCCTATGGAGCGCCGATGGAGTCGCCTCTTGACCTGGGGGATCTCCCTGGCCGTGTTGCTCTTCCTTCATACCAGATATCTTCTCATCGTGCAGAGCTATTTGCTGCGCCTGGCATAGGGCGGGATTCGAGTGGAAGGGGGATGGATGAAGCGGGTACATTTCGAGAGGCTGGTCGCCGAGGCGCTGGACGAGCTCCCGGAGGAGTTTCAGCGCCGCTTGGATAACGTGGAGGTGGTCATAGAGGATCGGCCATCCCGACAGGACCTGGCATCGGTCGGGTTGAAGCCGGGCCAAACCCTCTTTGGCCTCTATCAGGGGGTGCCCCGCACCAAGCGGACCAGCGGCTACGGTCTGGTCTTACCGGACAAGATCACCATCTACCAGAGGCCCATAGAGATGGCCTGCCGCACCGAGGCCGAAATCCGTGAGCAGGTTCGGCAGACTGTCATGCACGAGATCGCCCATCACTTTGGCCTGGACGATGAGGACCTGGCCAGGCTGAAGAGCTGAAGTCTGCTTCTACAACCGCTTCATCAAACGGCGCACTTCCTCTTCGAAGAAGCGTTTGGTTTCGGTCCAGTCGAAGGGGACCAGCATCCGGGGCGGCTCGTCCCCTTCGGCGTCTTCGAAGTAGGCGAGGGCCCGCAGCAGGTGATAGGAGGGATACGAGACAGTAGGGTACTTCTCCGGCACCCGGCGCAGCAAGTCATCCAGCGCGTAGCCGCCACGACAGATGAAGTAGAGGTCAATGAAGTCCCGCAGCGCACCCCGCTGGCCAATGGCGGTGATCTTCATCAGTGCGATATCGGTCAACCTGGCCACCTGCATGCCGTCCAGGTCTGTCATCTCTTCCAGCAGGGGGTAGGGGTAGATGAAGAAACTGATGCGAACGCCAGCCAGCCGCCCGTTCAACGTCCCTCGACTCTGCTGTTCGATGTCCAGATGGCCGATCCGTTGCAGCGCCTGGACCAGCGGTTCGGCCTCGTAGCTATCTTGGGGTGTGAAGAAGTCCAGGTCCACCGAGACGCGGTGGCCCAGATGGAGCGCGGCGGCGCTGCCGCCGGCCAGGTAGAAGGGCCGCACCAACGGCTCCTGGCTGAGGTGTGCCAGAAGCCGCCTTACTTCAGTGGTGAGGGTGTGGAGAAACACGCGATCTCCTCCTTGGGAATGTTGAGCACCAGTGCCCACAGATTGGCTGTATTAGGAGAGAGCTGGCGGCTGTGACGCACGACGGCGGCGATAGTCTCGGTGGAGAAGGTCGTCCGCAGCCAGCGGATGGCATCATCATCGCCGTACTCCAGCAGCCGTTCGATGATGTAGCGCTCCCGCCCCGGCAGGCGCAGCCGGTCAAAGTCAATCTCCCAAAAGTATGGTCGCAGAAAATCAGGGAGTAGTTCTGGCGTCTCTTGGCTCATTCCCAATCCTCTTCATCATCAACGAAGATTTCAGTGTCGCCGCTGATGGGAACCAGGTATTGGAATCCATCTGGCCCGACTGCCTTTGCCAGTTTTGCCATAATCTCGTCTATGTCGTCGTATGGTCCCGCTATGTATAGGGGTTTACCATCCTTGCTGCCCAGCGGGATGGGAATGTCGCAGGCGTCAGGATCAGCATCACCCAGAACGATCATCGCATCACGGTAGTCCGGATCCGGGCTAAAGCCCAGTTGGCGAGCATAAGCAATGGCTTCGCGGATGATCTTGGCCACCAGATTGAGGTCGGCACTCACCATGGCCTGCTGCTCTGTAATCCGTCTGCGCAGTTCCTGCTCGTACTCTCTCTGAGAACGGAAGAGGCTGGCGAAGGCGCTCTTAACCCCCAGGCAACCAGGGTCAACGAGAAAGGTCCCCGTGGCAATCTGGCCCAGGGGCGAACGACGGGCCACCAGGACCTGCACGATGGCCCCTTCCTCCTGCCACTCCTCGGTCAGGAGACACTCGTGCAGGGGCCAGTGGGCAGCCGGCCGCAGGAAAGTGCGAACCCCGCTATGACGCGACCGCCGCTGGGCGCGTTTCTGCTTGCGTTTGGCGGCCTTGCGTTGGAGGGCCTTTTGGCGTTTCTTAGATTGTTTTCGTGGCATGGTGGTTTCTGCTCCTGTCAGGTCTTCCTGGCACGGATTGCTGTCCACGGATTTTTGACACGGATT
>JBHIDP010000098.1:0-9389 GCA_046760185.1 Anaerolineae bacterium
AGACGCATGCCGTGCTCCTCTCAGAGGGTGTCTAAGATAACGAGTCTGGCTAAAAATTGTGGGAGTCGAGGCTTCCCCTGGCACCTGTGCGCCAGGACAGGTGAGCCGGTTTTATCCGCCTAAAGGCTCCACTCCTCCACAGATTTTAGCCACGCTCAAATATAACGATGAGACCTCACGGCCCAGGCTCCGGAGTCTCTCGTGGCCAGGTGTTGATGAAGGCGATCAGTCCTTCGACCTCCGCTTGGGAGAGGAGGGCCCGGAAACCGGGCATCTCCTTTCCTCCATCCAGGATGCGCTGGCTAATGGTTAGGTCGTCGAGTTTGGCCAGTGTCTCCGGCGAGTTGGCGATCCAATCTTCGCTTCCAGTCGGAGTCTTACCGTCGCGCCCGTGGCACTCAGAGCAGAACCATTCGAAGGTCTCCTGACCACCTTCCACTGAAGCGGCCGGCAGTCCGCTGGCGGTAACGGTCCTCCCCACCTCGACCAGGGGTGTTTCCCAGTTACGGATGAAGGCCACTAGTTGATCTATCTCCTGGGGGTTGAGAGGGCCGCCGCTATCCTGACCCCAGGCCGGCATAATAGTTCGCGGGCGGCCGTCGCTGATAGTGTGCTTCAAGAAACTGTCGCTGACCTGGCCCAGGTAATATTTGGAATGTAACATCGGGGCGCGGTTGGTGCCGTATCCCTCAGCGCCGTGACAGCGAGTGCAATTAGCCACGAATAGCGCTGCCCCACGCCGAACCTTCTCTTCTCGTTCCCGTCTGGCTGCTTCCTCAACCCGGTGCTGTTCGCTCAGACGGTAGATGGGGAGGAAGTCTACCACCAGCAGGATGAGGACCAGACCGAGAAACATCACCCATGGGAAATTGCCCTCTTTGGTCGGTTCCTGTTCCATCGCCATTTCAGTCAACTCCGAAGGCTGGCGTCCCCAGGTAGGTGAGGATGATCAGAGCGATCACGATCAGGGCGCAGATGGTAAGGGCTATTTTGCGATCGCGCAACCTCCGGCTGGGGTTCTTGTCAATGTAGGGCAAAAGGAACAAAAGCAATATTGACAGGCCGGGTATGATGCAGGCTCCCACAATCTTGGGAACGATCTTCAGAAGCCCCTGTAGAAACAGAAAATACCAGGGAGCTTGGGCATGGGGCGGGGTCACGAATGGATCGGCCTGCTCCTCCAGAGGGGCGGTGTAGTAGAGGCCTCCGGCCACGACCAGGGCAAGAACGATGAGGAAGGTCATCATCAACTCAGCCATAAACAGGTCAGGGAAAAATGGAACGCGACCCCGTTTTGTATCCCTTGTTTCACTCATGGACTACCCTTTGCAAGTATCCTCCCGCAGGTTGCAGCGAAGCTCTTGGGGCAAGGTTATCCTCCTCAAACCTGCGGGAGGATTCGACACCGTCGAACTATAGTGGGCCTGAAATCCCCTGTTTTCTCACTTTGAAAATATGGAAGCCGATAAAGACGAGAGCCACCACCGGCAGGATGAAGACGTGCAGGGTGTAGAAACGGAGCAGGGCGGCGGCCCCCACCTCCGGACCGCCCCGCAGGAGATAGAGCAAACTCTCTCCCAGCAGGGGCATCGCCTCAGCCACACTGGTACCGATGGTAATAGCCCAATAGGCCAACTGATCCCAGGGCAGTAGATAGCCGGTAAAGCTGAAGGCGAGGGTGATCAGTAACAGGATGAGCCCCACGACCCAGTTGAGTTGTCGTGGTGGTTTGTAAGCGCCGGTGACATAGACCCGTAGCATGTGCAGGAAGACGGTGATGACCATCCCTTCTCCTGCCAGGCGGTGGATATTGCGGATCAATGCCCCATAGGGGATCGTGGTCGAGATGGCGACGATGCTATCGTAGGCCCCCTCGGGGGATGGCACGTAGTAGAACATGAGAAGCGCCCCGCTGATTCCCTCCAGCACGAAGAAGAGTATGGTTATCCCCCCCAGGCAGAGAGTGTGCCGGATGGCGTGGGCTGGGACGACCGCCGGACGCAGATGGAAGAAGAAATTGTGTCGGAGAAACCGAAAGCGGTCACTCTCACTGGTGGGCATCACCTCCTGCAGAGCTGCTTTAAATGTTCGCCAGTTCATAGATACCGATGGCTTGTGACAATGCTAACTCTTCCCTCTGTCATCAGTCAAACCTCACAGACCAAAGATGGCCGGGTCCACGGCTGGACGGTTCTGGTGAAGACCGACCTCTTGTGGGCGAAGCCCCAGGGCCAATCCGAGCAGTTGGGGATAGTGTAGAACCGGCAGGGCAAACTTCGCCCGCCATGCCTTCTCCACTAGGCTCTGATTGAGGCCCAAAGCTAGGTAACAGGCCGGGCAGCCGAGGATCACCGCCCGGGCTCCAGCCTCCCGGGCATTTATCAGTTTCTGGCCTGACAGGAGATAGCGCACGGCATCGTTGCCGTGGGCGTTCATGCCGCAGCAGCCCATCTTGTCATAGTAGTGAACGGCGCGGGCCCCTGTGACCTCAATTAGATGGTCCAAAATCTGTGGTTCCTCGGGGTCGTCGAACAACAACTCATGAGCTGGTCTCACCAGATGACAGCCATAATGGGCAGCCACCTCCGCCTGTAGGGGATGAGATATCCTTTCAGCTATGGTCTCAAGGCCGATATCTTCCTCAAGGACACGAAGGGGATGTTTGACCTGTCTCGTCCCTCTGAACTCCCGACCGATGGTGGACAGAATGCGGTTCACCTTTTGCTTCAGCTCCGGCTCGGCATTCAAGCGATTCCTGGCCGTGGTCAGGGTGCTGACGCAGCCAGGACAGGGGCTCAGGATGTCCAACTCACGTTCCTCGGCCATGGCCCAGATACGGGCTGAGAGGGCCAGAGCTTTGAGCTCGTCTACCTCCTGGATGTAGATACCACAGCACCCGGCGTCAACAGCCTCAACCAACTCCACATCCAGCCGCTCCATGGTCTGCCGCGTGGCCAGATCGTAGTTGCTGCAGCGGTAAGGGGTCACACAGCCTGTGAAATAGAAGTACCTCATCGGGAGGTTTCTCCAGGGGTTTCTTGAGAGGACCTTGAAGCCCCTGCCAAGTCCCCATTACAGGCCAGCAGCATTTTGCCAACCTCGTGGCCGATATCCAGGGAAAGGGAGGGCAGACCCAGACGGGCTCTTCTCTGATTGAGACTCGCTGTGATTTTGGCCATGTAGCCGGTCTCCTCGACCAGGTGGACCAGAGGGCGGATGAAGTCAGGGATGCCATGGATCTCTACGTACAGGCGTTGCAGGAGGAAGATGATTTCCACCATATGAACATCGTGGGGGCAGCGGTCCTGACAGGTGTAGCAGGTGGCGCACCACCAGACGTTGGGATTGATCCAGTTATTGTAGCAGGCGTCGTAGAGGTTGGTCACCGGGTTATAGTTTTCCACATAAGCGACGGGGCATCCCCCCACGCACATACCGCAGTTAAAGCATTTGGGGGCATCCCGGCCGTATCTGTCAGCCAGGATTCTCTCTCGCAGATTGATCTCCGCAGCCATTCAAGCTCCTTCACTCAGAGGATATCTTAGCCTTCTGCTTGTCTCTCTCGTCATACCTGACCTGGTTTGACTGCCTGGGAAGGATCGTATCTCTCGCGGCGGGTGACCTTTCCCGTGTCCACAACCACCTGGCCATCCACGATCTCCAGCTTGAACAGATCAAGGGGTCGAGGGGGAGGGCCACTGATCACCTCCCCCTCGCGGTTGTATTTTCCGGCGTGACAGGGGCAAGCAAATCGCTCGCTCTCTTCATGCCAGGGGACCAGACAGCCTAGATGGGTACACTTCTGGTAGAGGGCTAAAAGCCCATCCTCGAGATGAACTATATAGAAACGCCCCTTTCTGACGTGGATGACCGAGTCTGGTGGGAAATCCTCGATGGCACCGACGCTGAACATCCCTCCGAAACCCTCCTTGGCCTGAGGCCACAGATAGGCCCAGGTGATGCGCGCCACCTCACCCAGGGCGACCAGGAGCGCTCCGATCCCGGCCAGCCCTATGAATTCTCGCCTGGTGAGTCCCTCTCTCTGCGGTAGATCGCTCACTTTCTTCTAGCAGTCCTCAAGGCTACCAGTATCGCCACCACGGCAGTTCAGGGAAGACCTCCTCGCCATGGATTATCTCCTCATGGCACTCGAAGCATTCGACCTTGCGCCGACGGAAGCTTGTCTCAAGAGGGATGTGAGCCTCATGCATCTCCTTGGCCTCGCTCCATGTGGGGCTGATCTGACCATGGCAGGATAGACACCTCTCCGAGCGTACTCGGCCTTCTCCTTTGGTCACATTTAAGTGGCATTTGGCCGTGGTGCAACTGGTCTCGTCCGTCGCTTCGATCACGTCGGCGTGGCGCCAGTCATCCGGCGTATCGTGACAGGTAAAGCAGTCCCCTACGGCCGTAGGCTTGGCCGCCCGCCCGATGAAATGACAGTCGTAGCAAACAGTATCCCGCACCTGGAAGTGGAAGCCGTCCAGGATGTGGGCATGGCACACGTTGCAACGCATGGTTATATCCAGAGAGCGGCCCGGTTCCAGTTCAGCGTGATTGTACTTTATGGTACCCCGATAGCGCAATTCGTCCTTCAATTCTTCCAGCGGGTGGCAGCGCAGGCAATTCTCACTGGCCACCAGGGCATGGGGTTTGGTCTCAAAGGTGCCGGCCACAAAATTGACCACCTCCGTCAGCCCTACTACTTTTCCTTCGACGAAGGCTGGCACTCCCGGCGGATAGTGGCACTCCAGACAAGCGTATTCCTTGTGGGAGGAGCGTTGCCAGGCCTCGAACTGGGTTTTCATGTTGTGGCAGGAGCCGCAGAAGCTGGGATTCTCGGTGAACTCGAAGGTGTAGCTGATAGCCATGAGGGGTATCAGACTCAGCAACGGCAGGCCGATCAGCAGGGACCTCTGCCAGTGTCCAGCCACCCAGGGCGTCAACGATTTCTGGTAGCGCAGGGCTTTCTTAGCCACGGGATACAGGAACAGGATGCCAACCAGGATGAGCCCGATAAGGAAGTCATCAACCAGCCGCGGTGAGAAGCGGCTCCCCTCCAACCGCAGGAGGTGATATCCCGTCAGGCCCAGGGAAAGGGTTAGCAGGTAGATGTACTCTTCGCCTCGCGTGATTATCAGCAGTAAGGTGCAGGTGACGGCAGCCGTCAGAAGAACGCTCAGGCCAGCCGCGCTACTTTCGCCCCAGAAGAGGCTGACACTGCTGATCAAGGCGATCAGCAAGCTGGCCAGGTAGAGGGGCTGCGCCCACTCCTGGCCTCGTACCTTCTGTACCGCCCAGCCTGCCAGAGTGCAGAGGGGAGCGGCAAGCGCATAGTAAGCCACCATTCTCTGCGGGGGCATGCCGGGCACGAGGGGGAGGCTGAAGTAGTAGGCCCAGGAGAGAAAGAGGGCTGTTGGCAAAAGGTACCATCTTTGGCCGTAGAGCCAGGTCAGCCCCAGGTCAATGAAGGCGTAGATGAGGAGAGGAACGATGACCCAGAAATAGTCCCTTATGAACGGCTGCCAATAGGCCAGCAAGGCAACCAGGAGGGCTACACTTAAACGGCCAGCAAGAGTAAGAGGCATCGAGAATTCATTTCCCAACCACCTTCTGAAGAGGTGGGCCAGGGCGTACAGGCACAGAAGGTAGAGCAGGAGCCACAGCAACAGAGCCTCAAAGGGACTGAAAAGGCCTATGGTCAGGAGGTAACTGGCCGAGATGAACAGGCTGGCCGGGTAGAGGTGCACACCCTCTTTCGAACGCCAGACCAGAGCCAGATAGCCGAGCCCCAGAGCCAGGGTGACGATGATGGCCTGGGAAACGGAGGGTTCGATCAGCAGGGAGAAAGTGGCCACCAGCGCCAGACAGTGGCCAACCAGAGCTACTAGATCAAAACTGCCCAGTTCCCTTAGCGAAATCCTAAACATGGCCCTCTACTACTACGGCGGTGGCCGTTTCCGGGGGTCTGGCCCTCACCATGAAGGTAGAGGCCAGGAGATAGGTTATGGCCCACAAGGTGACAAGGTAAATGGTCAGGGTACGATCAACTGCTACGACCGAGATAGAGACGGCCGAAAGCAGGAACCAGGCGAAGAAGAGGGTTCTCGTCAGGCGAAGGCCGCGGCTACCGAAGTAGAGGGCCACCACCATGGCCAGTATGGTCACCGGCACATAAGAAAGGCCTACCCATGGCCAATTGGTTGAATAATAGGTGAGCCCATTGTAGTAGAGGTAGGCGAAAAGGATAGGCCCAGCGTAGAAAAGAGTCTCATTTCGTGAAAGATAGCCGAAGGTAGCGTAGACAAAGAAAAAGAGGCCAGCCAGGGCTGCAGCGATGGGCAGGATATGGTCTTGAAAAAGCAGGGGTAAAGTGAGAGCCACACCCAGTGTGAGGTGGCTGGCCTCATATAAGGAGGAGGACAAAGTGATCCAACCCCTTTTCTCCAGGTACCTGGCGTATGAGAGCAAAATGATGAGTGGCAGAGGGACCAGGAGCATGTCCTTCTGTGTGCTTCTGAAAGGGTCGAAGCGGCCCAGCAGAGTGAAGATGAGAAGAGTGTAGAATCCTCCAGCGGCGTAGAACCACTGGTTTCGTGTGCCCAGAACGGTTGGCTCCCGGCTGAGACCGATCTTGTGGTAGAAGTAGATGTAGACAGCGGCAACGACGATGGCCGCCCACGAACGGGGCATGAAGGCCAGGATGATCAGGGCGCTGATTACACCAGCGATGTTGGCCATGGTGAACTCAAACCACATGAAAATCCGTTCGCCCCAATCGTTGGCTGTGGATTTGATGCTGAGACTGTGGCTGCCTCCGAAGTAGTGGACTGAGAAAAGGGCCAGGGAGAGCAGCAATGCTGACTGGTCCTGCCAGGCGTAGGCAAAGGCCGCCAGGGAAATCAGGATGGCTACTACATAGGTTGGGCTGACCTGAACAAAACCCAGTGCTTCGTGGTAACGGTCGGCGATGAGGATCATGGCCATGCTGAGGGCGATGAGCACTAATCCGTAGTACGCTTGGGGAAGGTAAGGCACTCCGTAGAGAAACAGCAGGACCCCACCGGCCATGAGAGCCATGGAGACGTACTGATGCGAGATCTTCCTGGTGTCCAGGTAGCGCACGAAGTGGAAGAGGGCAAAGGCCAGCAGGGGGAAACTGGCCACCCAGGGATCCTTCTCGGCGTAGGTCACTACGTTGGTCAGGATATAGAGGGTGAAGATGAAGACGATAGGGTAGGTTGAGCGATAGAGAGCAAGGGAGGGAGCCTCCCCGCGTACACGTCCCAGGGCTTTCCCCAACACCAGCAGGGTCAGGACAAGGCGCATGGCCAGGGAGGGATAGAAGCGAGGCTCAACAGCCAGACTGTAGGCTACCAGATAGTAGGCTGCTACAGCCAGGAAGGTCAAGGGGTAGAGGAAGCCGTTCTTGCCACCCACGATCACGGCGACCAGGAGAAGGATGGCCGAGAACCCCAGCAGGAAAGCGCCCACTAGAGGGTGGGCCAGCAGATAGGTCTTTCCACCGATGAGCAGAATGACCATGAAGATGGTGGCCAGGATATGCCCCACGTCATAGATTGTCTGGCTCAGGTCCTCATCCCTCTGCAGGTAGTGGGCCACATAGAAGAAGGGGAAAAGGAGGGCGTAAAGCACAATCTGTCTGTTCAGGGCGAGACGAGCCATGGTGAACACATCCTGTGGCGTCATGTACACCTTGGTCGGGTTCCAGTCGTTGGGATCGTTCTTGAACACCAGGCGGTCTTCCTGGCGTTCAACCGATTCCAACTCCATGTCAGTTCTCATAAGGCGTGAGTCAATGCGCATGATCCCTTTCCCCTCTATCTAACAACCGCTCGCTCCTTGCTGGCCTGGATCAAGGCTGAGATGTAGTAGAGTTCTTCGATTTTCACCTGGCCAAAATGCATTCGCCCTAAAAGGTTCCTCCAACCTTCCTGGCTGTAGAGCCACATGTAGCGCCGCTCCACGATGTACTTGAAGAAGGTGTACATCAGCAGCTTCAACAAAGGGTTGGCCGGTTCAAAAATGTCAAAGATGGTCAGCCGCCCTCCATCCCCCAGAACACGATGAACCTCCTTCAAGACCAGAGGCAGCTCGGAAAACTCGTGACAAGCCAGGGTGCAGAAGACCGCGTCGAACTGTCCATCCCGGAAGGGGAGAAAGTAGGCGTTGCCGTTGACCAGGGAGACGTGGTGTAGGTCAACCTGCTTCTCCTTGTTGACCCGGAGCATGTTCATAGAAAGGTCCAGACCGACAACCCTCTGCGCTCTAACGTGGTTGCTGACGTAGCCAGTGCCGCAACATAGGTCCAGCACCTTCCCGCTTGCCCCATCTTGGGTGGCCAGGATTCTGCGCCTCACTGCCTCGTAGGTACCGAACATGAAAATCCTGGTCAGAAGGTCATAATGGTTTGCGATGCGGTCAAAGAATCCGGGCGGTGTCATCACCAATACTAACTGAGCTTCAGGTCCAGCAAGAAACCAAGGGTAAGAAGGAGCATGGTGCTGCTGTAAGTCTTGACCATATCCAAGTTCGCTCTGGCTACCTTGAACCTGTCATTGTAGTAGCGGTTGAGGTGCCGGATGGAACGGACGGCGAAGTACAATGAGCCAAAGGTCAGCAATGTCCAACTGGGGAACAATCCGAGAAGGACGCCAGTGGTGATGAAGATGTAAAGGGAGAGCAGTGACAAAGCATATAGCTTGCGCCCGAAATCTAGCCCCCAGCGTACCACGATGTTTCGTTTGGCTGCTCTAAAGTCCTCCTCATAATCGGGGATTTCATTGACGATGATCATGGCCCACATCAACAACCCCGGTACCACCCCGGCCATGGCCGATGGAAGGGTCACCTTTCCGGTCTGGACGTAGTATGCGCCCAGGGTAATGGTAGGGCCGTAGCCTATGAACATGGCCAGTTCCCCCAGGCCGTGATAGGCCAATCTCAGGGGCTTGAGGGAGTAGAAGACCGATAGAAAGAAGCCAAGGAGGGCAAAGTACATCACTCCGCTGCCTACTCTGGGAGTGAGGTAAAGAGCCACAGACAACGCTACCAGGTAGAGAGCGCCGATGACCATGAACATCTCCTGGGGCTTGATGAGACTATCGGCCAGCACGCCGCTCCCACCACTAAAGGGGTTCTTTTCCTCAGACCGGGACTGATCGGTGCCGTATACATAGTCCAGAGTATCGTTCAGCATGGTCAGCCCGATCTGGACACAGGCTGAACCTACGAAGGCGAGGAGAAAGTAGGTCAAGTTAAGATACCCTTCGTACCTCCAGGCAATGGCAGTGCCGAGGAGGACAGGCATGACCCCCTGGGGGAGAAATTGCAGCCTGAAAGACTTTATCCAGGCCTGCACTCTAACT
>JBHIDP010000099.1:0-9366 GCA_046760185.1 Anaerolineae bacterium
GCCGGTTTTATCCGCCTGAAGGCTCCACTCCTCCACAGATTTTAGCCAGACGCAATTCATTTAACCGTTTAAGATGTGAGCACTTTTCGATCAGGGGTATCATAGAAAAGTGGCGGGTTCGTATTCGCCAAAGACTACGCGCAACTGCTGGCATATCTCCCCCAGGGTGGCATAAGCTTCGACACATTCCAGGATGATGGGCATCAGGTTGGCATCCCCCGAGGCAGCCTCTTTCAGCTTGGCCAGAAGTTCCGTCACCCGCCTCTGGTCACGACGCCGACGCACTTCCGCCAGACGCTTGACCTGCTCTCTCTGCACCGCAGGGTCCACCCGCAGCAGCTTAAGGTGGCTCTCCTGGTCGGTGACAAACTGGTTGACCCCTACTACTATCCTGTCCTTCCCTTCCACCTCCTTCTGATAGCGGTAGGCGCTTTCCTGGATTTCCCGCTGCATGAAGCCGGCCTGGATGGCCTTCACCGCACCGCCCAACTGATCAATGCGGTTGAGGTATTCCTGGGCCAATTCTTCTATCTCGTCGGTGAGAGACTCCAGTGCGTAGCTCCCGGCCAGGGGGTCAATGGTGTCAGTCACCCCGCTCTCGTAGGCGATGATCTGCTGGGTGCGGAGGGCGATTTGGACTGATTCCTCGCTGGGAAGGGCCAGGGCCTCATCGTGGGAGTTGGTGTGGAGCGACTGGGTGCCACCCAAAACGGCGGCCAGGGCCTGTAAAGCAACCCGTACGATATTGTTAGCTGGCTGCTGGGCTGTAAGGGTGCAACCAGCCGTCTGGGTGTGAAAACGGAGCATGGACGAGCGCGGCTCCTGGACCCCAAAACGCTCTCTCATGATCCGGGCCCACAATCGTCGCGCCGCTCTGAACTTGGCTATTTCCTCCAGGAAGTTGTTATGGGCACCGAAGAAGAAGGAGAGCTGCCTGGCGAAAGTATCTACATCCAAACCGGCATTGATAGCAGCTTGCACATAGGCTATGGCGTTGGCCAAAGTAAAGGCCACCTCCTGCACAGCGGTGGCCCCTGCCTCCCGCATATGATACCCTGAGACGCTGATGACGTTCCAGCGGGGAAGGTTCTGGGCACAATAAGTGAATATATCGGTCACCAAGCGCATGGAAGGTTCGGGCGGAAAGATATAGGTGCCACGGGCCGCATATTCTTTCAGGATGTCATTTTGAATGGTACCACGTAGCTTCCTTGGGTCAACACCTTGCTTCTTGGCCACCGCTATGTACATGGCCAGGAGGATAGCGGCCGTGGCATTGATGGTCATGGAGGTGCTGACCTGGTCCAGGGGGATGGCATCGAAGAGGGCTTCCATATCTTGCAGGGTACTGATGGCCACCCCCACTCTTCCCACCTCCCCTTCGACCAGGGGACTGTCGGAGTCGTATCCCAGTTGGGTGGGCAGGTCAAAAGCGACCGAGAGTCCTGTTTGCCCCTGCTCCAAAAGGTATCTGTAGCGGCGGTTCGATTCCTCGGCTGTGGCGTAGCCAGCGTACTGCCGCATGGTCCAAAGCCGGCCACGGTACATGGTGGGATATATGCCCCGGGTGAAAGGGTACTGGCCGGGGAAACCCAGGTCCTGAGCGTAGTCCAGGTCGGCCACATCCTTGGGCGTGTAGAGTCGCTCCACGACAATGCCTGAACTGGTCAAGAAGCACTCACGACGCTCTGGCGCACGCTGGAGGAAGGGTTCCAAGGTCTCGGTCATCCAATCCACTTTCATCCTGATCACTTGATCGGTCACAGCGCTTTCTGATACAGCTTCAGGACATCCTCCCGCGTCGTCTTTCTGGGATTGACCAGGATGTTGCCACTAAGCATGGCATCATTGGTCATCTCTGCCATGTGTTCCTCCTCGGTCACGCCCAACGCGCCCAGGCCAGAGGGGATACCTATCTCGGCCGAAAGACGCCTCACCGCCTCCAGCGCCTTGTGAGCTGCCTCGGCTTCGCTGAGACCCCCCACTTCCTCGCCCATGGCCTCGGCTATGCGAGCCATCTTGGCCGGACAGGCGGGCAGGTTAAATTCCATGACGTGGGGTAAGAGCACCGCGTTAGCCACGCCGTGAGCCAGGTTGTAGTAGCCGCCCAGGGGATGAGACATGGCATGCGCGTTCCCTAACCGGGTATTGGTGAAAGCCATGCCGGCCATAGCACTGGCATAGAGCATGTCACCCATGACGGTCACTTCTCTGCCGGCCACTGCCTGAGGCAGGCTGCGGGCGATGAGCCTGATGGCTTGCAGGGCAAATGGTTCGCTAAAGGGGGTGGAGCCCAAAGAGGTGTAGCTTTCAACAGCGTGAGTGAGGGCATCCATGCCGGTAGAGGCTATGACTGCGGGCGGCAGGGATGTTGTAAGGGCCGGATCCAGAATGGCGGTTTGGGGGAGAAGGAAGGGGCTGCCGATGGTCATTTTGAAACAACGGTCCCGGTCGGTGATGACGGTGAAAACGGTTACTTCGCTCCCGGTGCCCACCGTGGTGGGGATAGCAAGGAGCGGCGGCAGGGGCCTTTTGACCTTGCCGATCCCCTCATAATCACGGATATCGCCCCCGTTGCTGGCCAGGATGCCCACCGCTTTAGCTGTGTCCATGGAGCTGCCACCACCAACGGCCAACAGGCATTGACAATTCTCCTCGCCGTAGAGTTGCAGGGCTGCCTGAACCGTGTCCACACTGGGATTAGGTTCCACTCCGCTGAATACCACGTGGCCAACCCCGGCTTCGTTCAGCATAGTCGTTACCTGGGCAGCAACCCCCACCTCAACCAGGCCGGGATCGGTGACGACCAAAACCTTTCCCTTAACTAATCTGACAACTTCATCAGGGATCTCGGCCACCGCCCCCACACCGAAAACGAGGCGCGGTGCCGTCAGATGATAGCTTATCTCAGCCATGGAACTCTCTTCTCCCTTGCCATCAGCTTAACCACTATTCTGCCGGACCAATTACGGCCAGCACTTGCCCCTGGTCCACCGTGTCCCCGGCGACAACCTGGACCTTCTTCACAACCCCTTCCCACGGTGCCCGCAATTCATTTTCCATCTTCATCGCTTCCAGAATGATCAACCCGTCTCCCGCTTTGACCCGCTGTCCTTCCTGAGCCGTAACTGAGATCACCAAACCCGGCATAGGAGCCTTGACCAGGGTGTTGCCTCTCGGTCCGCTGACTCTGTCTCCTAAGTCGGCCAAACGCTTGCTGCGCTCATCATACACCTGCACCTCGTGTCTTTCACCCTCGACCAGCACTTCGTAAGTGTCCTTGGTCCCTTCAGCCAGAATCTCGAAGGAGCGGTTGTTAAGCAGCAGGGAGTAAACGTGCTGACCATCAATACTTCTGAAATCCACATCATACTGGCGCCCGTTGACCGTTACCGTCTCCTCTGGACCTATCTCGATTTCGAATTCCTGCCCCTCGACGACCGCAGTATACTTCATCCTCGCAGAACCTCCCGGCGGCCCGCCAGCTTCCAGGGGTTGAGGCCACCATCTGACCTGGGAAGGGGCATTACCAGAGCCCTTTGGCGCCGCTGATGGGCCAGGATTGCGGCAGCGATGGCCGCTGCTTCCAGACATTCGTCGCGCTCCTGTTCCAAAAGGTCGAAGCCATCTTCCAGGAAGGTGGTATCAAATACACCACCGATGAAATTGGTACTGTCGAGGATGCGTTGATGGAAGGGGATAGAGGTCTTGATGCCAACGATACGGTATTCCCGCAAGGCACGGCGCATGCGCAGGAGAGCTTCACCCCTGGTCTCCCCTCGGACCGCCACCTTGGCAATGAGAGGGTCATAATAGAGCGAGACTTCAAATCCCTCATATATGCCGCTATCCACCCGCACACCGGGCCCGGTCGGTTCAACCAGGCCGGTCACCTTGCCAACCGACGGCAGGAAATTGTTATAAGGGTCTTCGGCTGAGATACGGCACTCCATGGCCCAGCCGCTGATCTCGATGTCCTCCTGCTTGTAGCGAATCTTGCGTCCTGAGGCAATACGCAACTGCTCCTTGACGATGTCCACCCCGCTGACCAATTCTGTCACTGGGTGTTCTACCTGGAGTCGGGTGTTCATCTCCAGGAAATAGAAGTTCTTGTCCCGATCCAGCAGGAATTCAACGGTGCCTGTGTTGGTGTAGCCGGCCGCTTTGGCAGCCTGGATGGCTACGGCCCCCATCCTTTGGCGGAGGTCATCGTCCAGAGCGGGAGAAGGAGCTTCCTCGATCAGTTTCTGGTGACGGCGCTGGATGGAGCATTCGCGTTCGCCCAGGTGGATAACGTTGCCGTGGTGATCTGCCAGGAGTTGAAACTCTATATGGCGGGCTTCGGGGATGATGCGCTCCAGGTAGATGGTATCGTCGCCGAAGGCACCCATGGCCTCCCGGCGGGCGGCACCCAAAGCCCTCAACAGTTCGTCAGGGGAATCAACGGCGCGCATCCCTTTCCCACCGCCCCCGGCGGCGGCTTTGATGAAGAGAGGGTAGCCAATCTCCTCCGCGGCGTCAACGATTTCATCATCAGCCAGCCCCTTATCGCTGCCGGGCACAACGGGCACGCCGGCCGCCTGCATGGTACGGCGGGCGGCCACTTTATCCCCCATGAGGCTGATGGCCTCGGCTGTCGGTCCGACAAAGGCGATCCCCGCTTCACCGCAGGCCCGCGCGAATTGGGGGTTCTCAGCCAGGAAGCCATACCCTGGGTGGATGGCATCAACTTTAGCCCGGATGGCCACGTCAATGATGCGGTCAATACGGAGGTAGCTATCCCCGGCCGGAGCCGGGCCGATGGGGTAGGCCTCGTCAGCGTAACGCACGTGGAGGGCATTGCGGTCCACATCAGAGTAGACAGTCACCGTCTCCAGCCCCAGTTCCTGACAGGCCCGCAGGACTCGTACAGCTATCTCACCTCTATTGGCCACCAAGACTCTTTTGAACATCGTAACCTTCCTTGGTTTCAGTTGCTGGTAGTGGCGACTTTAGTCGCTTTGAAGTGGCTCACCTGTCCTGGCGCACAGGTGCCAGGGGAAGCCGCCACTACGAACACTTTTCGGATAGGTTCTTAACCTGTAGCTCCCTGGCTTTTTCCACGCCAACCTCAGTCACTCTCCTGTCTGAGCCGGATAGAGGATGCCGTTGATCTCCTGCAAGACATCATGCAAGTCCGGGGCTTCGGTAGCTACCACCTCGTCGTCAGAATGCTTGTGGTCGGGAAAGGTCTCCAACTCTGGATGGTGCGGAGCGTTGTCGTACTCGAGGTCACCCCGGGAGTGAATGGTGGTGAAAAGCCGGGTCAAGTATTGATGCATAGTTCTAAGCAGGAGTGATCTCGTGAGTCCGCCAGACGGCCTCCCGAATCAGCGCTGCTTCCAGTAACTGCTTCCGCCTGAGGAACGAGTCGTACAAAATCGCCCAGTGCATAACGTCCTCGTCGTCACCCAGCTTGCCTTTTTGATACTTATCATAGAACTCGGCTGAGGACATCCCATAGCGCTGCTCTAGCTCGTATAGTTCATGCGAGAGCTCAATCAGTTCATCCACCGGGTTGCTCTTCGCCATTGCTTCTTCCAGCATCCGCCGGAACTCTTCAGGCGTGGGCTTGTTCTCTTCGGTGATCGTGATCTTAGCCATTGTAGTTATCCTCCTACAGCGGAATATTCCCGTGCTTCTTCGGCGGGTTAGAGTCCCGCTTGTTCTGCAACATCTCCAGCGCCGAGATGAGCTTGGGGCGGGTCTCGCGGGGCTCGATGACGTCGTCAATGTAGCCCCGGGCAGCAGCGATGTACGGGTTGGCGAACTTGGCCCGGTACTCGGCCACCAAGCGAGCTCGCTCCGCCTCGGGGTCCTCCGCTTCGGCGATCTCCTTACGGAAGATGATGTTGACCGCCCCCTCTGGGCCCATAACGGCAATCTCGGCCGTGGGCCAGGCGTAGTTGATGTCCCCCCGCACGTGCTTGCTGCTCATCACGTCGTAGGCTCCGCCGTAGGCTTTGCGGGTGATGACGGTGATCTTAGGTACCGTCGCTTCGCAGTAGGCGTAGAGGAGCTTGGCTCCATGACGGATGATCCCCCCGTGCTCCTGGCCCACGCCAGGCAAAAACCCCGGCACATCCTCGAAGGTGATGATGGGGATGTTGAAGCAATCACAAAAGCGCACGAAGCGAGCTCCTTTGTCCGCAGAGTTGATGTCCAGGACCCCGGCCAGAACCGCTGGCTGTTGGGCTACGATCCCTACTGCATGGCCGTTCAGCCGCGCGAAACCGACGACGATGTTCTGGGCATAGTGTGCCTGCACCTCGAGAAATTCGTAGTCGTCCATCACCCGGCGGATGACCTCTTTCATGTCGTATGGTTTGGTGGGGCTGTCAGGGACGATGGTGTCCAGCTCTTCGTCCATGCGCAGGGGGTCATCTCCTGGTGGGCGGTAGGGAGGATCTTCCACGTTGTTCTGCGGAATGTAGCCCAGAAGTTGGCGGATGAGTTGCAGACAGTGCTCCTCGTTCTCGGCGGCGAAGTGGGCCACGCCACTGGTGGTATTGTGCACCATGGCCCCTCCCAGATCCTCGAAGGTTACCTCTTCGTGGGTAACAGTCCTGACCACTTCGGGGCCGGTGACGAACATGTAGCTGGTATCCTTGACCATCAGGATGAAGTCGGTCATGGCTGGGGAGTAGACCGCGCCGCCGGCGCAGGGCCCCATCACCGCTGAGATCTGGGGGATGACCCCCGAGGCCAGGACATTACGCAGGAAGATGTCGGCATAGGCCCCCAGAGAGACCACCCCTTCCTGGATGCGGGCTCCACCCGAGTCGTTCAGGCCGATGACTGGCGCACCGTTCTTCATGGCCAGGTCCAGGATCTTGCAGACCTTCTCGGCGTGTACCTCACCCAAGGACCCGCCGAAGACGGTGAAATCCTGGCTGAAGACGTACACCAGGCGGCCGTCTATGGTGCCGTAGCCAGTGACCACACTGTCAGCCAGGTATTTTCGCTTCTGCATATCAAAGTCGTAGGTGCGGTGAGTGACGAAGATGTCCAGTTCGTGAAAGCTGTTGTCGTCCAGCAGAAGATCCAACCGCTCTCGGGCGGTGAGCTTCCCCCGTCGGTGCTGCCGTTCGATCCGCTCTGGCCCCCCACCCAGCTTGGCCTGTTCCTTCAGGCGGCGAAGTTCGGTGATTTTAGGGTCAACCGTCATCTGCTTTCTCTCCGTCAATAGCTCCGACAGTTCTCAGGTATGCTTCGAGACGGGTCACAAACCGCTCGCAATCAGCCAGGATAGCACTGGCCTGCTCCTCGGTGAAAGTCACACGATCCTCGTAGTTGGCGTCCATGCGGTGTCTCAACGCCCGGCCGTAGATAGCGCCATACTCAGGCTCGATCAGGCCTGGTTTGACCAGATACTCGTGGACGGCGGATTCCACACCCCGGTGTTTGCTCCGCCGGATGTCGAATACCAGCAAGGCGGCCGAAGCGATCATGAAGACGGCGTAGTAGGCCCGGCTAATCGCCTGGCGATAGCCACCTTGCTCGAGCAGGAGGCGGGCGAACTTCAAGTCCTCCTGGCAGCGCTCCAACCGGAGTCCGATGACGATCCTGGTGTTCTCGTCCACCATCTCCTTGTCCTCCTCGGCCCTTCGGCGCTTGCGAGGGATGCGCCGGGGAGCCCACAACTCAATGCCCTCGTCACGGATGTTGCGGAAGACGGGCTCCTCGATGCGACGCATCCCAGCGTAGCGGCTGTGTCCCACGATGAGGTCGCCGAACGTCACGCCGCGCTTCAGCTCGATCTCATAACTCATCTGCCATATCTCATCCTTCAGTCTTGGATCGTCGGTCTTTAGTACGACGAAAAGGTCAATATCGGACTCCTCGTCGCCGTCGCCCCGGGCTTTGGAGCCGAAGAGGACCACACGAGCCACCTGGTCAGCGTACCTCTCCCTCAGGCGTGTCAGGTACTCCTCGACAGCCATCCTCTCTTGCTGGCTCAGGTGCGCCAGTTTGTCTGAGCGAACCCTCTCCAACTGCTCTAGCGCCATAGCTCTATGATCTCCTCCAGGCAGTCGTGTAGTCAGGTGGTCGTGTGGTCGCGTAGTCAGGTGGTCGGGGCGTTCGGTGGTCAGGAGCGCCAAGACTCAACGACCAAACCGCAACACGACTAAACGACAAAGCGACTGAACGACCAAGCGACTACACGACTAGGCGACTAAAGCACGTTTCGGGCGATGACCAGGCGCTGGATCTCGCTGGTGCCCTCGTAGATCTCAGTGATCTTGGCATCGCGGAAATAGCGCTCCACAGGATACTCCTTGCTATAGCCGACCGCACCGTGAATCTGGATAGCTTTGGTGGTGACCCACATGGCTGTTTCAGAGGCATAAAGTTTGGCCATAGCCGCCTCCTTGCTGAAACGCTCCCCTTTGTCCTTCTTCACCGCGGCGTTTAGGGTCAGGAGGTGGGCGGCATCAATACAAGTGGCCATGTCCGCAATCATCCATTGGATGGCCTGGAACTTGGCGATCGGTTGACCAAAAGCCTCCCGTTCCTTGGCATAATTAACAGAGGCTTCATATGCAGCCTGAGCGATACCTATGGCCTGAGCGGCGATACCGATGCGCCCGGCATCCAGGATAGCCAGCGCAATTTTGAACCCTTGTCCCTCTTCGCCCAGGCGATGGGAGGTGGGAATACGATAGTCTTCGAAGAGCAGTTCACAGGTAGCCGAGGCGCGGATGCCCAACTTGGGTTCAATCTTGCCCTTAACAAGACCAGGCAAGGTGCAATCCACAATGAAGGCGCTTGTCCCCCGGTGTCCCAGTGGACGGTCGGTGCTCACGAAGGTGACGATGTAGTCGGCCACCGGGCCACTGGTCACCCACGACTTACGGCCGTTAATGACATAGGTATCACCGTCACGAACAGCGGTGGTGAGGATATTGCCAGCGTCGGAGCCGGACTGAGGTTCGGTCAGGGAGTAGGCACCCACGGCCTCACCACTGGCCAAGGGCACCAGGAACTTTTGCTTCTGCTCCTCGGTGCCGAACTTGTCGAGCCCGTAGCAGACCAGGGAGTTGTTAACGGACATTATTACGCCGTGGGAAGCACAGACCTTTGATATTTCCTCCAGGGCAAGCACATAGCTGACGGTATCAGCTCCTGCTCCGCCATATTCTTCCGGCACCTCGAGGCCCATAAGCCCCAGTTTACCCATCTTCTTGATGGTCTCAACCGGGAATTCACCCGTCTCATCAATCTTGGCCGCGATGGGAGCTATCTCGTTGGCGGCGAACTCTCGGGCCATATCCCGAATCATGCGCTGAGTGTCAGTTAAAGCTAAGTTCACCATTCGCTCCTTTG
>JBHIDP010000100.1:0-9364 GCA_046760185.1 Anaerolineae bacterium
GACCACTCCTCTTGTGGCTAGCTTATCCAGCTCTCCGGGGCGCGGGTATCCTTGTACGGGGGGCCTGGGGGGTGTCCCCCCCTACTCCCCCCTAGCTTTTCCACTCGAAGTGGAAAAAGTAAAGGAGAGCAAAATGAAGATGATCTTTAAGGCCAGGCTATCTCTCTTGATCGTGACGGTTATTTCCTCGCTGATGGGAACGATGGCCTGCGGCCCACAAGTGCAACCTACCCCAGAGGCTACCAAAGTAGTCAAGCCCACAGCCACGCCGGTGCCGCCGACGGCGACGCCCATCCCCCCGACAGCCACGCCCGTTCCGCCCACGGCTACCCCCATGCTTCCCACACCCACACCCGAGCTGGCGGAGGAGGGGAAGGCGTTGTTCGCCCAAAAGGGTTGCGCCGCCTGTCACGGGTCAAACGCCGAGGGCACTGACATCGCTCCCGCCCTGGCCGGACACTCCAGGGAGCAGGTGTTCAAACAGGTACGAAATCCGGTGGGGGAGATGCCGGCTCTCACCGAGGAGCAGGTAAGCGACGAGGAATTGGAGAAGATTGCCGCCTTCATCGAGAGCCTGGGGCCGGTGGCGGAGCACCGCCACGAGTACGAGCTCGCAGGCCCCGCAAGCGCCCACCTACAGATGGCTTTGAAGGCCTTGCAAGCCGATAACGTCGAGGATGCCAAGCATCACATCCAACACCTCCTGGACATCGCCACGGGCGAGGCCAAGGAGACGGCCGAAGCCATCTTGGCCGACCTGGAGGCCGGCAACTACCACGATGCCGAGCACAAGATCGAAGACATGCTGGCCCAAGCCCCAGAAGCCGAGCTCTCGGCAGAGGTCGTCATCCAGGGCTTCGCCTTCAATCCTGGGAGGATCACGGTTCCGATGGGAACGACCGTAACCTGGACCCAACAGGATAGTGCTCCTCACACGGTGACCAATAAAGAGGACCTTTTCGACTCCGGCTCGCTGTCCAAGGGGGATAGCTATAGCTTCACCTTCACGGAGGCGGGGACCTACGAATACTTCTGCCGCATCCATCCGCGGATGATCGGAACCATAGTGGTCCAGTAGAGTTGTTGCACAAGCAACATATACCAACGCGCGGTGATGCACTCTCTCGCATCAATGCGAAATCTTCTCTGATGAAAGGATCCAATGTATCTCTCTTATTACCCGCTGAAGCAGGGAGTCTGCGAGAGAGTGCATCAGGTCATGTGGCCTCTGGCTTCAGCCCAGGGGAAGGTTCTCTCGTGTGGGGGGATTCAAGCCCCCCATGTGACCGCGACGTTGACTCGTGATCCGCAAACAAAAGCAGGTTTGGAGAGGAGGTTCGAGATGAGCCAAGAGAAGGCCATCACGAAAGGAAAAGAAAGCATAACTGGGGAAGCGAGCATAAACAGGCGCGAGTTCCTCAACTATGCTTGGCTGGCCTCTTTGGGCATCTTTCTGGCCGAGGTGGGAGGTGTGACCTACCTTTTCTCCATGCCTCGTTTCAGGGAGGGAGAATTCGGAGGCGAGTTCAGGGTAGGCCAGGTGAAAGCCTACAAAGAGGGAGAGGCGCCTAACCTCTTCCGCGAGGGCAAGTTCTACGTCGTCCGCCTAGAGTCAGGTGTTTTAGCCCTCTATCAGGTGTGTACCCACCTGGGTTGCCTGGTTCCCTGGCAGGAAATCACGGGACGGTTTGAGTGCCCCTGCCACGGTTCCAAGTTCGAGAAGGACGGCACATACATCAGCGGACCGGCCCCTCGCAGCCTGGACCGGTTCGTCGTTCGGCTGGTGGATGCCCAGGGGAGGGAGATGGGCGCTACAGACCGCACGGGAAAGCCTCTGCCCATCGTTGACGAGAATGCCTTTGTCATAGTGGACACGGGCAAGCGGATTTTCGGCGAGAAGCACGCCTGAACACTGCACTTTAGCGTATGGCATATGGCGTATAGCGATAAGTCGTAGCCGCTCAGCCATAGACCAATTCATTTGCAGGGAAAAGGAGAATATGGGTTTTGGTGATATCCGATCCAGGATTCTGGCCCAAGTCAACGAGGCGAGATCAATAGACTGGCGGGCCACGATCCTCAGCAAAGCTGACCAGACGGTGAGGGCTGTGACGGCTGGGCTGAGCATAGCGGAGCTGCGAGCCATCTTTCGGGGGGAACCCCCCACTGAAAAGCCCAATCCTCGTTATAGGGTTCACACCAAATCCTTCTGGTTTCACATCCGCCCTCGCTACTACCAGAGAGGTTCTACCTGGTTCACCCACACCTTTGCCCTGGGATGGCTCAGCGTCTTTTTCTTCATCGTAGAGGGCATCACCGGTGTGGTCCTGATGATCTTCTACACCCCCTCCCCCCTGCGGGCCTACGCCGACATGCTGAACATCCTCAGCAATGTCCCCTTCGGGAGGCTCCTGCGGGACATACACCGCTTAGCAGCCGAGGGGATGGTGATCAGTGTTTTCCTGCACATGCTGCGGGTCTATCTCACCGGCTCCTACAAGCATTCTCGTCAGTTCACCTGGTTGACGGGTGTGGTCCTCCTCCTGATCACCCTCTTCCTGAGCTTCAGCGGTTATCTTCTCCCCTGGGATCAGTTGGCCTACTGGGCCGTCACTATCGGCACCAGCATGGCCGAAGCCGCTCCCCTCTTCGGCGAACAGTTGAACCTGCTGTTGCGGGGAGCCCCAGACATCGGGGCCGGGGGCCTGCTGCGCTTCTATCTCCTGCATGTCATCTTCCTGCCTATTCTGGCCATCATCCTCATCGGCGTTCACTACTACAAGGTGGCCAGAGAGCATGGGATCTCCCTGCCAGCCGGTGTGGAAGAGGGGGAGGTAAGTCCGGAGAAAAGGGCCGCTGCCCTGGAACGAGTGGATCTCATCCCTGATCTTCTCACCCGTGAGGTCATGTGGGCGGCCATCGCCACCTTCGTCCTGGTAGCGGCCACGGCCTTCTTCTGGCATGCCCCTCTGGAGCACCATGCCGACATCTTCAAGACCCCCTTTCACACCACTGCCCCGTGGTATTTCCTCTGGCTCCAGGGCCTCCTCAAGGTGGGTGATAAGACCCTGATGGGAGTGATCGTGCCCACGCTCGTCTTCGCCCTTCTCTTCGCCATCCCCTACATTGATCGCAACCCCAGCCGTCTGGGCAGGAACCGCAAGGTGGCCATCACCCTGGGGCTGCTGGCGGTCGTGGCCCTGGTCGTCTTGACCTACATGGGCACGCCTCGCTTCGGCGTGACCGCCCCGCCCGCTGTGGAGATCGCCCAGGAGTTCATTCCTGAGGAGAGAGTGGGCCCTGTGCGGCAGATCCCCTTCGATCAGTTGGCTGGGGGGCCCTACGATACCGAGACCTTCGTCCTGCCGGCATCACCCTCCCGATTGGAGCAGGTCTTCGCCGCCTTCAAGACCAGGGTCGAGGACCAGAGGGAACTCCCTGAGGGACAAGGGGTCATGGTCATTGAAGACTGGCAGGAAGGTCTGAAGAAAATCACCCTTAGGATCACCTGGAAGAAGCCAGACAAAGAGGAGCGAGAGAGCTTTGAGAAATCGGTCTATGTTCATAGAGACTCCGGCTACTAGCCCCGGCTCAGAATGTAAAGTGTGGAGTTAGGAGTACCTGTTCCAACTCAACACTCAACACTGCTTTCGAAGAGGCTAAAGCATGACAGCGACCACAAGGATCACCCTGGGCCTGGTACTGATTATAGCTACCATCATTGTCGTCGGTATCGTGGGCCTCAACGAGCCCGGCCGTATGGCCATGGCAGAGAGGGCTCAACAAGCGAGGTCTATTGAAGCAGGAGCGGAGTTGTTCGAAGCCAACTGCCGAGGGTGCCATGGAATCAAAGGTGAAGGGATACCCGGCGTCGGTCCCCCTCTGAATACCCGGTCGTTCTTCAACGAAAGGCTACAGGAGTTCAGGTTCGAGGGGACGCTCCACGATTTTCTCAAACTGACCATCACCGCAGGGCGTCCCACCAAGAGTAGCGAATGGCTCGTCCTCATGCCCACCTGGGGTGAAAGTTTCGGTGGCCCCTTGCGTGATGACCAGATCGAGAACCTGGTAGCCTTTATCCTTAACTGGGAAAGCACCGCTCCTGAGGTGGCCAGGCCTACCCCCACACCTACAGTCGTGGCGGAGGCTACTCCTCCACCCGAAGCCACAGTTATGGCTGAGGCCAGCCCTGTTGCCTCCCCCAACCCAGCCAACGGAGAGAAGGTCTACGCCGCCAACTGCTCCCCCTGTCATGGGCAGAATGGCGAGGGGGGCGTAGGGCCCGCTTTGAAGGACAGCGAGTTTATCAAAACCAGCGATGATGCGGCCATCAGGGAAATCATCAAAGAGGGTCGCCTTGATACCCTCATGCCTCCCTGGAAGGACAGGTTATCCTCCCAGGAGATCGAAGACCTGATTGTCTTCCTCAAGATCTGGCAAGATTAAATGAACCGGGGCAAGAACTTTTGGATTCAACGGCTATTTTCCCAGGGAAATCGTCCTGCCATTCGAACATGAATTGCCTCGGGTCATTTGGAAGGGACAGGATATGAACTGGCGAAGATGTGTGGTGGCGCTCTTGGCCGCACCGATCATTCTCTCCATAGGAGTGGCCAGGGCCCAAGGCCCTATCGAGAGGGGGACTAAACTCTATGCTGAGAACTGCGCTGTGTGTCACGGCGAGAGGGGAGAGGGCCGGGTTGGTGCCACCCTGGCTAAGGACTTCCCTGCCATCCAGGTGGATGCCTTCCTGCGCCAGACCATCGCCAACGGCGTGTCAGGCTCGGTCATGCCCGCCTGGAGCCAGGCTAAAGGCGGCCCCCTGACCGAAACGGAGATTGACGACATCGTAAGCTTCATCAGGACCTGGGCCACAGGAGCGGGTACGCCAGTTCCTGTATTCCCTACGCCCACGAGAAGAGCAGTCACCCCCATCCCAACCTTGGCTGGGGTCGCAGGGGACCCCACTGAGGGAGCAAATTTGTATACTGAAAACTGCGCTGTTTGCCATGGTCAGAGAGGTGAGGGGCGGATCGGCGCCACCTTGGCCAAGGATTTCCCCAGCATCCAGGTAGATGCCTTCCTGCGCCATACCATCGCCAACGGTGTGGCGGAGACTGTCATGCCTGCCTGGAGCAAGGCCAAAGGAGGTCCTTTGAGCGAAGAGCAGATTGATGACATCGTGGCCTTTGTCAGGACTTGGGCTAGAGTACCGACTCCCACCGCTGCACCCCCGGCTGAAGAGGCACCACCTGAGGGTGGCCTGGAGATGGTGCCTGTCCTGGTGCTGGTGGCAGTGGCAGTAGGTGTGGTAATAGTGTTGACCTTGGTAATGAGATCGAGAAGAAGCTAAATGTTGGAAGGTCGTGCCCCAATTGTGGGCAAAGGGAGGGACCTATGAAAGTATATATGGATCGCCAATGGTGTCCCTGTTGGCTCGCCCCTTGCGAAGCCTTCTTTGGCTGGCGGCTGGAAAGGATGGACTTCAGCCCAGGAGGCTGTATTGTCGGGAGCGAAGACGATGGTCGGCCGGAGATCACCGTCTTTATCAAGGACCGCGACGGTGACAAGGTCCTGGTCATTGACGAAGAGAACCGGTGGGATGCCTACGACAGTTGGCGTCTGCTGTGGGAGCAGCAATGGGCAGAACAGGAAAGTATCAGGTAGAGATCCCTGACATTGACTACTACCAGCGGGCCATCAAGTGTCAGGTGGGCTGTCCGGTGCGCACCGACGCCCGGGGGTACGTCACGGCCATCACCCAGGGCGATTACCAACGGGCCTACCACATCGCCCGGGAGGCGAACCCTCTCGTCTCCATCTGTGGGCGCATCTGCAATGCTCCCTGTGAGGATGCCTGTCGCCGTGGGGACTTGGACGCCCCCATCGCCATCCGGGCCCTGAAGCGCTTCGTGGCCGAGCGCTATGGGGTGGAGGCGTTACGGCCAGGGGAAGAGAAGCCATCCTTGCCCCAGGAAGCCCCCAGCGGCTCGACTGAGCCTTCGTCCCGAGACTTCGTCGAGCTCAGTCGAGACGCTCAGGCCGAGGGGCTCGCCGAAGTCGACTCGATCACCGCGCGGGACCTGACGGCCCTGCGCCGTCTGGCTGCCCAATCGGGACGAAAAAAGGGACGGGTGGCCGTCATCGGTTCCGGTCCGGCGGGCCTGAGCGTGGCCCATGACTTGGCCCTGCTGGGTCATCAGGTGACCCTCTTCGAATCCTCCTCAACTCCCGGCGGCATGATCCGCATGGGCGTCCCCCTCTATCGCCTCTCCCGGGACCTCCTGGATCTCGAATTCCAAACTATTTTGGACCTGGGGATGGAACTGCGATTCAATACCACCGTGGGGGAGGACCTGTCGTTGGCTGACCTGCGCCGGGATTTCGACGCCGTGTTCATTGGGGTAGGCTTGGGCAAGGGGCGTGATCTGCGCATCGAGGGAAACGACCTGGACGGGGTCTTCAAGGCGGTGGACTTCCTCCTCAACGTCAACGCCGGTTACCGGGTAGAGCTGGGCCAGAAGGTGATCGTCATCGGCGGGGGGAATGTGGCCGTGGACGCAGCCCGGATGGCTATGCGAGCCAAGGTCGCCGAAGCGGACTTGGCGGCCATAACCCCCGAGGAGATACGCCGCCTCTTGGTGGAAGTTCGGGAGACCATCCCCGAGTTGGCCGGCTTTGAACCCACCGACGGCGGCGTGATGCGGGTCGCCTTCGACGTGGCCCGCACCGCCCTGCGCCTGGGTGTGGCTGAGGTGCATATGATGGCCCTGGAGTCGTGGGAGGAGTTGCCGGCCAGCGAGCTGGAGATCGAGGAGGCGCTGGAGGAGGGGATAGAGATCCACACCCGCTTGGGTCCCAACCGTATCCTGGGCCGCGATGGCAAGGTGGTTGGCCTGGAGACGATCCAGGTGCGCTCGGTCTTCGACCAGGAGGGACGGTTCAACCCTACCTTCATCCCCGGCACCGAGGCGGTCATGGACGGCGACACCGTCATCCTGGCCATCGGCCAAGCCGCCGACTTCTCTTTCCTCAAAGGGGCCGAGGAGATCGAGGTCAGCCCTCGTGGTCTGATCATCGCCGATCCGGTGACGGGTGCTACCAGTGCCCCAGGGGTATATGCCGGTGGTGACGTGGTCTACGGTCCTCGTATCCTTATCGAGGCTGTGCGTGACGGGCAGCGGGCCGCGCGGGCCATTGACGCCTATCTGCAAGGCAAGACCATGAAGGTCGTCAAACGAGGGCGCATGACCCCCCTGCCCGACCATCGCATGCCTGAGGGCTACACGGTACGGCCTCGGCAGAAGGTACCCACCCTCCCTTTAGACCGGCGCATCGGCATTGCTGAGGTGGAGCTGGGGTACGACGAGGCGATGGCCGTGGAGCAGGCCGAGCGCTGCCTCAAATGCGGGGTCAACACCGTCTTCGACGCCTCCAAGTGCATCCTTTGCAATGGCTGTGTTGATGTCTGCCCCTGGAACTGTCTCAAGATCGTGCACCTGGCAGACCTGGCCGGGGATGAGCATTTAGAGCAGGTTGTGGAGGCCAGGTACGGCGTCCCTCTGGAGGCCTTCGACCAGCCGGGAGCGCCGCCAGCCGCTGCCATGCTCAAGGATGAGACCCTCTGCACCCGCTGCGGCCTCTGTGCCCAGCGCTGCCCGACGGGGGCGATCACCATGGAGGCCTTTCAGTTCGAGGAGCAACTGGTCTATGAATGAGAGAGAGGAGGCATGGATGGTTGTAGGCACAGGGGGGAACTGGATTGATCGAGTTACCCGGTCACGTGTCTGGCGGTCCTTTTTCCGCCACGGCTGGCCGGACACGGAGATGAACCGCTCGCTGATCATGACCACCAACATTTTCTTTCACCTCCACCCGGTCAAGGTCAGCCGGCAAAGCCTCCGTCCCACTTATAGTTGGGGACTGGGGGTCATCTCGATCATCCTGTTCTTGATCCTCACAGTGACTGGGGTGCTGCTCATGTTCTACTATGTGCCCTCGGTGGAGCGGGCCTATTCCGATATCTTGGAGCTACAGACGGGCGTCCCCTTCGGCCAATTTCTGCGGAACATGCACCGTTGGGCTGCTCATCTCATGGTGCTCACAGTTGTCCTGCACATGGTGCGGGTCTTCTATACCGGGGCCTACAAGCCCCCTCGGGAGTTCAACTGGGCAGTTGGCGTTTTCCTCCTGATCCTCACCCTGTTCGCCAGCTTCACCGGCTATCTCCTGCCCTGGGACCAACTTTCTTTCTGGGCCATCACCGTGGGTACGAGCATCGCCGGGTACGCTCCCCTGTTGGGTTCGGAGATACGCTTTATCCTGCTGGGTGGCCCTGAAGTGGGGCAGAACGCGCTGATCCGCTTCTACGCCCTTCATATCCTGGCCATCCCCTTGTTCCTCACCTTGGGCATCTCGCTCCACATCTGGCGGGTTCGTAAAGACGGTGGACTGGCAGCACAGGGAAAGGAAGAGGACCTACTGGAGATAACAGGTTGACGCCAGGCAAAGAACCTATCCGAAAAGTATTCGTAGTGACGGCTTCAGTCGCTTCAGAGCGACTAAAGTCGCCACTACCAGCCGAGGAGTGACTATGGCTGTTGATGAACGCAGAACTGAGATTTTCCCAAGGGACCCTGACAAGACCTATGGCTTGATGGAGTTAGTGAAGGGCACCTCGCCTATGGTAGACAAAGGGCCCGATGATACAGTGTTCTCCTTCCCCATCGTGGCCCTACTGGAGCTGCTGTTGGTCCTGGGGACGACGCTGCTGTTAGTCGTCTTCTCTATGGCGCGCAATGCGCCTCTGGAGGAGATGGCCAACCCTAACGTCACCACCAACCCCTCCAAAGCGCCCTGGTATTTCGTCGGGCTACAGGAGCTTCTCCTACATATGCACCCTACCCTAGCGGGTGTATTCATCCCCACTGCCGTGGTGCTTTTCCTGATCGCTCTGCCCTACCTCGATAACAGCCGGGAGGGGGCAGGGAAATGGTTCGGCTCCCCTCGGGGCCTCAGGATTACCATCTGGGGCGGCCTTTATGCTCTAGTCGTGATGCCCGCTTTCATCATCTTCGACGAATTCATCGGGCTGCAGGAGTTGTTGCGCGGCGCGCCATCCCTGGTCGGGGGGTTCGTCGTCCCTGCGGTAGTCCTGGGGGCGATTGTCGCGTTGCCTTGCCTGGTGCTGCTGAGATGGTCCCCCAGCATGCGGGAGATGATGATCTTGATCTTCACTCTCCTCATGGTGACGGCCTTGGTCCTCACCGTCAGTGGCTTCCTCTTCCGAGGACCGGGGATGCACCTTTACTGGCCCTGGCAGATGCCGCATGGCTATAATCCGCTGGACAGTCTATGATCAGTA
>JBHIDP010000101.1:0-9303 GCA_046760185.1 Anaerolineae bacterium
TGACTAAAGTGCGAAGTGTCTAAAGTGGGTTCCCAACTTCGAACTTTAGGCACTTCGAACTTTAGGCACTTGAAAGCGGAAGAGGTTATGGCTATGGTATCCCAATCCGATACTTATGAACCCCTACTCCTCGCCTTCTGCTGCTACTGGTGCGCTTACACCGGGGCAGACCTGGCTGGCACGTCGCGCATCCAGTATCCACCCAACGTGCGCATCATTCGGGTGCAGTGCTCCGGGATGGTGCACCCCAACCTGGTGATGGACGCCCTGACCAATGGCGCCGATGGGGTGCTCATGTGCGGCTGTCATCCGGGGGATTGCCATTATCGGGAAGGGAACTTAAGAGCCGAGGCCAGAGCCGACGCCATTGACCTGATGCTGGAGGACTTCGCCCTGGAGCCAGAGCGCTTCCGCCTGGAATGGGTCTCTGCCTCCGAGGCGGCCCGCTTCGCTCAGGTGGTACGGGAGATGGTCGAGGAGCTCAGGAAGCTGGGACCGAGTCCATATAAGTGAGGAAGTGCCTAAAGTTCTAAGTACCTATCCGAAAACTAGCTGGGCTGGCTCCCACGCCCGCCCAGTGGGGGCATGGGAGCCCCCGCTGCTGGGTTTTCGGACAGGCTCTAACCAGCGGATGGAGCCGACGCGGCTGATCGCGGCTTCTTATGACGTACAAGCATTAAACCCGCCGCGCGGCTCATTCGCGTGCCGTTAGCTGGCCTTTGTGTCACAAGTCGCAATGAGGATCCGTCAACAGCATTCCAGAGAATTGCGTAGGTAGCAGATGACACCGTCAAAATCTAGAAAGAGAAGACGCAAACGCAGAAGTAAACGGAGCGGATTTGAACGTCTGAGGGCCAAGCTAGAGCAAGGTCCCTTTCGCGACGAAAAGCTTGTCATTGCACCAAGCGGACAGGTGAAAATGTCCGAAGTGCTGGGAGACTTCGTGGAACCGTATATGGACTTGGCCGATACTGAGGAAGCTTACCACAAGCTACTAACGTTGGCTGTTATGGCCTGGAATGCCTCATTTCTCCCTGAGGAAGAGCAGGAGGAAATGATAGACAGAGTACTTGCAGCCGGGATACCAGCAGGCGACGATGAACTGAGAGCGGGGCTGAAGGGGATCGTGAATATGCTGATCGCCCGGAAGAAGGCTTACTTCTCCGAGTACACACGTAACATAATCGACTTCGAGGTGACAGACACGGGACAGGGTTATCATCTCACTGTTGCTTCCACGCTGGAAGAAGAGCCGTGATGACCCGTCTAACAGAGTGATAGAGGCCGGCTAATAACTCACTGCACACAACCGCGTCGGCGGCGCCTTCGTTATTGTAGTTGACGTTGCCCAGTGAGGTGGCGGTGCAAACCTGGCGCGGCGGGTGAGTTCGCAGCCGTTAGGCAGACTCGGAGTCCGTTTGAATGGCGCAAAACAATCGGATAGCGAACAGGCTATCTTCGCTCTCGCAGCACTTCACACTTCGCACCCTTCGACGCTGCTCCCCTCGTCTACGCTCGGGACAGGCAGGGCAGGCTTTGCACTTCCAACTTTGAACTTTAGGCACTTCCAAAACTTCTCACTTCAGGCACTTTGAACTTCTCACTTCAGGGCACTTTGAACTTCACACTTCAGGCACTTCCAAGGAGGTGATGCTTATTGACCATCTAGAATCTGTCCCCAGACCGGGTTTCATCAACCGTAAGTATTAGAGGGAGGAGAGCTATGCCAGTAAAAGTTGCTCAAGAGTGGTTCGCCATCTGTGGCGGCTGCGAGGTCACCATCCTCGACGTCGGCGAGCCACTGCTAGACCTGCTGCCCGCCCTGGAGTTTGTGCACATGCCGGTTATCATGGACCACAAACTCTATGGGCAGACCGGGGAGAAGAGCGAGGCCGAGATCCCCGAGGCTGAGGTGGGCATCATCAGCGGAGGCATCCGCAACGAGGAGAACAAACACCTCGCCGAGGAGATGCGCGCCAAGGTGAACACCCTCATCGCTATGGGCTCCTGTGCCTGCTATGGCGGTGTCCCCGCCCTGGCCAACCAGTTCGTGGTGGGAGACATCTACGACAAAGTGTTCCGGGGCACCCCCACCACCGATGCCGGCGACACGCCCAGCGAGGGCGTCCCCGAGCTGCTCGATCGTGTCTACGCCCTGGAGGAGGTGGTCAAGGTGGACCTCAAGCTGCCCGGCTGCCCTACCACGCCGGAGCTGTTTGCCCAGGCTGTAACCGGCCTGCTGGAAGGGAAACCGATCACCCTCTCGGAAAAGAGCGTCTGCGACGAGTGCCCCACCATCCGCGAGGAAAAGGCCCTCAGCGCCCTGCGACGACCTCTGGAGTCAGTGGATGGTGTCGGCCAGCCGCTGGACACGGTGCGCTGCTTTATGGAGCAAGGCTTCCTGTGCCAGGGGCCAGCCACCCGAGCGGGCTGCGGCGGTGAAGAGGGAACGCCCCGCTGCATCCGGGCCTACATGACCTGCCGGGGGTGCTTCGGCCTCTTGAGGGAAGGGGCCAATCCCATGGTGGACATGATGGGTGCGCTGTCAACCATCGGCCTGGACCCCAGACAGATTCCCGATCGGGCGGCGACCTTTAACCGTTTCGTCGGTGCGGCCGGCCGCCTGCGATCAATCCCAAGGAGGTAAAAGATGGGCAAGACGATAGTCATTCAACCGGTTACCCGCATCGAAGGTCATGCCAAGGTAACCATCCAGTTGGACGATCAGGGGAATGTAGATGATGCCCGGGTGAATGTCATCGAACTGCGGGGTTTCGAGCAGTTCTGCATCGGGAAACCGGTGGAGGAGATGCCCCGCATCACCACCCGCATCTGCGGTGTGTGCCCCTGGTCGCACCATCTGGCCTCAGCCAAGGCGACCGACGCCGTCTTCGGGGTGGAGATCCCATCGGCGGCGAAGAAGCTGCGCACCCTGTGCAACAGCGTGGCCTACATGGAGGAGCACATCCTGCAGTTCTACTTCCTGTCGGGAGCCGACTTCGTTCTGGGGCCCGATGCGGACTACAAGGTCAGGAACGTGATCGGCGTGGTGGGGGCGGCGCCTGATCTGGCCCGGCGGGTGGTCAAGGTGCGGCACATGTGCGCCAGGATGCTGGAGATCATCTCCGGCAAGGCCATCCATCCTGCGGCGGCGGTGCCGGGCGGCTTCAGCCGGCCGCTGACGGCTGAGGAACGGGACCAGCTCAAGCCGATGGCCGAGGAGTGCCTGGACCTGGCCAAGTTCACCATGCAGTTCGCCAAGGATGACATCTTCCCCAAGTACCTGGACGTGGTGAAGATGCTGGGGGTGATCACCACCGGCTTCATGGGCACAGTTACCGAGGATGGGGCCTTAGACCTGTACGACGGCAAGCTGCGCTTGATGGCCTCAGACGGCAGCTACGAGGACTTTGCCTACGACGAGTATCGGGACCACATCGCCGAGCACGTGGAGCCGTGGACCTACCTCAAGTTCCCCTATGCCAAGCAGAAGGGTGATTTCGCCCTGGTGGATGAGAACCCGGCTCTCTACCGGGTGAACACCTTGGCCCGTCTCAACGTCTGCGACCACATCCCCACCCCGTTGGCTCAGGCTGAGCTGGAGGAGTTCCGCAACAACTTCGGCCGTCCGGCGCAATTGACGCTGCTCTACCACTGGGCGCGGCTCATCGAGCTGCTGTACAACGCCGAACTGGTGGTGCAACTGCTGGATGACCCGGAGATCACCTCCGCCGACATCCGCAAGGCGGTGGAGCCGAGAGCGGCGCGTGGGGTAGGCTGCGTGGAAGCGCCTCGGGGCACCCTGATCCACGACTACGAGACCGACGAGAACGGCATCCTGACCTTCGTCAACCTGATCGTGGCTACTGGCCATAACAATGCGGCCATCAACCTGTCGGTCAAACAGGCGGCCACGGCCCTGATCAAGGATGGGAAGTACGACCAGGGGACCCTCGATCGGGTGGAGATGGCCATCCGGGCCTACGACCCGTGCCTCTCCTGTGCCACCCATAGGCTGGACGGGAAGATTGCAGTCAAACTAGACATCGTTGATAGAGACGGTAATCTCCTCGATTCCTACGCCAACTGACTGGGAAGTGCGAAGTGTGGGAAGTGTGGGAAGTGTGAAGTGAAATGACCAAACCAACCTTCCACTTCCCACTTCGCATTTTAGGCACTTTGAACTTCTCACTTTAGGCACTTTACACTTCCATGGACATCCTTCCCGAGTTCTGCCAGAAGAGGATATTGATACTGGGGTGTGGTAACACACTCTTCGGAGACGACGGCTTTGGCCCAGAAGTCGTAAGTTACTTGCTCCACAACTACGAGGTTCCCAACCATGTCTGTATCATGGATGTAGGCACAGGGGTGCGCAAGGTCCTTTTCACCCTGGCTTTAAGCGAGACCCGACCCGAAGAGATCGTGGTTATTGACGCAGTTGACTGGGGCGGACAACCGGGTGAGGTTTTTGAAATTCCGATCGAGGCCATTCCAAAACAGAAAGTGGATAATTTCTCCATGCATCAGGCTCCGACCTCGAATCTGCTCCAGGAGCTGCGAGAGCAATGCGGAGTCCGGGTGACCGTGCTGGCCTGCGACGTCGGCCCTGTACCATCCATGGTGCAGCCAGGTCTTTCTGAAGCTGTGCGGGAAGCTGTCCCGGTGGCATGCCATAAGATTGTAGAGAAGTACTTTAACGTGAGAAACATATGAGACAAAACATAACTCGTTTTTGGGGACACATCTTTGCTCTGCTTTTCACCGCAGTCTTGCTTCTTGTGGGGAAGAACTTCTTTCAGTTGTATCCGCTGCTGTCGGCCTTCATCCTGGCCATCTTTGCGGGCGTATACGTTGCTGCCGCGATCATCCCCCGAGAGACTCTTATGCTCTATCCGGGGACCATCCTTCTGGTTGTCTCCTATAACCTGCTCCTTTATAGCTTGAATGTACCGGCCATTTATCTGCCGCTTCTCAGCACTCCCTTGGTCTTCGTTTTCTACTTCCTGGCCCGATACCTTGAAAAGAGGAAACTTGAGTTCGTTTCGAGCGGGCTGAATGGAAGTACGATTTTGGTTACGTCAGGCTTTACGCTGATTGTTCTCTTCAAGGCAGCGCTGTATAGCCGCTCTGCTCCTCTCCTCGCCTTCTTCACCCTCATTCTCTTTGCCCTCTACTTCGTGCTCAGATACTTGATAGAGAAGAAAGCATGGCACCTGTGGACATTCACCCTACTTGCCGTGCCAAGCTTCCTCTTTCTACTCCATTCCGATACCTGGCTGGCTCTCTACCTGGCCTCCGTCCTTACCTGGCTTGTGGTGGCGAGAAACCTTTCAAAGAAGCAGATGGTGGCCGAATCAATTCTCTTAGCCTTCATTGTCCTCTATCTGGTAGCAGCCGGGTATCTGGGTTGGGGCGAGGATCTGATCCCGCTGGGATACGTCGCTTGCTCGCTGCTCCTTGTCAGTTTGGGGTTCGCCCTGTATAGTGGGCTTCAAGAAATCGTTCCTTTTCTTGCCGCTGGGTTTGTGCTCACCGTGCTGCCCATGGCCCTGACCTATCCGTGGACTGATTATTCCTCTCTGGTTGCCTTTCTGGGCAGCGTTTTCTTTCTGTACATCATGTCGGGCGGTGTGCTGTTGCAGCGCGAAAAGTCAATGCTTGGTTTGATGGTTGGCCACAGTCATGTCACCTTCGGTGAGATCGTGGCTCTCGGTGCGCTCATCTACACGGCTGTCCGGGGCTTCACACCGAGCTACCCAAATAGCCTCACCGCTCTTGTGTTTGCAGCCGTGGCCGTCCTGGCCGGTTTCCGGGTAAGGCCGCTGGTGGTGAAGTTCCGTTGGCTGTTGTTCTACCTCGCTGGTCTATTCCTCACTCTCAGTTTCATGGCTGCCCTTTTCCAGGCAGACCCCTTCAAGAACACCGCTGCTAATCTCTTTTGGACAGTTCCTTTCATCCTACTGGTCTATGCCATAGGACAATCGTCTAGAAATCGGGTGGATGAGGCTGGGTACTACACCATTTTGGGGATACCGGTTATCGCTGTCGCCGTCGCGGGGGCCGTTTATGTTCTTCAAGAGACACGCCTGCCTTTCTCAACCGCTCTACTCCTGCCAGCAGCCTTTATCATTCCTGGCATCTTGTACTACTTCAGGTTGAAACTGATAGAGCCGTTGTTATCTTCCGTCGTTGCTGTTACCTTTTTGTTCCTAAATCTACTGGTAGCCGTCGGCCTCTCTAAGAGCATCTCCGCCCTGGCGTTCTTGATTCTGGGAATGGCCATGGCTGCCTGGGGGTTGGATCTGACGAAGAAGAAAAGCAGGTGGAACTACTTGCTCCTCTTCTCCCTTGGTGTGGCAACGCTCACCTCCATCGCTCTGGGCTATCCCTGGAAGGAACCAGAGATATTTGTCACCGCTCTCTGGCCTGTAGTCTATCTCATCACCTCTTCGTTTCTGGTGGAGGCAGAGCACAGACTGCCAAAAATTGTGCTGGAAGCAAGCGGCTATCTCCTGATGCTTTTCACCATTGTTGCCCTGCTGGTCAACGGTTTCCTGATGCCAGCCGCCATAGTTTCGGGCCTTTATGCCTTGACCTTCTTCTTCGTCTGGGCCAGGAGAAGAGTGGGGCCGTATCTTTATCCAGCCTCCATTTTCACTATCACAGCCCTCTTCCTGGCGCTCCTTCTGGTAGAGCAGAGCGCCTTCTACATCCTGTTTGCCGTCCCTCTGACGGTGGTCTTCTATGGAGCAGGCGTATACTTTGATAAGAGGGGGCAATCCGACTATACGATGCCGCTCTATATCGGTGGTCATCTCAACGGCCTGGTTGGGGCCGTGGCTTTTCTCGTCCTCACGGCACGGTTGAACGATCTGCTCGGCCTTGCTGGAGCGCTGCTCCATCTACTTATCCACCTCTTCATGGCTTATAAAGAAAAAGAAAGCACCTTCCTGGCAGGCGCTGGTCTTTCTCTTTCCCTATCGTTCTTGATTGCCCTGTCGTTTCTACCGTTCGTCCAGGCCTCGAATGTGCTAGCTTATTTCATCCCTGTGGTGCCGCTCTTGTTCATCTACGGTTGGGTTCTGAGGAAGAGAGGGGATACTACGGGAAGTTGGGCAACCTTTTCGTCCGTCATCGTTTTGACAATCCTCTCCAGTGCTGCGGCTATCTGGGTGGAAAGCATAGACCCAGCCAGCACCTGGATTGTGCTCATTGTTGGCTCGCTTCTGTGGCTAGGGTTTCTCTTCCTGACCAAACTGGACATCTTCGTCTATCTGATCACAGCAACCCTCGCTTTTCTCGGCTACAGTTTCCTCCGCTCTGTAGAAGACAGGTTTTTCAGTCACATGTTTATCTTCATGGTGTACGGGTGCCTGCTCATCGCCTTGATATTCATCTACGACATCCTCAGAAATCGCTTCAGATTCCGCAGCCCTGTACATTTCGGGAAGAGGATGCTTTGGACGGAGAAACTGCTGTACGTGTCGCCGGTCATAGTTTTGTCGCTGGTAGCATTAGGGGGGTTCACCGTTGAATCTACCTCGAATCCTGTGTTCTGCAACATATGCCATAAGATGAGTCCCTACTACGCCAGTTGGCAACAGTCCCTCCATGGCCAGGCCGGCATCTCCTGCACTGCCTGTCACTATGAGCCCAACGTAAGGTCCTATATCAGGACTAAGGTGGTCGGACTCACGGAAGTGGTGAAAACAGCCACAGCCACAGAGAAATTCAAACCAATGGCCGTAGTCAGTGACCAGAGTTGTTTGCGAGGTGGATGCCATACCATCGAGGCTCTCAAAAACGCACCAGTTCTCCTCGAAGGTCGGGTTTCCTTCAGCCATGCCGATCACCTGGATCGGACACTACGGGATGTGGAGATCCATTGCTCTGTTTGTCACACTATGGTGACGGCAGAATCGCACTTTTCGGTTAACGAGAACGCCTGTTCATTCTGCCACTTTAAGGGGAGGGGAAGTGAGGCAACATACATAGGGGAGTGTCTCGACTGCCATGCCGCCATCCAGACAGCTCCACCGAAAGGGGGATTTTCTCACGAGGCACTCTTAGAGGGTGAAGCGGCCATAGACTGCACTGTGTGCCATGAGGACCTAACTTCTGGCGACGGGGGAATCAAAAAAGAAGAGTGCTTCTCCTGTCACATTGAAAACCCTGAGCAGTTGTTAGGAGAAAACACTCTGAAAATTCACCAAGCCCACATTACCGACAAAGGTATTGGGTGTTACCGTTGTCATGAGAAGATCAAGCATGGAATCAAATAGTACCTGCTGTTAACCGCACTGTATTCGTCAACCGGGACCAAGTGGGGGAATCCGTTTATCTGTTAACCATCCGTTGATTGCATATCCACCGCCGGTTGATACGAAGCCACCAGCAGCACATCCTCTCCTGCCACTTCCGCCGCTGAGAGGTCAATGAAATAGCCGAACATCAGCGGCACTACCTCCCCCTCCACCTGCGGCCTCACCTCACTCACCTGGGCCAGAAACTGCCCCACCTCCCGGCCGTAGATGCGCGCCTTGACCTCACCCAGGACGACGACCGGCTGCCCCTCTCGACTCCCTTCGCCGTAGAGGTCAATATCCACCACTCGACCGTCCACCCGGAATAGTCGCCGTTCCAACCGGACAACCTTGATCTTGTACCGCCGCTCCAGGTAGCCGGGCAGGACGACGCGGGCGATGTCTTCCAGCCCATAGCCAATGTTGTCGCTCAAGGCACCCACCTGTTGGGCCAACTGGCGGAGCGCCTCCTCGGTACGCGCCTGGGCCTGGGCCAGCCGTTCCATGGCCTGGGCCAGTTCCGACACCACGCCTCTCAGCGCGTCGAAGTCCTCACGGGTCACCCGGATTTCCCGCACACGCTCGTCCACAATGGCCACGATGGCCTTATATAGTTCTGCCGTCATCCCGGTGATTTGCTCCATAACAGCTTCCCTCCTTGGTTCAGCACCTGCTCCTATTTTACCATATCCCATCCACTCGGGCAACCAAGTGAGATGCGAGCATCATCATGCACTGCCTGGATTTCCGCCACTACTTGCTGTTCCATGAGGCGAACCCCTCCAAGCAGGGACTTTCGGCCGGGACTTTTGGCCCTTGCTGTCGGTAACAGAAAGAGGGTACAATAGCTATAGTTTCACACCTCCCCCACTGAAAGGGCGAGCCGTTTATTATCTGTTATTGAAGATTATCAGGCCTCGCCCTTTGTTTTTATCTTCGACCAGGGAAACCCCCCGCTACTCCCGCCACCCCCATCCGTTAATCCGCTAAACCATCC
>JBHIDP010000102.1:0-9270 GCA_046760185.1 Anaerolineae bacterium
GCTCCACCTTGATCACGTCCGCGCCCAGATCGCCCAGCATCATGGTGCAGTAGGGACCCGCCAGGGCCTGGGTCAGGTCAATGACTCGGATCCCTGCCAGAACTTCAGGCACTTGGCTCCCTTCCGTATTTCGCATACGGGAACATGTCATTGCGAGCGGTCTGTGCGAAGCAATCTCCTACGGTAAATCGAAGGGGATTGCTTCGTCGCATCCCTTCGCTTGCGCTCAGGATGTCCTCGCAATGACATCCAGAAGTTTGGTTGCGGCCAGAGGTTGCGCTACGATTTGAACCGTCCGATGCCTCGATACTTTTCATAGCGTGCCTCCAGCAACTGAGTGGTGGGAACTTCGTTCAATCCCGCCAGGCTTTGGCACAGGTATTGCTTCACCGCGGCCGTCGTGCTTTCCGGCTCAGCATGGGCACCCTCACCCGGCTCCGGAATGATTTCATCAATGATGCCCAGCTTTTTCAACTCCCAGGCGGTGAGATGGAGCTGATCGGCTATCTCCTCCGCTTTGGTGGAATCCCGGAAGATGATGGCCGCTGCCCCTTCAGGGGAAATGACGGAGTACACGGCATTCTGCAACATCAGGATGCGGTCGGCAACTCCCAGAGCCAATGCTCCACCACTTCCTCCCTCGCCGATAACCACGCTCAGGATCGGCGTCGGCAACTCGGCCATAGTACCCAGGCAGTTGGCCAGGGCCATGGCCATGCCCCGCTTCTCTGCCTCGTAGCCAGGACTTGCGCCTGGGGTGTCAATGAAGGTGATGATGGGCAGTCCCAGGTGAGCAGCCAGCCGCATCAGCCGTTCGGCCTTGCGGTACCCCTCGGGGCGAGCCATGCCATGGTGTCGGAAACCTGCCTCCGGCCCATGCCCTCGCTCCTGGCCGATGACTATCACCGCCTGGCCCTCCAGCCTGGCCACCCCACCCACTATGGCCGGATCATCTCCGTAGTATCGGTCGCCGTGAAGTTCAAAGAAGTCAATGAAGATGCGCCGAATGTAGTCCAAGGCTGTAGGACGGTCGGCATGACGCGCCAGTTTCACCAGTTCCCAGGCGGAGCGTTGGTGTGGCTCCGCATCCGCCAGGGGACCAGCCTGTGCTTCCTGGGAGAGCTTCTCCCGGGTGCAGAAGGTAGTCAACAGAGCAGCAATGCTCCCCTGCAACTCCAGGCGAGGGACGATGGCATCAATCATGCCATGCTGGAGGAGGAACTCAGCAGTGTGGGAATCCGAGGGGAGCTTCTCCCCGGTGGTGGCCTCCACCACCCGTGGCCCGACGAAGCCGATGAGAGCACCGGGCTCGGCCAGGATGACGTCCCCCAGGTTGGCGAAACTGGCGTAGACACCTCCGGTGGTGGGACTGGCCAGCACGGAGATAAAGGGCAACCGGGCGGCGTGGAAACGTTGGACCGCGGCCGCAGTCTTGGCCATCTGCATCAGGGCCAACATCCCCTCTTGAATGCGAGCACCTCCACTTGAGGTAACGAGCACAATGGGCAGTTCCTGCCTGACAGCCCGCTCGAAGGCCAAGGTGATCTTCTCCCCGACCACAGAGCCCATGCTGCCACCCATAAAGGCGAAGTCGAAGACAGCCAGAAGGGTCTGCACTCCACCGATACGACCCACTCCGGTGATGACCGCTTCGGTCAACCTGGTCCTCTTTTGGGCCTGCTTCAATCGTTTACGATACCCATCCTTGCCCGAAAAGAAGGAGAGGGGATCTACTGGGGCCAGGCGGACATCAACCTCTTTGAAGGAATGAGGGTCCACCAGAGCCTCGATCCACTTCTTCGCTGGAAGGCGAAAGTGATGGCTACACCTCTGGCATACGCCATAGTGTCGGTAAAGGGCAGTCGTGGTCACATCCAGGCCGCATGAGGGGCAGATGGCAGGCCGTGAGGGCCTGATCTTTCTTATCGGCCACGTCGCGACCTGCCAAAGGTCGCGCAGCATCTGCATCGCCTATTTCACCGCCTCATCAGTGATCTTTAAGGCGTCGTCAATGATAGCCATCCCTTCCTTCAGCTCTTCCTCGGTGATGCAGAGAGGGGGAACGACGAAGATCCAGTTCCATTTGACAAAGGTGTACAGACCGTGCTCCATCAGGGTCGGTCCGACCTTGGCCATGACTCCCATTTCCGAGGGTTTAGCGTTCCAGGGGGCAAGGGGCTCTTTGCTGGCCCGGTCTTTCACCAACTCGATCACGGCGAAGAGCCCGATATGACGTATGTCCCCTATCGAGGGATGACGGTCCTTGAGCCTCATGAACTCACCGGCCAGTACCTCAGCCATGGCCCTGGTGTTCTCAATCAGCCTATCCTCCTTGTAGACGTTGATAGTAGCGACGCCCGCAGCACAGGCCAGGGTGTGAGCGCTGTAGGTCAGGCCCAGCCAGAGCACCTTGTCCTCGAAGTGAGCGGCGATCTTGTCTGAGACGACCACCGCTCCCAGAGGGACGTAGCCCGAGGTCAGCCCCTTGGCCATGGTCATGATGTCCGGTGTCACGCCCCAGTTGTCCACTCCGAACCACTCGCCGGTGCGTCCGAAGCCACTCATCACCTCGTCATCAATGATGAGGATATCGTACTTGTCACAGATCTCCCGCAGGCGAGGCCAGTAGTCGGCTGGCGGAACGAAGATGCCGCTGGAGCCAGTGACCCCCTCTATCATCAGAGCAGCAATGTTCTCCGGTCCTTCAAACTTGATGACATCCTCAATGTGGGTCACGCACTCCCGGTGACAGGTGTCCAGGGTCCAACCGAAGGGGCAACGATAGCAATAGGGGTCAAAGACCCGCACTATCCCGGAGATGCCCGGTTCCACAGCCAGGCGGCGGGGATCGCCGGAAGCGGTCATGGCCCCGTAGGTGGCACCATGATAGGAGCGGTAGCGGGTGATGATCTTATGGCGGCCAGTGTACAGGCGGGCCAGCTTGATGGCGTTCTCGTTAGCCTCGGCCCCGCCCAGAGTGAAGAATACCTTTTTCAGATTTCCGGGCGTGATCTCGGCCAGTAGTTGTCCCAGCTTGCCTCGCGGCTCTGTGGCCAGACCGGGATAGACATACGGCAGCACCTCGGCCTGGTCCTTGATGGCCTGGATCACCTTGGGGTGCCCGTGGCCGATGTTGACATTCATCAACTGCGAGGAGAAGTCGAAGTAGCGCTTGCCGTCATAGTCCCAGAAGTAGACCCCTTGGGCTTTAGCTACCGGAACAGGATTGACAGCCGATTGTACCGCCCAGGAGAAGAAGGTGTACTCGCGGTTCAGTTGTACGACTTCCTCCCCTGATGGAGCTTGTTTAGACATCATCGCAACACCTCCCTTGTATGTTGTATGGGCGCATCATCATAGATGATGCAGTAGCAGGTCACAGAGAGACAGGGTTTCTCTTCAAATACCTTCCAGCTCCCACCTCCCCTACGAACTGGTCATCTTTGACGATGACCTTACCCCGGGCCAGCGTCATGACCGGATAGCCCTTGACGGTGACGTGCTCGTAGGGGCTGTGATCCAGATTCGAGTGTAAATTCTCCCTGGTCAGGGTCATCTCCTTCTCTGGGTCGAAAACGACCAGGTCCGCGTCGCCACCCACAGTGATGCCACCCTTTCGAGGCGAGAGGCCGAAGAGCCTGGCCGGGCCGGTGGCTACCAAATCGACAAATCGGTTGACCGAGAAGCGCCCCTCATTGACACCGAAATGGTAGATCAGGGGCACACGGGTCTCTATCCCAGGCATGCCGTTGGGAATCTTGGAGAAGTCATCCTTGCCCATGTCCTTCTGGCCCACGAAGTTGAAGGGACAATGGTCGGTGCCCACGGCCTGCAGGTCGCCGCTGGCTAATCCCTTCCAGAGCACCTCCTGGTTCCACCTGTCCCGCAGAGGGGGCGACATGACGTATTTGGCTCCCTCAAAATTGGGTTCCAAGTAGTTCTCGGTGGAGAAGAGGAGGTATTGCGGGCAGGTCTCAGCGAAGGCCAGGTGGCCAGCGTCACGAGCCTCTTTGACCTTCTGCAAGGCAGCCGCGCAGGTCAGGTGGACGACATAGATGGGCGCGCCGGTCATAGCGGCCAGGGTGATAGCCCGGCCTGTGGCCTCTGCCTCGGCCTCGGGCGGATGGCTCCTGACGTGCCAGATCGGCTCCGTCTTCCCCTCGGCCAGGTGTTTGTTGATCAGGTAGTTGAGGACGTCGCCGTTTTCAGCGTGGACGGAGATGAGGGCTCCAAGCTCCTTGGCTCTTAGCAAAGCCTTGAACAGGGTTTCATCGTCAACCATGAAGGTGCCTTTGTAGGCCATGAAGAGCTTGAAGCTGGTCACACCCTTCTCCGCCATCTCGGCCATCTCCTTATTCATGACCTCGTCGGTCATGTCGCCGATGGCCACGTGGAAGCCATAGTCAATGACCGCTTTCCCCTCGGCTCTCTGCATCCACGTGTCCAGGGCTTCATGGAGAGATTGTCCCTGACCCTGGATGGCAAAATCAACGATGGTCGTGGTGCCACCACAGGCGGCCGCAATTGTACCCGTTTCGAAATCATCGGCCGAAACGGTGCCCATGAAGGGCAGCTCCAGGTGGGTGTGGGGGTCCACTGCGCCTGGGAAGACATATTTACCACTGGCGTCAATGGTCTCCTTCCCTGTCAGATCACGGCCAATGGCCGCGATCAGGCCATCCTTGATACCGATGTCGGCCCGATACGTCTCTGTGGCCGTAACCACATCACCGTTCTTGATAACTGTATCCATCAGCTTTCCTCCCCTTTGAGTTGAGATGCGATTGAAGATAGCCCTAAGAGCTATCGGCAAAATCGCTGATAGTGGCACCATTGGTCGCTCTGAAGCGGCCAAAGCCACCACTACGAACGCTTTTCGAAAGACCAACCCCTCGCTTCGCCTTAGCTCGCCCTGACCATCATGCTGATCGCTCCATCTACCGGGCAGACATGCAGGCAGAGGGAGCAGCCATCACATTTATCCAGCAACACCCTGGGCACCTCTTCCGTTTCCGTCATCTCAATGGCCTGCCAACCGCCATCGTAGCAGGCGGTAACACAGAGCCGACACCCGGTACAGAGAGCCTCGTCTATGGCGGCCACCACCTTGTAGTCGAAGTCCAATGCTTCATGGGCAACGAGGCGGGGCAGGGTCTTGCCCACCATCTCCGACACGGAAGCCAACCCCTTCTCATCCATGTAGCGGCTCAGCCCCTTGGTCAGGCGGTCTATAATTCGATAGCCCCGGAACATGACGGCCGTGCACAGTTGGACGGTAGAGGCCCCCACCAGGATGTACTCGGCTGCATCCTGCCAACGGGATATACCACCGATGCCTGAGATAGGGACCCTGGTAGACTGGGCCAACTGGGCCACGCAACGCAGACCGATGGGCTTGACGGCCGGCCCGGAATAGCCGCCGAAGGAACTGTAACCGGCAACCGAAGGCAGAGGCTCAAAGGTGTCAAGATCAACGCCGATGAGGCACAGAACGGTGTTGATAGCTGAGATGGCATCCGCCCCGGCTGCCTCCACCGCGCGGGCAATGAGGGGCAGATCGGTCACGTTGGGCGTCAGCTTGACCATGACCGGGGTCTTGGCTACCTCCTTGACCCATTTGGTCACCCGGCCAGCGATCTCCGGATCCTGCCCCTGGATGGCCCCCATCCCCTTCTCCGGCATGCCGTGAGGGCAGCCAAGGTTTATTTCGAGGCCATCAACACCAGCTTCTTCCACCTGGGCCACCAGTTCATGCCAGTCATCCTGCTGCACCGCGGCCATCAGGCTGGCCAGCAAAACGTGGTCAGGGTAGTTCTTCTTGATCTCGGCGATATCCTTGCACCAGACGTCTAACTCCCGTTGAGTGATCAGCTCTATGTTCTCGAAGCCGATGAGCCGTTTGCCGTCGGCGGTGTGGCCCAGCCGCGGCTGCACGTCACGGGCAGGCTCCAGGGCCAACGTTTTGGTGATGGCCCCTCCCCAACCAGCCTCGAAAGCCCGCTGGATCATCTCCCCATTGTTGGTGGGAGGAGCTGAGGCCAGCATGAAGGGGTTGGACAATTTCAAACCAGCAAATTCAACACTCAAGTCAGCCATAGAATTCCCCCTTGTTAAGGCGCAACCAGGTCCCCGTATGCATCCGGCCGACGGTCACGATAGAACTGCCAGGTGTTGCGCACCTCACGGATCAGGTCCAGGTCCAGATCGGCCACCAGAACCTCCTCCTCGGTATCACTGGCCTGGGCGATGATCTGGCCGCGAGGGTTGCAGAAATAGCTGGACCCGTAATAATCATTGGGGCCCAGCTCCTTCTCCTGGCCCACGCGGTTGATGGTCCCTACGAAGTAGCCGTTGGCGATGGCATGGGAAGTCTGCTCAATGAACCAGAGGTGCATGGACAGGCCACGTGAGGTGGCTGAAGGGATGTAGACAATCTCCGCCCCATGGAGGCCCAACATGCGTGCCCCCTCTGGAAAGTGGCGGTCGTAGCAGATGTAGACCCCCACCCTGGCGAACTTGGTCTGGAAGACAGGATATCCCAGGTTGCCTGGTCGGAAGTAGAACTTCTCCCAGAAGCCACCGACATGAGGAAGGTGGGTCTTGCGGTACTTCCCCAGAAGGGTGCCGTCAGCGTCAATGACCACAGCCGTATTGTAGTAAATGCCGGTATCCTCCTCCTCGTAGAGGGGGACCACCAGGGCCATGCCATGCTTCTTGGCTACCTCCTGCATGCGCTCGGTAGTCGGCCCCGGTATCGGTTCGGCCCAACTGTACCACTCGGCATCTTGCACCTGGCAAAAATAGGGCGCGAAGAATAGCTCCTGCAGACAGGTGATCTGGGAACCTTGCTCGGCTGCCTGGCCGATGAGCTTGATATGTTTCTCGATCATTTTCTCCTTATCGGCCTCAGCCATCGTCTGAATCAGTGCACTTCTGACTATCATCTTCTCCTCCCTCAAGGGATACCGCAATAAGTCCCCTGGGAGCACAAGAGGTGTCCCCTCGCCCATCTTTCACCCCCACATCTTGTGGGTAGTGCCGACTTATTGCGCTATCCCCTCAATAACGGAATTTGACATCTATAATCTTTTGCGATATAATAATTAGTGGATCGGGTGACCTACCGACTTCACGGTATACACTCCGTGATGTAAGTAGGTAAAAGCCGGCCTGAGTGCCGCCCCCGACCTTTTTGTTTTAGAGCACTTCCAGAAACTCCCTCGCCTTGATCCTCTTGTTCGGCTTTATGATTCCTCGTTGCGTCTCCCAGCCCTTTTTGTGGGCTGGGGATTTCCTGGTCACCTGCCGAACCTCGATACGCTCCTTGGGGAAATCTGGCTTGACCTTCCAAATATGCTTTAGAAGCATGCGCGTGATGTCTTTGCTATGACCATCGTACTCGTTGTCAATCGTGACCAAGGTCACGTCGTCAAGGTAATTCTTCAGAAGCAGGAATAGAGCGGCTGAAAACAGTCGAAGAGTGAGTGTCGGCCCGCTTATACCTTTCCTGCGCAGCTCTCTTTCACCTGCCTTCTTCACGGTCTCTGGGATGAGGATAGCAAAGTCCACGTCGTTGGAGAAAGCTAAGACGGTATCTCCCGGCTCCTCGACCTTCATGCTCTGATCCACGTATATGTGCATGAACTATGTTTTAGCGTTCAGGTATCCTTGTCAGGTTGACGGTTCATGGATGTGCTCCCTTTGTAAAGCGTAAAACGTACCTCGCAATTAGTAGCAAGGGTTCATCCTTTCAGAAATTCTGCTACCAGTTGGTTAAACTCGCTAGCCTTCTCTATCTGAGGCATGTGACCGCACCGCTCGAAGATGTGCAGGCGAGAGCCAGCTATCATCCGGTGGGCAACATAGGCGTGAGAGACAGGCAGGAGCCGGTCCTGTTTCCCCCAGATGATAAGGGTAGGGGCTTTGAGCTCGGCTATCTTCTCCCACAGCGGCTGGAGAATTTCCAGGCGCACCCCCCTTAGGTTCACACCGGCGCGCAGAATTTTCAAGAAGGCCCGCTGTGCGCCGGGTTGTTGGGCCAAGTCCAGTATCAGGTCAACCCACTCCTCGGTCTCAAAGCGACGGTCGAAGAAGAGAAGCCTTTGGAAACGGCGGATGTTGGGGCGAACAGGCAGGGTGAGGAGCTCGCCAAGGATGGGAAGGGAAGAAAGGCGGAAAAGCAGAGGGGATTCTCGCCCGAACCCTGCACTGTTGACCAAAACCAGTTTCTCGGCGCGGAAAGCGGGATCAACGGCGCACTGAAGGGCGATCAGGCCACCCATGGAATTACCTACCAGGCTTGTCCGCTCCAGCCCCAGGGCCTCCACGAAGTCAGCCATAAAGCGGGGGATGAGGGAGAGGGAATAGCCATTGAGAGGCTTATCCGACCTGCCAAAACCTACTACGTCCAGGGCGAAGACCCGGAGGCCACTTTTCGCCAGGCTGGCGATGTTGTATTTCCACCACTCCACTGAGGCCCCGATGCCGTGAATCAGAATGACGGTCGGTCCCCTTTCACCCGTCCTCCAGTAGCGAACATTGAACTCCCCAGCCTTAACGTAGCGGTCTTCGAAGGTCATAGCGCTTTTTTCCACTCCCTTATCACGTGGCACTCGTTGTAGGTCATGCACGCGGCAGCTTAAGAAAAAAGCTCTTTCCGCTCTATTATAGAGGGGGATGACAATGTTGTCAATAGCCAAAAAAAAGAACTCGCTTCACTGCCAGAGCAGTGAAGCGAGTCAGGCACGGTTCTTGGGGCAGATCGAGCTTACCCCATCAGCGGGCGGAACTTGTAACCGTAGACGATGAGGCCATCCTCGTTGTACTCCTGTAGCTTGCGGGTGACCATCTCCACCTTCATCCCAATCTCCACCTCGTCCGGTTCCAGGTCAGTCAACTGGGCCGTGATCAGAGGCCCTTCATCCAAACGCACCAGGGCCACGGTGTAGGGCACATATTCTTCGAATCCGTCAGGGGCCTGGTACACGGTCGAGTAGGAATAGACCTCGCCTAGGCCGCTGAAGCGGTAGGGCTCGGCCTCCCGGGCGCCGCACTCGGGGCAGACCGGGCGGGGTGGGAACGATTTGGTGCCGCAGGATCGGCAGGCGCTGCCGATCAGGCGATAGCGTTGATCTTGGAGGCGCCACTGTCGTGGGATGTCCATGATGTCCTCCTCAACTCAGGGGAAGGAAAAAGGGTGGGGGACACCCCCACACCCCCGGCCCTACGGGCGCGCGCCACTGTCGTGGGATGTCCATGATGTCCTCCTCA
>JBHIDP010000103.1:0-9131 GCA_046760185.1 Anaerolineae bacterium
ACTTGTACTGAGCCTGACGAAGCTTGCACTGAGCCTGACGAAGTGTATAGGAATATTATTCCTGCACGAGTGCTTAATGGCTCTAAACATATCTCAACACGTCCGTCCTTCCTCTCAACTCCCTGATACTCCTCAACCCCAACCTCTTCAATAGCTCCACCCACTCCTTCCGCCAGGCAGTGTACATGTTGACGATGCGCTGCGCTCCCCACTCGGCATCAATCAGAGGAGAGAGCGCTGGGTCGGTGGTGGCGATGCCTAACGGGCAGCCCCGGCCGCTCTCACAGTTACCACAACGGACGCATCCCAGCGCTACCAGCTCAGCCGTTCCTATGACACACCCGTCGGCCCCGAGGGCGATGGCTTTTAACACGTCATGAGGCGTTCGTATGCCGCCACTGGCTATGAGGGTCACCTCGTCGCGAATTCCTTCCTTCTCCAGGAAACGGTGAGCCAAAGGGATGGCGAACTCGATGGGCATGGCGATGTTCTTCTTGGCGATCTCTGGAGCGGCCCCTGTCCCTCCGTAGGCCCCATCCAGATGGATGATGTTGGCCCCAGCATAGTAGCTCCCTACGGCCACCATGTCAACATCCTCAGGTGTAGAGACCTTCACCGAAACCAGTGCCTCAGGGTTGACCGATTTGATCCAATCCACATGCTTCTTGTGGTCCTCGACGGAGTAGACACTGTGGAAGGGGAAAGGTGAAAAAAGGCTGCTTTCTGGCACCGCCTCTCGCAGGCGCGCTACCTCAGCCGTGACCTTATCGGCCAGGAGGTGTCCCCCCAGACCCGGCTTGGCCCCTTGAGCATACTTGAACTCCACGATACGCGCCCGCTGGATGGTCTCCTCCCGCACGCCGAAGAGTCCGGTGGCAACCTGAGTGATGACATGGTCCGCGTAGGGGACCAGCTCCTCAGGGTACCCTCCCTCCCCGGTGGAGGTAAAGGTGTTCAACCGTTGGGCCGAGATGGCCCGGGAGAGCATCGTTGGAAGACTGACTGAGCCAAAGGACATCCCACCGCCATAGATGGGGATAGAAATCTCGATCTGCGGTCCCCCTCCGCGCCGGTTCAGCGGGATGGAGGTGTCAATCTCCTCCGGGACAATCGCCGCCGGGTTGGAAGGAAAGGCGAAACGCAGCCGGTCAAAACCCCCACCCGAGGCCCCTATTTCGGACTCAAGATCGTTTTCAGGCATCTCCCCGGTCTCAGCTTCATAGAAAGTAGCCGAGAGCAAATCGGCAGTCCAGCGCTTGTCCCCGAAGCACTCATAGGAGGGGTCATCGGCGATCTTAATGGCCTCGGTGGGACATAAGCCCAGACATCGCCCGCAGCTTGGGCCCAGGCAACGGTAACTTCGAGGCGGGGCCATGTAGTTGCGCCCATCAAGGCTCTCAAAGACCGCGGTGGGGCAACCATCAACGCAGAGGCCGCATCCAATGCAGCTCTCCTTGACCTCAACCTGAAACCGAGCTACCGGGTTTCGAAGTCGGGCATAGCAAGCTTTCTGACCCCAAATAAGGACTTGACTATCCACAACCTGTTTCTCCGTTCTCCCTACAAATCATGAGGGTTCCGATGACAAGACCTGTTGTCTCTCTATCTCCCTTGCGAACAGCGGGGCGAAGAACTCCTCCACCAGCTCTGTGGCGAACATGGCCCGGCCCCGTTCACCCCTCAGACGACGTATCTCTCGCATTCCCATAGCCCCCAACACTTCCAGCAGTTGGTTGCGCCAGGAAGCCATCAGGTTGATGATCCGTTGAGCGCCCCAATCAGGATCAATCTTCTCAATTCCATTTGGACAAGGCCGCCCTTCCCAGCAATCCCCACACAGACCACATTCGAGGGCGATAAGGTATGGAAGATCAATGACCACACCGTCGGCGCCCAGGATGATGGCCTTTGGCACATGCTCTGCACTGGCGATCCCCCCGCTTAGCAAAAGGGTGAGTTGATCACGGATTCCTTCTTCCACCAGCCGGTTGTGCACCTGGGGCAGGAGATCTACAAGGGAGTCAGAGTTCAGGAGGGTCCCGTTGTAGTCAGCATAGAGGTGGACAATTCCCACTCCAAGGCGGCATAGCTCGGCCACTATTTGGTCCACACCCTCGGCCATAGCCAGTCGGATGGAGACGATAGCCCTGGGATTGATGGCCTTGACCCGACGCACCAGGCTCAGGGGGTCCTGACCTTCCTCCAACTCCACCAATCGCGCTCCTTTGATCCTCTCGTCGTTGGTCTCGATAGTCTGGGGAGTCAGCAAGGGAGCGATCCAGCGCCGATAGGGTGCCAGGGCGGGGAACCACTCCTCAACAGGCATGGTGAGCAGGGTATCCAACTGCCGGGCCGCTCGCACTACGGCCAGGGTCACATTCTCCCCCAGCGACCCAAAGGGCAGAGGGCCGAATAGAAGGGGAATGGGGAGTTCCAACACCGGAGGAAGAGGTTGTTCTAACTGCCCCACCTCATCAAAGCGAACACGGGTTGGCCTACGACCCAGGTCAATAGCAGTGCTGATATATTCCCGCCCGTGAATGCCATCCCGCGTGGGGCGCACGATCTCAGACATATCAGTCCACATGCCATCGAAGCCCGGTCCGGCAAAGGCCCCTCCGTAGCCCGCACCAAAGACGGGAATCTGGCCTCGGTCAGCCTGGCGGATGAGGCTGGTCACCAGGTCAGGAGTCAACGTCGCGGTCACGTGGGGGGCTTGAATCCCCCCATGTGAGAGAGAACCTTCCCCTGGCTGAAGCCAGAGGCCACGTGACCGCGCGTTGGTGTAGTAGCCGTTTCCCAGCTTCTGATATTCAGGGTTAAGCGATATGCTTAGAACTCCCCTGGGACACTCCTGACTGCATCGGAAGCAGGCTTTGCACCGGTGTTCCACGGGCTCAGCCATGCGCCGCACATCTTCAGGATCGCGGAAATGCACCTGGTAGAGGCAAACGCGAGCGCACTGGGCGCAGTTAATACAACCCTCGGCCCGATTGATGCGGTACTTGCTGACCGGTGTCAAGCGGCGAGGAGAAGGTTTGGTCTCGATCTGGTACTTGCCCCCAAGGCACGTTGCCTCCGAGAGATCTCCAGACCCATCCTCAGGAGCCACAACGGTTACACTGGGAAACGCCAGGGATGACTTTAAGGCCACCCCCTCCCTGCCGGTGCCCTGGCAGACAGGAGATTGGGGAGGCTCAGGCAGCAGGGTGGTCCCTACAAACTCGTGGTAATCAGGCCTTCCCTCCACCTCGACGACGAAGTCATGGATCAACCGGTCGGGGCGGCCGTGCTTCTCTGCAAGTTTCTCCTCCAGGGCTTCGTAGGCCTGTAGAAGCGGTAGATTGCTCTGGCACACGGCCTGACACTCCCCACAATACAGGCAGAGGAAGGCCCTATCAGACTCCAGCTTCGTCGTCCCCTGGCCGTTGAGCAACTTCAGAGCCAGGCGCAGCTTGCTTCGGGCAATGACCGTCTCATCCTGAGTGATGAGGTAAGCGGGACAGACGGCCAGGCAGTCTCCACAGCCTGTGCACCGTAGGGCAACCTCGCCCAGAGGAAAAGGGCCGCTCCGTTCATCGCTCTGGGGCTCACCCCAAAGAGAGGGAAGGTCCTTTCCCCCACCCCCGGCTGAGAAAGTGGTTACATTTAAGCGCCGCACCAGCGGACCAAGAAGGGGGGCAGCCAGCAAGGATAAGTCCATACCCAGCCGAAAGAGCCGTGACCCGAACATGAGGCCGGGAAGATTGTAGAAACGGGATTTTATGGTAGGGAACTTGCCCGGGTTGAGGAGGCTATAGGGGTCTACCCGCTTCTTGTAGTCTCGTAGTTCAGCCAGCCGCTCCTGGCCGTACCTGCTCTCCAGGAAAGGCCCATTCCAGATGCCCCCGCTGTAAGGTCGTCCCCCCATCCTGATGCCCAAGCGGGTGATCATGCTAACCAGCAGCAAACAGACGAAGTAACTGAGCCGCCGACGATCACAGGTGAAGCCCGGCATAACCAGGACTCGGTAGCCTTCATCGCTTTTCAAGATGTAGGCCTCCGTCATGACTGTCACCCCGAATTGCCGACCCAACTGAGAGGCTGACTCGACCAAGCGAGGTGCTGCCTCCAGAGGAGTAACCAATTGGCTGGCCAACAGCGTGGGACCCAGCCGTTGGGCCTTCATAGGGAAGAAGCGCTGGGCCCACAAGTAGCCAGCCACGTACCGCTCCGCCTCTCGAATGCTTCCAAGAGCCTTGAGAAAGGCAACGAAGGCATCCTCGTCGTCAGGATCGTCCACGTGGATTAACAAAGCGTGCTTCTCCTCTACGATCCCCTCGGCTCGACTGAGCTCGCCGAAGTCTGTGCCCCCATACCTCTCCCTGTACAGGCGGTTGATTATGACCATTCTCGCCTGTTCCAGGTACTGGACGTGGGCAACCTCGGGGGCTTCGCCGATCAGGGCCAGGATGAACTCGAAGGTTTCCTCGACGCTATCGAAGTAGAGGAGATGGGAGAAAGAGCCTCGCGGTCTCTCCCTGACCCTCAGCCTGATCGCGGTGATGATCCCCATCTGCCCCTCGGTGCCCAGGTAGTGCTGAAATTCGGGGTCATCACGGCTCCAGGTCCTGGTCGTTCCATCGGGGTGGACCACCTCCAGGGTCTGGATCCAACGGCCGAGATGGCCATACTTGAAGGCATTGATCCCATACCCACCTGTGGCTACCCAGCCTCCGATGGTGGAGTAGCGGCTGGAGGGATAGGTGGCCAGGGCCAGCCCCTCCTTTCTCAGGACCTGCTCCAAATCACCCCACTTGACCCCCGCCTGGAGTCTCACCCTTTTCTTCAGGGGCTCCATGGCCAGGATTTTGTTCATGGGCGCCAAATCTACCAGGATGCCCCCCTGCGTTGGAATCACCGCTCCAAAGGCCGTGGAAGCGATGCCCCTGGGGACAACAGCCAACCCCTGTTCCTGGGCAAAGGCGAAGATAGCCCTGACGTCGTCGCTGTGACCGGGTTGAACCACCAGGTGCGGCCTAGTCTCGAAAAGGGCTTTCTCGACGAAGGTAGGGAGCTCGGCCAAGTCCCGACTATACAATTCCCTCGTCGAACTGTTGTCGAAGAGGCGGGCCTTCTCACTAAGAAGGCTTTTCAATTGGCTCTTCAGTGACCGGAAATCCTGGGCCACATCTATCCTCCTGCTTGACGGTCTCCTTTCCGACCGCTGGCCACGAAGATGCTGATGTAGGCCTCTGCACCAGAGGCTGAGGTGAGACATCATTCAGAACCCACAGAGTCCACCTCGATCTCCGATAGACCGGCCTGGGCGAACCATGTCCGTATTTGTTCACGGTTGAAGCCAAGCCAGATATCGGCCATCTCTGTCCGCATCCACTCATGCTCATGCTCATCTCCATCGGTGATGACCAATTTACCGCCTTGTTTCAGGATACGGGCCATCTCTTTGATGGAGGCCAGCGGGTCCGGGCAGTGATGGAGGTACATATTGGCGAAGACCGCATCAACACTCCCGGTCGGGAGGGGGATGTCCTCCCCATCAGCAACCCTCAACTGGACATTGTCGAAAGCGGCCAGATTCTCCTCGGCCACGGCCAGCATTTCTGAAGAGGCGTCAAGGCCATAGACCTTAGTCACAAGGGAAGCCAGGCCGAGGATCATGAACCCCGTGCCCGTGCCGATGTCGGCTACTGTCATGTCGTTTTTCAGATCTGCCTTGGCTATGGCCGCTTCCCGCACCTCCTCGGTGTAGAAGCTCTGTCGCAACTGATCCCAATCGCGGGCAACAGTGGCGAAATACTGCTGAACCTTCTTCATCTTCCCACCCTCCTATCGGCATCAGAAAAACAAAAAGGGCACGACAGGGCGTGCCCATAACAAAAGTTCTATGCGCTTACCCCCTCCAGAATAGGATGAAGTACCAGAATGTCAGCTCCACTTCGGGTCTCCAGCGGTGGCAACCCGACGACTCTGACACTCTTGTCATCCCTTGGGCCAATGCATCCCCTTTTGTTCGCCAGTCACCTGACGACTTTGTAGGGATGCTTTCTTGGAGGGGAACAGTTAGGGGCATGGCGGCCCCTGGAGGCATCCGCTGATCTCTCGATTTTCCAACACACGAAAGACACGAAATCTTATGAAAGGTACGAAAGCCTTTCGCGTCTTTCGTGGTTGTTAGCCCCGCCTTGCGACGGGGAACCTCCTCCTCGTCAACTGGAAGTTAGTCGAATGGTCCTTGCTCAGGTGGTCCTTGGTCGGATGGTCCGCCGACCACCTGACCATTTGACTACCCGACCAACACCCAGCCCTTGCGCTGCTTCCCCCTTGCCTCAGTTCATCTAGTCGGTTCGATCACCCCCTTTCAACTTGGGAAAAACCCTGAAGCCTACGCCGTGAGGCGCACGGTCAATCACAGCCAGGCCAGGAACGGAAAGCTATTCTAGAGCAAGCGCCAAACTGAAGACCTGGCGCTCTACAGAACTAAATTATATCACATCAGCACCGTAAGTCAAATTCCGCAAGGTCACGCTAACGGGCCTCTGTCCTCGCTTCATGAGTGATGATGATCGCCTGCGCGATCTCCTTCATCGGCTTGCGGGTGTTCATGCTCATCTTCTGGATCTTACGGAAGGCGGCAGCCTCACTCAACCCTTGAGTGTCCATCAGGATGCCCTTGGCCCGATCAACCAGCTTCCTGACCTCCAAGGCATCCTTGAGGTCGCCCACTTCCTCCTCCAGGGAGCGAAGCTCCTCAAAACGAGCCAGAGCTAATTCGATGGCCGGGGATAGATCAGCCTCACTGAAAGGCTTCACGATGTATCCAGCCACACCAGCCTTCTTGGCTCGCTCGATCAATTCCTTTTGGCTGTAGGCGGTCAGAAGCAGCACCGGCGCAATCTTATCCTCATAGAGGACCTTGGCCGCGTCAATGCCGTCCATATCCGGCATCTTTATGTCCATGATGACGATATCAGGCCTGAGCTCGCGGGCCACATTGACCGCGCTCTGACCATCGCCAACCTCCCCAACCACCAGATAGCCCAGGTTGGTCAGCATCTCCCTCAAGTCCACCCTGACGATTGATTCGTCGTCGGCGATGATTACCCTTGTTCGTTTCAAAGTCTACTACCTCTCAACGGTCGTTTTGGAAAAGTCACTGTGGCCGAGACCCCTCCTCTGTCAACCAACTCAAATTCACCGCGCAGGTCATCCTCCACCAAAGTGCGCACTATGTGCAGCCCCATAGCGGCACTCTGTTCCAGTTCAAAGTCAGCCGGTAACCCCCGTCCGTCATCGCTGATCTGGATACGGACCATGTCACTTTCATCTTCCAGGCTCACCTCTATGGTGCCACCACGGCGACGCTCGTACCCATGCTGCAACGCATTTTGCAGCAACTCATTGATAACCAGTGCACAGGCGGTGGCTTGCTGCGGAGGCAGGTAAATGTTGGGGCCCTCCAACTTCAATTCGATCTCCTTCCGCGGATCAATCACTCCCTGAACCATCTGCTTGATAATGCGCTGGCTCACATCCTTGATGTTGATGATCTGAGACTCCGGATTGGAGAGAAACTCGTGAACTACAGCCACACTGAGGATGCGGTTAATCCCCTCCTCTATCACTCGACGAGCCTCGCCCGATTCCAAGCGGCGGGCCTGCATGCGCAACAAGGAGGCTATTATCTGGAGATTGTTCTTGACCCGATGGTGGATTTCCTGGATCATGGCTGCCTGTACCTTGCGCTCCCGCGCCTTACGCTGGGCATCGGTGGCGTCGTGGATGGTCAGAATGACTCCCACCACTCGTGACTCAGGTTGCGAGAAAAGGAAAGGTAGCAAACGTCTCTGCCAACGGTGCCCATTGGTTGGTGCTCTCAGGGGAATTGCCTTCTTGATCCAGATTCTGTCTCCCTCCTGTACCTCCTCTTGCAGACACCTTCCGCCTTTGAGGACCTTGGAGAAGAAACGGGCATCAGCCGTACCCAGGTCGGCCAGATATTTACCGGGGAGGGTTTCCATGTAACCCAGGCGACGGTAGAGATTGTTAGCCACACCGCTGGCATACTTCACTATCCCCATCGCATCAACAACCAAGATGCCATCATGTTCGCCAAAGGGGGTCAAAAGCTCAACCCCTCTCAACTCCCCCCGCAGCACCATCTCCTGACATTGCCTGATGGCCTGGCGAAAGGCAGAGTCACGCCTGTTGTGACGCTCATGTTCGATGAGGGTCTTCTCGATACTCAAAGCCGCCACAAGCTGACCATCGTCATCTCGAACCGGGAGCACTTCCTGGACAATAGGTGCTCCTTCGTCAATGAGTCCGTGAGAGTCACGACCAGGACGTCCTCTCACAAGGGCCTGATGAATGGCCGGCTTGTTGACAAGCTTCACCGTCTGGCCGACGAGAGGCTCAGGATAGATGGGTGGCACGGAGTGAGGCCGTGCCTGCGCCAGGATGACCACATAGCCGGGTTCACTATGACTGCCGTAGAGCAAGAGATCGGCCCGGCTGATGTCGGCCAGGATGGGCATGCACTGCTCAACCTGCCGGTATCGAGCCATGCTCCATTCACTCCACCCCTGTCGGACGACCTTGTCCATTTCCACCCTCGCTAAATCCTCCCGCAGGTTCGAGGAGTGATAACCTAAGATCCCCCTAGGCTGGGAAATCTGTCGTGCTCAAAGCTTCGCTGTAACCTGCGGGAGGATATACCGCCCCAAGAGGTATGCCCCACTTAAGAAGAATGGCCGATAGCATGAAACCATCGACCACTTGAACCCGCCGTTAGACCGGGGGTGGAGACGAGTCTGCACTGCGGTAACAGGAGGTAACCCCATGAGCCAAAAATACCGCGTCGTGCAGACTCGTCAGATATCCCCCAACTCTTCTCTATCTTTGGTCGGGGCGGCCGGATTTGAACCGGCGACCACTTGAACCCGCCGTTAGGCCGGGGGTTTGGGGGTGTCCCCCAACTCTTCTCTACCTTTGGTCGGGGCGGCCGGATTTGAACCGGCGACCACTTGAACCCGCCGTTAGGCCGGGGGTTTGGGGGTGTCCCCCAACTCTTCTCTACCTTTGGTCGGGGCGGCCGGATTTGAACCGGCGACCACTTGAACCCGCCGTTA
>JBHIDP010000104.1:0-9119 GCA_046760185.1 Anaerolineae bacterium
CAGGATCTCCTTGGGCTTCTCCATGGCTTCGATCTTGGAGAAGTAGGTGTAGTAAGCCAGCAGGCCCACGACAATCCAGCCAACAGCGGAGTACCAGGCGACGGGACTGAAGGTGAACAGGTACAGGGCCAGGAGCGTGTTGCAGAGGACGGCCATGACGGGGATGACAGGGAAGCGGGGGACCAGGAAGCCCCGATCCAGGTCGGGCAGCTTGTGGCGCAGGGTCATCACCGCCAGGTTGACCTGCATGAAAAGGAGCAGGAACATGAAGCTGGCGGCGGCGGCCGCGTTTTCGATGGGCAACGACCAGGCCATGAGGATCATCAGCCCACCGGAGAAGACGACGGCCCAGTGGGGCGTGTGCCGCCAGGGATGGACGCGGGCAAAGATGGCCGGCAGGTTATGATCACGCCCCATGGCGAAGGAGACGCGGGACGAAGAGTAGGTGGTGGCGTTGAGGGCCGACATGGTGGACACCAGTCCGCTGAAGAGCAGCACTACAGCGCCGATGCCGAGGGGGAATACCTGCTGAGCTACTTCGACGATGGCTACCTCTTTCATCTCACCCAGATACTCGTAAGCCTTCATCCCAACCGGCGCGATAGTGGCTCCGATGGCCGTGGCGCCGACCAGGATGTAGATGGTGACGGCGATAAGGATGGATAGGAAGGTCGCTCGTGGGATGTTGCGTCTGGGGTTCACCACTTCTTCGGCCGACTGGGCGATGATCTCGTACCCCTCAAAGGCGATGAAGGTCAGGCCCATGGCCACCAGGACACCCCCAATGCCTTTGGGAAGGAACTCAGTGGTGAAGCGGGCGTGCCAGGCCTCAGTGCGCCCCATGGCAAGAAGGCCGAAGATGACGAACACCCCCAGGATGGCCACCTTGGCCATGGTGATGACGTTGCCGGTCGTCCCCGTCTCGGAAGCGCCCCGGTAGTTGATGGCTGTGAAGGCGATGATGATCAGGGTCATGAAGCCCAGGGTCATCTGGTGTACGGACAGGCCTAAAGTGGATAGGCCAGTCATGATCCACAGCTCGGCGGCGAAGCGGCCAAAGGTAAGGCCATAGAGGCTGCCGGCTGCGATGTAGGCGAACCAGCTCATCCAGCCAGCCAGGAAGCCATGAGTACTACCCAGACCTTCCTTCACCCACACGTAGCCTCCACCAGCCCTGGGGAAAGCGGAGCCCAATTCGGCGTAGGCCATGGCCGTGAGGAGGGTGATCAGACCGTTCAGGAAGAACACCAGCACTAGGGCCGGACCGGCCACCCCGGCAGCGATGCCGGTCAGTGCGAAGATGCCGGCCCCGATCATCCCACCGACGCCGATCATGATAATGGTGAAAAGTCCCAGGTCCCGGCTGAGGGTCACTTCGCCGGGCATGTGGGCCATTGATTCCTGGTTCTCGTTCATGAATACTCCCTTGTCGGTTGGATGAGGAGGGTGATTACCTAATTGTACCACATTTTCGTCCAATTGGGCAGTCACGACCTGATAGACTCAACCTCAAATTTTAAGGTTTGGGGATCTTGACAAACAGGACGATATGGTGTAAGATATAGACGTATTGAAAAATATCAATGGGTTACTGACAATGGTCGTGAACAGGTTTGATTGTGTGGCTTTCTGCAAGGCTCTGTCTGACAACACCCGTCAGAGAATTTTGAAGATGCTGCAGGAGGGGGAGATGTCGGTGGGGGAGATCGTGGAGGTCTTTCCTATGTCGCAGCCGACTATCTCCCACCACCTGAACATCCTCAAAAATGTAGGCCTGGTCAGCAGCCGCAAGGAGGGGAAACAGGTCTTCTACAGCATTAATCAAGATAATGTCGAGGAGTGCTGTGGCATGCTCGTAGCCAAGTTCGTTGTGTCCTATGACGAAGGGGAGAGTTAACCTCTTTTTTTAACCTAATCATCGAGACATCTAAATACTTAAATATCTCTTGTTGTCAGTGCTGATCTCAGAAAAGGAGGCGATAGAAATGAGTGTTACTGCTATGGACGAGAGGACCATCAAGGAGAACGTTCGAAGGGCCTATGCCAGGGTTGCGCAGAAGGCCGCCAGGCGAGCGGAGGAGACCAGCCGCTATCCCTCATCCTGCTGCGCTCCCGACCAGACAGCCCAGCTCAGTTGTTCATCTTTGTACTCAGTCGGGGAACTGGAGGGCCTCCCGGCCAGCGTTATCGAAGCCTCGGCCGGTTGTGGCAACCCTACGGCCCTGGCCGAACTCCAGCCGGGCGAAGTTGTGCTGGACCTGGGCAGCGGCGGTGGCATAGACTGTTTGCTGGCAGCCCGTAAAGTGGGTGAGAGGGGGCATGTCATCGGTCTTGACATGACGCCGGAGATGATTGACCTGGCCCGAAGCAACGCCGACAAGGTTGGTTTCAACAACGTAGAATTCCGCCTGGGCGAGATGGAGGAGATCCCTCTCGAAGACGGGTCGGTAGACGTAGTCATCTCCAACTGTGTCATCAATCTTTCCCCCGACAAGGATGCTGTCTTCCGTGAAGCCTACCGGGTTCTCAGGCTGGGAGGACGCCTGGCCATCTCCGACATCGTGACCGAAGGGGAACTGCCAGCCCAGTTGCGGGATATGATCGGTGCTTGGACTGGGTGTTTGGCTGGCGCTTTGGACGAAGGAGACTACCTGAACAGGATCAGGAAGGCGGGATTCAGCGACGTTGAGGTAACGTCCCGCGCCTATGTAGACCCCAGGGTGCTGACTGACTCGACGGATGTCCAGGAGTTCTTGAGGGGTTTTGGGGAGTCGTTGCAGTCTGTGGTCGAGGATCTTGCCGGCAAGGTGGTCAGCGTCAAAGTCAGGGCCTACAAGCCGGCCTCAGCCTGATGGAGCTTGCTGGGTGTGGAACTGGAGGGCTGATCTATTTGACACCCTGATGCAATTACATTACCATTAGCGATCGGCTTGCGCCGGCCAGGCGCAAGTGAATTAAGTCTGGCTGAAACCGACGGGGAGAGTTGGAGCCTCCCGCAGGTTAGTGGGTGGATGAACCCTCTTGGTTGCTCGGTGGAAACCTGCGGGATGTTTTTCGCTGGCCTGTCGTGACAGATCATCATATGGAGGGAAGATAAGTGGTTGAGACCAATGTTGTAGTTGAGGAACCGAGCAGTGCTCCTGCCTTTGCTGGCCCTGAGAGGACGGCTGGACAGGCGGTCGTAGAAGCTCTGGTGGCCGAAGGGGTGGATATGGTCTTCGGTCTTCCTGGTTCCCACGTGCTGACCATCTACGACGCCCTGCGCGATGTTCCCCAGATAAAGCACATCACGGTGAAGCACGAGAACAATGCAGCCCTCATGGCCGACATGTATGGACGCCTGACCGGGCGACCGGGTATCTGCCTTGTGACCGCTGGCCCTGGTGCTACCAATTCACTATCAGGGGTGGTTCAGGCCTACGACGCAGCCTCGCCTCTAATCCACGTCTCAGGCACAGTACCGACCGATTCCGGGGTCGAGGAGTTCCACGGAGTGGACGTGCCCGATTTCCTGTACAAGATTTTCCAAGATGTGACCAAGTGGTCGGTGCGTGTGGAAAGTGTGGAGGACATCCCCCGCGTCTTCGCCAAGGCTTTCGCTCTGGCCGTCAGCGACCGGCCCGGCCCGGTGCACATCGAGATCCCGGTGGACCTGTTGACCGACGGGCCGAGGGCCATACCACCCTATGAGCCCAGCCCGGTCGAACCGCTGGCGCTCGCCCCCGACTTGGCCAAAGAGGCGGCCGAGATGCTTCGCTCAGCCAAAGAGCCGCTGATCTGCATCGGGTACGGCCTGATACGTCACAACGGCTCGGACGAGTTGGTACAGTTGGCCGAACGGTTGGGGGCACCGGTTATCTTAACCAGCTATGCCCAGGGCGTCATTCCCTCAGACCATCCCCTCTATGCTACTCATTTTTCAGGCTGGCGGAAAAACCCCTTTTCTTTCCGCCTCATGAAGGAGGCGGATGTCCTTCTGACGGTGGGCCTGCGGGCCGGAACTTACTTTGCTGAAACGGTCAGACAGCACGCACCAGCGAGGCACATCTTCATCGGCTTCGACAGTGAGCCCAATCCCCTGGCCGGAGCCACCATCAGTGCTGTGGCTGATAACAGATTGGCCTTGCGGGCCTTGTTGGCTGAGTTAGAGGACCACCATGCTTCAGCCGACCCGCAGCGCCTGGCGGAGATTGACCGCTACCGGAGCGGTCTTCGCCGTCTCCTTGACCGCCAGTTGGACGTAGTATCGAGTCGCCGCCCCCTGCACTTTGGCCTGGCCATGAGGGAGTTGGCCGCTCAGGTGGAGCGTGACGCCATCATAGTTGGAGACGTGGGCAGTTGCGAAATCTGGGCTCGGTCCTATCTTCCCTACTACAGCCCGACCACTTACATCAGCCCCGGTCACTATGGGGCCATGGGCTTCTCTGTGCCGGGAGCAATCGCCGCCAAGCTCCTCTACCCTGACCGGCAGGTCATCGGCGTCACCGGGGATGGGGCCTTCCTGATGTCCTGCAGCGACTTCGTGACCGCCGTTCAGTACGGGGCCAAGGTGAAGATCATAATCCTCAATGACAGCGCCTACGGCATGATCAACGTGTTGCAGAACTGGCGCTTTGATCGCACCTACGCTACGGAACTGGGTGAGAGGAACTATGCCAAGCTTGCTGACAGTTTGGGAGCGGTCGGTATCCGGGTAGAAGATGCAGGAGACATGGCCGAGGCCCTCCGTCAGGCATTGTCAGTTGATGCTCCGGCCATCGTTGATGTCGTAGCCGGCTGGGACTATCCCTATCCCGACTACGAGCGCATGGTGGCCGAGATTGACCAGGGGTGAACATGAATCGCCTCCCGACAAGTCGCTGGTTTTGGATAGCGGCCCTGGCTCTTGTGGGTCTCCTGGTGGCTGTATACCTCCTCTATCCGGCCCATCCTACAGAAGGTCCGCTTTCAGCTCGCGTCCCCGCTACCACCCTTCCCCCGGCGTTGTCTTCACCTACTCCCACTCCTCCCCTTCCTACGGCTACGCCAACCCCTGTCGGCGGTGGGGGGACGTTGGCTTTCCACTGGACGAGGGAGGGGAACACAGACATCTACGCCCTGCCAGTCGGAGCTGCTGATCCCATCCGGCTGACCACCGACCCGGCCCCTGACCGCGCCCCCGCTTGGTCTCCCGATGGCATCCGCCTGGCCTTCGAATCGCGCCGCGACGGTAACTGGGAGGTGTACGTCCTGGATACAGGGGACGGTCATCTGCTGCGCCTGACAGAGGACCTGGCCTACGACGGTGGCCCTGGCTGGTCCCCTGACGGTCAGTGGATAGTCTTCGAATCGTACCGAGACTATCATTGGGCCCTCTACGTTGTGGCCATCGAGGGAGGTACCCCCCAGCCGTTGGATACAGGCCCCTATGAGGGGCACAGCCCGGCCTGGTCACCGGACGGAGAGTGGATAGCCTTCGTCACTCAGCGAGATGGCCACAAGGAGATATATGCTGTTTCGGCTCCGGGGACACCGCACCACGAACTGATCAACCTGACGAGCCACCCCGTTGACGATCAGGACCCGGCCTGGTCGCCCGATGGTCATTACCTGGCCTTCACGTCGGATCGTGATGGGAACAAGAGGGTCTACATCAAGGATGTAGCGTTGTCTTTGGGTGCCGCTGGGCCAGGCACGACCACCAGGATGAGGGTCCTGACCGACAGCAGTCAGGCCTTCTCACCGACCTGGTCACCTGACGGTCAGAGTGTGGCCTACTCCTTCCAACATCGTTACCATTGGAGACGGGGTCCGGGGGGCTGGTCCGTTTTGGCCAAGCCCGTTTTCTCCCGCGACCTGGCTGCGCAACTTTTCATTGACGGGGGAGACAGTGGCCACCCTTCCTGGACCGGTGCCAGTCCGGTTCTGAAAGTTGTGGCTTGTGAAGAACATGGCTCTTCTCCGCAAGCCACCGCTGCGCCAGCCAAAGTGATGGAGGTCGTCAGCGAGAGTGGTCCTCCTTACGAACTGAAGACCCTGCCTGACGTGGAAGTGGGCATCCCCAAGCTGAGCGACCGGGTGGACGACTCCTTCAACCAGATGCGGACCAGGGTTGTGGAGGAGACAGGCTACGACTTTCTGGCGGTGCTGAGCGAGGCCTTCCGGCCCATCGGGTTCCGGGGGGATGGTTCCTCCTACCGCAGTTGGCACAAAGCAGGACGGGCCATTGACCTGCGCATGGATTTTGTAGGGCCAGCGGGCGAGCGGCTGATGGAGTTGGTGCGGGAGGATTTGGGGTGGCGCACCTTTTGGCGCCTATACCTGCGCACGGCCAGGCAGGATGGCAGCCAGGGGGAGCCGTTGCGGGAAGCGCCGTGGGACTTCCAGGCCCGTTTTGGGGAAGCTGAGGCGGCCGAGGCGGGAGGCTGGCCGATGCCCGTGCCCCCGGGTTACTACGTAGATTTCACAGCCATCGCCAGCCAGTACGGGTGGACGCGCATCCCCTCCAACCAGCGCTCCAACTTCGACTGGCGCAAGGATTGGCGGGCCATCGAATACTGGCACTACGAGAACCGGGGTGGGCTCAGTTGGTGGGAGGCCATGCAGGAGCTATACGACCAGGAGACCCTGCAGCGCTACTTTTGACTTTGCTCACAAGAGCGAAGCCTGCGCCGTGAGGCTTTGTCCTGAGGGCTCAGCTTCGAAGGGCGCATGGAGACGGTTCGGCTGAGCTCACCGAAGCCTCACAGCTAACCCACGCTTTTCCTGGGCAGGCTGTGACACTCCCTCGACTGACGTCGAGGGCTTCTCATTCTGCATTCTGCCTTGCCGGTTGACCTGTGGTGGCAAAGGTGATATAATAATTTATGTGCCCCGGTGGCGGAATAGGCATACGCGGCAGGTTGAGGACCTGTGCCCTTCCCGGGCGTGCTGGTTCAAATCCAGTCCGGGGCATATGAGCACGCCCTGATTTCCGTCAGAAACAGTCCAGCAAAAAGGCCCTATCTAGCTTCGGGGCCTTTTGCTTTTCAGAACGGCAGGCTGGCAGTTGCCATCGTGACCAAGATATGGTACAATTGAGGTGCTAAACATAAACCCTGATGAGCAAGGAGCGGGGGACGACGGAAGTGCAGTAGGAACGGTTGTTGTAGTTCTGGAGGAGATATTCATGAAAGAGATAACCCTGAAATATCCTGATGACTTCGAGTTGGCCGTGCAAGCAACGCCGGAGGAGCTGCAGGCGCAGATTCGCCTGATGGCCGCCTTGAAGATGTTTGAGTTGGGCAAGCTCTCCTCTGGCAAGGCAGCAGAGCTGGCTGGCCTGTCACGAGTGGAGTTCTTCGAGATGTGCGGTCGTTATCGGGTGTCCATATTCAACTATCCGCCTGAAGAACTGGAAGACGAGCTACTGGCCGACCTGGAAGCGGCGAGCGGGAAAGGGTGGTATCATAACGACGAGGAGTGAACATATGCCCATCACCTACACCAATCGCAAAGGGGTCACTTACTACTTGTGCCGGGGCGTCACCAAGACCGGCAAGCCCCGCTACTACTTCGCCCGCGAGCCGAAGGGCGAACTCGTGGAACAGATCCCGGAAGGGTGGAAAATCAGCGAAAGCGTCAACGGCCGCGTTTCGTTGGTTAAAGACCGCCCTATGCAGATTCTGCCGGAGGAAGTCGCGGCGGTCGAGGCGGCGGTGCGGCGGCACCCCAAGTCGCACAAATATCGCGTAGCCATCAAGCGTAACCGCATCGAGGTCTACGAGCAGGTCGGCCCGGATGCAGAGGAATTGAGCGCGACCCTGGCCGAGGCAGGATTGGCGTTGCCCGGACTGGCCGACCGGCTCCGGGCTCCGATAGAACGCCGCGCCCAGTTCACGCCGGTACTACGCTTTATCCTGGCCGACGCCGAGCGGCGAACTTTCCGTGTGGAGCGGTGGTGCTACTTGGGCAGCGTTGACGATTGGATTCACGTCGGCCCGATGGGGCCGGTGGGCTGGCTGGCCCGCCAGTTGATCCCCAAGTTGGGCACCGACAAGTTCTTTGACTTGTTCTGACCCGTTTTACGACGCATGGAGGTGAGAGGTTGTGAGCACAAAGAAACCGCGACGCAACGATCCCTGTCCTTGTGGCAGCGGGAAGAAGTACAAGCACTGTTGTAAGCCCAAGGGTCGGCGCCGCCGTCGGGTGCGCGCTTTTTCACCTGCTTCTCGACGAGATGTCAGCGAGCCCTCGGCCCGAAGGATCGGTCGAGCCGGTGAAAGGTACGCGGGCCAAGGACCATTGGACCAAATCCGCCGCATGGCGCAAACGGTGATGCCCCACGTCCCAACCAACCAGGCGCAGGAGCTTCAGCGATTGCTGGACCAGGCACAGGAAATAGCCACCTATGCGGTGATGTACGACGAGATCGAGGCCGCTGCACAAGCCCTGGAGGTCCATCGTCCCGAGTTCGAGGCGATGATGGACGATATGGATGCTGTGGCTAATCGCGCGCGTCGTCTGTTTTCTGAGGAACGGTTTCAGTCTATGCGCTATACCGCCGCCGACGTCCATCGCGCTTTCGAGGCTGTGGGCTATCCTCAGCGATATCAGGAGGACGCGCAGGAAAACACCGAGACACTCGTTGCCGCCATCTTGCATCTGGCGGACGAGGATCATCGCTTTCACCTGGCCCGGCAGTTGATGATGCTGCTGCCCGAGCACGTGTCCGCTGAGCGCTACCTCGACGCTTGGTTGATTCGGTACTGTGCTTTCCAGACGGTCGAAGCACCTGATCAGAGCAATCCCTTCCTGTTCGAGATGTTTCACTATGGCTTCGTCGAATGGGCAGACCAGGTCGAAACCCAGCAGGAGGCCCTGTTGCGCGAGTTGGGCATTGACCGCTCAGCGGTCGCCGGGATGAGCGTTGACGAGGTTGAAGCCTGGCTCAAAGCGCAGATGGCCGATCCGGCCAAAAAGGCCCAGGTCGAAGCCTACTACGCCGCCCATCCTATGATGAGCGACCAGGCTGAGGCGGAGATCAGAGAACTGGAGCGCGGCTCGCTGCTGCTCCTGGAACGTGACGACGCCGACTTCCTCTACCTGTCGCCGGAGGAACTGGAGCCCTGGATGCCAGTACTCCTGGAGCGGCTGGCGCC
>JBHIDP010000105.1:0-9068 GCA_046760185.1 Anaerolineae bacterium
TCCGAAGAGTTCATCCACGTCATCATGCCTATGCATATCACCAAATAAAAAGAGCAGGGGCAGGCTGGATAAGAGGCTGAGTCCTCTCCCTACTCCCTGTTCGGCCTGAGGCAGTGTCTCTCCCTTTGATAGGGCCTCCGTGAAGGAGGCCCTTTTCAGTTATCCCTTTCGATGGGCGAAGGCTCGGGGGAGAGGGGCGAGCCCTCTCCCTACATGCTCCCTTCCTCTCAGGTTACCCTTCAAAGTCGGCCACTGCCTGGCGCAGCTCATCAGGCACCCGGATGGATTGCATCGTCTCCCGGTCCACAGCTACGGCCACAATCTGCCCGGTGGTGACCAGCCGCTGGGACTGTTCCTCATAGATGGCAAACTCGAAGGTGAGGCTGGAGTGACCGATGTGGCCGATGCGGGCGTGGACGTTCAAGACCTCGTCGAAATAGGCCCGTCCCTTGTACTGGCAGCGGGACTCGAGGTACAGCAGGTCCACACCTAGCTCCAACAGGTCCTGGTACCTGAGCCCAATGGCTTTTAGATACTCGGTCAGAGCCACATCGAAGTAGGTCAGGTACTCGCCGAAGAATACGTGCCCCTGCAGGTCGGTTTCAGCGAAGCGGACCTGGATGGGGTGGTAGAATTTGAATTTCTGGCTCATGCTCTGCTCCGAAGAGGTGCCCTCATTATATGGCTGACCTCCACTCCTGTCAATGAAGGTCTATCTCTCTTTGTGGCCTGGGGTGGGCTGTGTTATAATGCCTCTATGCATATCTCCCACCTCTCTCTCATTAACTTCCGTAACTACCTCCGCCTGGAGTTGGACCTCCCTAGGGGTACCGTGCTTTTGCGTGGGGACAATGCGCAAGGGAAGACTAATCTCCTGGAGGCTATCTTCTATCTGGCTACCACCCGCTCCCCCCGAGCCCAGACCGATGGTCAACTGGTCAATTGGCTGGCTGAGAAGGAGGACCTTCCCTTTGCCCGCCTGGATGCTCAGGTTTGGAAAGAGGGCGCCTCTCAGAAGATAGAGGTTGTCCTGGTAAGGAGGCTGGAAGAAAAAGGGGCCTCCCCCCGTTGGCGCAAGATCATCAAGATCAACGGTGTCCCCCGCCGCGTGCGGGACCTGGTAGGCCAGATCAAGGTCGTCCTCTTCCTCCCTGAGGATATTGACCTCATCGCTGATTCCCCCAGCCAGCGACGCCGTTACCTTGATATCACCCTCTGCCAGATTGATCCTCGCTACTATGAGGAACTGCAACGCTACAGCCGATTACTGATCCAGCGCAACCATCTCCTGCGTCAACTGCGGGAGCGACAGGGTAGCCCTGAACAGTTAAACGTTTGGGATGACGGTCTGGTGAGGGCTGGTACCTACCTGGTGGTACGCCGGCAGGAGGTGGTAACCCGCCTCGACCACTTTCTAGAACAGGTCCATCCCGACCTGACCGGCCAGCAGGAACGGTTGCGCCTTTTCTACAAGGCTAACTTGAAGCTGGATGAAGAACCGGGCCACCAATTGCCCTTAGGATTCGATGCCCAATTCTCCAAAGCCTTCCGCCAGCCTCAGTTGGACGCCCGGCGGGTGAAGGATGCCTTTAGACAGCAACTGCGACAGGTACGAGGTAAAGAAATGGCCCTGGGCATGACTACAGTGGGCCCCCATCGCGACGACCTTCGTTTCCTCATTGATGGAGTGGACATGACTATCTATGGCTCGCGAGCCCAACAACGCACCACGGCCCTTTCCCTGAAGTTGGCCGAGGCGGAACTGATGCGGGCCGAGACGGGGGAGGAACCGATCGTCCTGCTGGACGACGTCATGTCCGAACTGGACCAGGCGCGGCGGCAGTATCTGAGCCAACTGGTGAAGGGGGAGCAGCAGGCCATCTTCACCACCACCGACCTCTCCGACTATCCGCCCCAATTTCGCCAAAGGGCCTTGCTGTTAGAGGTCTGTGGGGGGATGGTATGGCGCGTGGAAGAGGAGGGTGTGACCTGAGGGGGGTTCATCTTAAAGGGCGCTTGGCGGGCAGTCCCGGACGGCGGGGGTACTTCTCAGGGGTGGACGCTCTCTTCTCGATAACCACCAGAGAGCGAGGTTGGTCAAGGCCTGGCAACTTAACCCTTTTGACCCTTTGCAGGTGCCCTCCCAGGGTAGTAATGGCCCCTTGAGCGGCCTCTATCTCCTGGGCTACCTCTGCCCCCTTCTGCGCCACGAAGAGGCCGCCCACCTGGCAGAAAGGAAGAGCGTACTCGGCCAGCACGGCCAGTTCCGACACCGCTCTGGCCAGGGCCACATCGTACCTCTCCCGGTGGGCAGGATCATGACCAGCCTCCTCGGCCCTGGCCCAGACCACTCTCACCTCCGCCAGCCCCAGTCTCTCTACCAGATGTTCCAGAAAACCAGCCTTCTTCCTTGTCGCCTCCAGAAGGGTTAACCTCGCTTCAGGCAGGGCTATCTTGATCGGCAAGCCGGGGAAACCGGCCCCCGTCCCCACGTCAACGATCTTAGCAGTTGGCCGGTGATTCTGAAGGACCAGCAGGCAGGTGAGGGAATCGAGAAAGTGTCTGACCTGCACCTCCTCGTACTCTGTAATCTTGGTCAGGTTTAGCCTCCGGTTCCAGGCCATCAGTTCCTCGTAGTAGACTTGAAAGGCCTGCAACTGGTGGTTGTCCAACTTCAGGCCGAGATGTTGGGCGCCGCAGAGCAGAAGCTCCATCGTTGTTGCCAAAGGGGTTGCTCCTGTGCTATAATCATGTTGATCTATCAAGAGGGAGGTAAGGACATGTCCCAGGAGGAGAAAACAAGGCGGTTGAATGTGGTGAGGTATGGCCTTTTTGTCATCGTGGTCATGGCTATGGCGGTTACCCCGACCTACATGTACATCGCCACCTTCGGGCAGAACATCGGAGCCCTGATCATGCCCACCATCCTGGCCACCATTGGCACAGCCATCGTCTGTGTTCTGGTCTGGTATGGCTACAGGGTCTCCCTGGAGAGGATGGAGTAGGGAAAGGGCTTGCCCCTTTCCTACCGTATTTTGATCTCGACGAAAGAAGTCATCCCCCAGCGAAGCCCGGCTTCGGTTCCCTCCTCTAACTCAATGGTCACCGTGTAGGTCACATCTCCCCGTTTGGTGGTGGAGAGGGGAGCAATGCGCATCACCCGGCCGCTGAACTCCTGGTCGGGGAGGGCGTCCACACTGACCACTACCTCCTGTCCCACCATCACCCGGGCAATGTCTACCTCGCTCAGGTCATCGGTCTCAACCCTTAAGCTGGCCAGATCAGCCAGAATGGCTAACGGCGTACCGGCAGCCAGCACTTCACCCTCCTCCACCAGCACGCTGGCGATGGTGCTGGCGAAGGGGGCTGTCAGCTCGGCCTCCTCTAGCATATCCTGAGCCTGAGCCAAGGCTGCCTGGGCCTGTTCCACCCTGGTCTGAGCCACGGCCAATTCCTCTGCCGTAGGTCCTGCCTGAAGCAGGGCCAGTTGGCTCTGGGCTTGATCCACCTGGGCTTGAGCGACGGCAATCTCTTCCTCAGTGGCTCCTCTGAGCAGGGCTTCATATTGGGCTTTGGCTGCCTCATAGTCCAGGGTAGCCTGTTCCAGGGCGACCGCCTGGGGGGTGGCCCCTATGCCAGCCTGCCAGGAAATCTTGTCGTATTCAGCCTGAGCCAACTCCAGGGCCACGGCTGCCTTCTCCATGGCCGCCCGGGCCGCAGTCACTTCCTCAGGTTTGGGCCCGGCCAGCACCCGCTCAAGCTCCCTTCTGGCCGCAGCCAGGTTGGCCCTGGCCACAGCGATCTCCTCTGACCTGACGCCAGCCTCTACCCTGGCCTGCTCGGCCTGGGCGGTAGCCAGCGATGCTTGAGCCTGCCGCATCTGGTCCACCAGCTCTGTGTCGTCCAGGCGAGCGATAACCTGACCGGCCTGCACCTCATCACCCTCTTCCACCAACAGTTCTTCCAGGCGGCCAGCGACCTTAAAACTAAGCCTGGCCTCACGGCGGGGCACCACGAACCCCTTGGCGGAGACGACGGAGGGTTCATCTTGGCTGAGCGTTTGCACGGTCGGGGTGGGAGTGGCGGCTGGAGGGGCCAGATACTCCACATACCCCCAGTAGCCAAATCCGACCAAAAATGTCATAGCCAGCAAACTGACCCAAAGCTTCTTTATTGACATCCGCATCTTCCCAAAGTACTCGTGCAGTAATAACTTCCCGCGTTTGGGCCCATTTGCAAGGGCAAAGTCGGGACGCAAATAGGGATATTATTTCTGCACGAGTGCAAAGCCACTCGATTATTCATGCTGTATAGCTGAAACGATGTTAACCTGGGCTGCCCGCCAGGCAGGATAGAGGGCTGCTACCTGGGAAACCACCAGAGCCACCAAAAGGCTGGCCAACACCGACTGGAATGGCAGCGCATATTTGATGGTATAGCCGGCCAGCGCGTTCAGGGCCAGGACGAATATTTTGGAGAGGACCAATCCGAAACCCAGGCCAAACGCCCCCCCTATGGCACCCATGGTTCCCGACTCGGCCAGGATCATCTTGCTGATCTGCCGCTTGGTCATCCCCAGGCTGCGCAGCATACCGATCTCCCGCAGCCGCTCCAGGACGTTCATCATCAGGGTGTTGATCACTCCCAGGCCAGCTACGATGACCCCGATAAGGACCAGTACATTGAACAGAGCGAAGGATTCATCGGTCAGCTTGATGATCCGATCTTTGAACTCGTGGCTCGATTCAACCTGAATATGATAGCGTTGTTCGTAGTGATCCTCGATATATTTGCGGACCTCCTCGTTAGAAAAGCCGGGCAGAAGCTTGATGACGTAGGAGTTTACGTTGTTGAGGCCAAAGTAGCGACGCATGTCCCGCCAGGAACCGGTAATCGCATAACCTTCCGCCGTGAAGTCAACGATGACGGCCGCCACATAAAAGTCCCGCTCGCCCCGGTTGGTGGCTAGACGGATAACGTCCCCCTGCTCCAGACCGTACTTGTCAGAGAGGAGAGTGCTGATGAAGACTGCATCCCCCTCCGCCAGACGCTGGATGAGGGGCTCCTCAGGCCCCTGGCCGCTGGCGAACTGGAAGGCTGCCACCCTGGTATAGCTCATGGGGTCCAGACCGACGAAGACCAGCGAATCATCTTCCTCCTGAGGGGAAAGGGCTACCCGTTTGACAGAGAAGAACCGTACCCCTGATACGTCCCTCACGCCGGGAACCGTGGCCAGGCGTTTCCCCAGCTCTGGTCTCATGGCCATGGGGGAGCGCACATAGAGGTCCCCCCCGATGGTGGTGTCAACCCATTTCAAGATGTCCTTGCGGAAGCTGTCGGTCATGGCTCCGATGCCGATGATCATAGCCACCCCGACCATCAGGGCCGCCACGGTCAGGGCGGTGCGGCCCCGGGCCCGCTGTACATTGCCGCTTCCCACCAGCCCTTCCCCCCCGTAGATGGTGGTCATGACTCTCTTGAGGATACCCTCCAGGAGGAGTACGGCGATGGGCACGGTGAGAGTTGCGCCCAGGAGAATGGTAAAGATGCTGGTGCTCCCCACGGGGTAGGTCAGCTCCCGGCGGAAGGGGATGTGATAGATGGCCAGCCAGGCCACCAGGATCAACTCCAGACCGATGACCCAGCTATAGCGTCCCAACCAACTGGCTTTGTTGGCCGCCATCGGCCTGAGGGCCTCGAGGGGGGTGATCTGACTGGCCCGGCGGGCGGGCAGTAGGGCGGAGACCAGAGTGACCACCATCCCCACCAGAAGGCTGGTGGTCAGCCCGGAAGGGGGCACACTGGCCTCGGTGATCTCGATGCTGATGATGGAGGACATCAGCCTGATCAAACCACGGGAGAGGCCTATCCCTCCCAGAACACCCAGGATGGAGCCCACCAAACCCAAAAGTAGCGCTTCCCCCAGGACCAAGGCCAGGACCTGTCGTCGGGTGGCGCCCACGGCCCGCAACATACCGATCTCGCGGGTACGTTCCATCACCGTCATGGAGAAGACGTTATAGATAAGGAAAGCGCCCACGAAGAGGGCGATAGCGCTGAAGAAGCCCAACCCTTGTTGATAGGTAGCCAGCATCTGAGCGATCAACTTGCCTCGTGCCGCCGGGTAGACCACGCTGTAGTTGTGGCCCAAGCGCTCCTCCAGCCTGCTCTTGAGATCAGCCAGCCTGGTGGTAGAATTGGCTACCGCCGCTTCAGCTACTACGTCAATCTGATCTATCTTGTCCCCCCGGGAGAAAATATCCTGTAGGACCGGAAGGGGGATGACCCCCATGGCCCCATCGTTCATGGTCCCCGGCCCCTCCCTTTTGATCAGACCGATGACCGTCAGTTTCTCGGTCCCCTCCGGGGTGATAATGGTCAGGTCCTCCCCCACTTCGATCCCTTCATCATCGGCGAAATCCTTCACCAGGACGACCGTATAGCTGTCATCGCCCGGTTTCAGGAACTGGCCAGCGACCATCAGGTATACCCGTGCTTCCCGGTCCAAGGCTGGATCAATGCCGAGCAGGAGGAGGTCGTTCCCGCGCCCACCTCCTCCGATGGCAATGTTCCACTGCCATTCCTCGGTCTGGCTGGCCAGGAGGGTGCGGGCCGTGGCGCTGGGTACCGCTACCTCAACCCCCTCTATCGTCTCCACACGCTCCGCCACGCTCTGCTCGAACCCTTCCCCGGTGGTGGATGACTCCTCGACGACCAGGTGGGCCTTGCCTGAGGCTTCGTCAAAGACCGTCTCGATGGAATCGAGGGTGCTTTGGTTGGTGATGCTGATGGCCAGGATGACGGCTACCCCCAGGACAATACCCATGATGGTCAACAGGGTGCGGATAAACCTGACTCTCAGGTTGCGGAAAGCGAGCATTGATAGATGTTGCACTATTGCTCCTTTTCATTAACGTGGATTTATGGTACAATTAGTCAGGAGGTGAAGGGAGATGGCAATCGAAACAAAAAAGCCAGCAACTCAAATCTTAATCGAGATTCCAAGCTACAGTCTACCTTCCGATTTTGCGTGGTTAGAGCGGCTCGATGACGAAGATCGGACCGAGTTCCTCGGCGATGTGCTTGCAGCCATGACTGAGGCCGGGAAGACGCAGGACTGGTCGGTCGTAGCAGATGTGGTTAAAGATTGGCAGGCAATTGCTACTTCTCCGGATATGACAGCGGCTCGGTACCGACACCGATTGAAAAGAATGAGAGGAAAAGTTCGTCAAAGTGGATACGCCAAATCCATCGAAGAGATTGTCCAGGACTGCCGACGAGCGAGGGAAGAAGTCTGGGAAGAAGAGTATCGGGAAAGGTACGCTCATCTCGCTGGACAGCAATGAGTTCATCGCTGGGCTTTCCAGCGCGGTGCCAGCCTGCCGGAGTCTCCTTGACAACCTCGCTTGTTTTCAGATTCGCTTGTCGCATCTAGTGGAACGGGAGGTTGTTAGAAACCTCGAAGCTATAGATCCATCGTTGCCATGGGATTTCTACAGGCTAATTCGCGACCTGCCGGATTTCGAGATCGTATATGAGCTTCCTCTTGATGATCTTGTCCTTCAGTACCTCAAAGGTGGCTTGAAGATAGCCGACAGCCAAATAGCCGCTTTTGCCGAATGGATGGGGGCAGGGTTTCTTGTCTCCGAGAACAAGCACCTGTTACAAGAACTCAAGACAAAAGCCTTTGAAGTTGTTGATGCCGCAGAGCTCCTTACCCGAGCTGGGATCAGCTTTCGATAAAAAGTGCTCTAGAAGTCAGTTGGCCCTCTTCCCTCCTCATTAAAATGGGGTGTTTCTGCGTTCGATTGGGCTGAGAGTGCCTCCCTCTGTGTAGTCAATACTGCTGGGGTGGTCTCTCCCTCTTCTACCTCTGTAACCTCCTCCACCGACTCCAGATCCAGCACCTTTTGGTAGGCGTAGCGGATGATGACCCGTGCTGAGGCAAGCACAGGGGCGGCCAGGAAGATGCCCAGGATGCCAGCCAGTTGCGCCCCGGCTATGATACCCACCAGTACTACCACGGGGTGGAGGTTGAGGCTGCCACCCAGGATGCGTGGCACCAGGAAATTGTTCTCTACCTGTTGGATGACCATGTACAAGATGATCACCAGGATGGCGAACCAGAAGTTGGGCAAGGGCAGGTAGCTTGAACCCTGGAAGAAGGCGATCAGCACGGCCGGGGTAGCAGCCAGGGCAGGCCCCAGACTGGGAATAAACTCCAAGACGCCAGCCAGAATCCCCAGCACGAGAGCGTTCGGCACACCGATGATCCCCAATACTGTCCCCACCACTAACCCTACTACCAGACAGAGAACCAACTGACCCCGCAGGAAATCGTTCCAGATCTGATTGATCTCTTTGCCCAACAGCCAGACCTCCTGACGGTAGAGAGGTGGTATGATGCTGTGGCAGTAGCGGCCGATCTTGTCGGCATCCTTGAGGATGTAGAAGGATAGGACGAGGATCACCACCAACCAGATCAAAGTAGAGGCGAAGCCGCGGACCAGACCGAACGCCCCCGAGGCTACGCCAGAGAAGATTCTCTCCAGCGGACCTTGTACCTGCTGATAAACCGTCACAAGATCAATGGAGAAGCCAAAAAAATCGAGATGACGGCGTTGTGCAATGAGGTTCAGAATGGCTTGCGACGTATCCTGAAGATCAATGTTGATGGCTCTGATCTGGCGGGCAAGGTTGGGGGCAGGGATGGCCAAAGCTAAGGCCAGTAGCAGGAGGAAAAAGAGGTAGATGAGGACCACCGCCTTGGTACGTGAGATTCTGGTAATCCTGGTCAGAAACCTTACCAGAGGGTTAAGGACGTACGCCAGGAGAACAGCTATGACCAGAGGGGGGAGGAGGGGACGTATGGCGTAGAGGAGGAGGGCGGTAGCAACCACGCCTCCTACGACAACCAATTGTTTAGTGGCAACGCTCCATCTGACAGGCATTGTTTCCTTCGCTGGGAGGTGAACCGTTGGGGGGTGAACAGAAGCCAAATGTTGGACGGACCGAATTGGGTGTGGCTAAAACAACTTGGAGTTGAGGCTTTCCCTGGCACCTGTGCG
>JBHIDP010000106.1:0-9013 GCA_046760185.1 Anaerolineae bacterium
GTCCCTGGTCAAGGCCACGGAGTCGAAGTATTCTGTCTTACTTGTCAATCAACACCGCTCCTTCGGACTTGCACAGCAATTCAGCGCAAGCCACGACATATAGGGGGAGAAGAGAGGCGAGGGGACACCCCTCGTACTCCCCGGGCTTTCGCTGCGCACGCTGCTCCTGTTACAGTCTCTGATATGAGATCTTCAAGGTTCTTCACTCAGCGCTCACCTGTTCCCCTTCCCGACTCACATTCTCCATATAGAGGGCAACGACATCTTCGACATCACCATCGGCCCTGATTACACCTTTGTCTAGCCAAATAACCCTGGTACACAAGTCCCGTACCGCCTTCATATCGTGAGACACAAAAAGGATAGTCCTTCCCTCATCCTTGATTTCTCCAATTCTCCTCAGACATTTCCCTTGAAAGGCCTCATCGCCAACGGCCAAAATCTCGTCGGTAATCAGAATGTCAGGGTCCACACTGGTGGCGATAGAAAAGCCCAGGCGCATGACCATTCCCACAGACCACCGCTTCAGCTCAGTGTCAATGAAGGGCCACAATTCGGCAAAATCAACGATCTGCTTAAACCTGTCATTCATCTCCCGGCGGCTCATCCCCAGTATTGATCCATTCAAAAAAATGTTATCACGTCCGGTAAGGTCAGGATGGAAACCGGCGCCCAGCTCGAGCAAGGCGGAGATACGTCCGTTAACAACTATCTCCCCTTCTGTCGGTACAAGGATATTAGAGATGAGCTTAAGAAGAGTACTTTTACCGGCTCCATTCGGGCCAATGATGCCTAGAGTTTCACCTCGTTCTACAGAGAAACTCACATTCTTCAAAGCCCAGAAGTCCTCCTTCGCTCCATCGGCGCTAACAAACATGCCAAGCCATAGATCCTGAAAAGATCGAGCCCGCTCGTGGTAGAGGGTGAACTTCTTGGATATGTGGCGTACTTCAATGGCTTTCATGGGCTATACTTCCTCGGCAAACACCGGCGAGTAGCGCTTGAACAAATAGTAGCCCACCAGGAATACGGCAAAGGAACTGACAACCGCTCCCCAAGTGAAATGCGAGTCAGGTAAACGCCCGTAGATCAAGATATCACGGTAGGCAGTAATGATAGCCGCCAGCGGATTAGCCATGGCCGGTTTCTGGAGAGGTAGAGGCAAGATATGGTGATGATAAAAGATGGGCGTCATAAAGAACCAACCCTGTAGAAGGACATTGAGGGCTACGTGCATATCACGATAGAAGACATTGATGCAGGAGATTGCCAGAGCTATCCCCACGATGAGCATCAACTGCACTACCATCAAGAAAGGTAGCATCAGGATAAGGCTTGTGAAGTGTACTCCCAGAACCACAAGGAGCAGAAGAAGAACGGGAACCGCCAAAAGAAAATGCACAAAGTGAGCTAACACGACAGAAAGGGGTAACGCCTCTCGGGGGAAATATACTTTCTTGATGAGGTGTCCATTATCCACCACCGAGGAAACAGCATCAGACAGAGAAGAAGAAGAGAAATTCCAGGGAATCAGGCCAACGATAAGGAAAGCTGGGAAATTCTGGACTCTTACATCGCCGAAAACCAACGAGAAGACAACGGTCAGAATAACCATCAAAAAGAGAGGGTTGAGGAGCGACCAGACGAAACCAAGGGCGGAGTTCTTGTAGCGCACCTTCAGGTTGCGCACAACTAGATTCCTCACCAACTCTCGATATTCGATCAGCTCAACCAGCTTTCCAACCATCGCCCACCAATAAACCAATGAGTTGATAAATACCCTTTATCAACTCATCGGGTGACATACTCATGTAATTCTATCATACCTTAGCAACGTACGCAAAATGGGCTCACGGTTTCTGCTTTGCCAAATCTCAGGAATCCGAGACCTCCCTATGCTACCACCTGTCCATCCAGTGTTTCCAGCACAGGGAGATCCATCAGACGTAGGATCGTTGGCATGGCATCCATTACCGTGATCCCATCGCTGGCCAACGTTTTCTTGCTGACGTAGAACATAGCGTTGTCGTATGTGTGCATACCCACCAACGGCCCTTTGAAGGTCAACATCCCCTTGTTAACCGGCCCTTTCAGGTCGTAGCCATCATAGGGCACCGCTACCAGATCGGGTGCCTGGGCAAGGTAGGGACCACTGTATAGCTCCTCTCGACGGAATGCCTGCCGGACTATTGATCGTCCTGTCTGGGGGTCTCGCAGCTCCAGCAGGGCCTGGGCCAGATCCTCACGCAGTTGCTCATATTCCTGACCTGGAGCGATGCTGCCGGCTGGTTCCCGTCCTTTGAGGTTGATGTAGATGCGACCTGGGTCCAGGCTGTAGGCTCGTGACTCAGATGCAATGTCCTCAATAGACTCTGGTGGCTCTTTGTCGAACTGCAACCACCCATTCTCGGCCAGCCAGTGGTTGATATACACTTCCTTGGTCAAGGTGCAGAAGCCATGGTCGGAGAGGATGATCAGCGTGATATCGTCATCCAGCCGTTCCCTCACCTGGCCAAGCGCATGGTCAATTTCCGCGTAGCACCGGTAGAAGGCGGTCGTATACGGCTCACCGCCGTTCTCCATGTCCTCCCATAGGAAATGGTGTAGGCGGTCAGTCTCCATAATGTGGCACATGAAAAAGTCCCAGGGTTCATTGTCCATCAACTGGAGCATAACCTCGACACGCTTGGCCAGGGTGAGATGGAAATCCTCCAGCATCTTCTCCTTGGATTCCCGAGCCTGCCAGGGATCCATATCAATGCGATATTCCATACCTTTGAGCTTCTCACTCACGGCCGGAGGATAGGCAATCTTGTCCAGATTGGGAGACAAGAAGCCAGCAATGAGAATACCGTTCACCTCCCGGGGCGGATAGGTAACGGGCACGTTCATCACTATCACTCGTTTGCCGTGGCCACTCAACGTCTCCCAGAGCGTAGGGCTCCTCACATTGTTAGCGGTCGGGATGTATATCTTGTACGTCCCCGGCTTGCGATCAGCAAAGCCGTAGATGCCATGCTTGCCAGGGTTCACACCGGTCATGAAGGATGTCCAGGCCACAGAGGAGACGGTGGGGTAAACAGAGTTCATGGGCTGGATGCTCCCCTCGGCCACGATGCGCGAGAAACTGGGCATGCACCCTTCATCCATCAGCCTCCTCACCAAACTGAAGGGAGTGCCATCCAGCCCGATTACTACCACCCGCTTGTGCTTTGAGCGAGATCTCCGCAGGAAACCCATCCTTACCAATACCCCCAACCCCTCAGCCTTTCCATTATGACTTCCTTGTCCTGGTCCCGCCCTCCTCTTTCCTCAGCACCATGTGGAGTAGGGACCGTACAGGGTTCGCAGCCGATGCTCCGGTAGCCTTTGTCATAGAGGGGGTTATAGGGCACGTTACGGCTATGTATGTACTGCCAGATATCCTCTTCACTCCAGTGCAGGATAGGATGCACCCGATAGACATCGTTCTCTCTCCTACTGATGTAGTGCTCCCTGGACCTGGCCACATGCTCGTCATGCCTGATCCCTACAATGCACGCTTTCCACCCTTGTTCCTCCATCACCCGCTGGGCGGGCTCTATCTTGTGGTGATAACAACATCGCTCACGATCATCCGCCATTGTGCCGGGGTACAGTTCCAAAGGTTGGGCCACAACTACCTTCAATCCCCACTCCCTGACCAGCCGATCCTTGAACTCGTATGTCTCTTTAAACTTCACCCCTGTGTCGGTGAAAAGCACCGGGATAGGAACCTCCCCATAGATATCTCTGATCAGATGGGCGATGGTGGTGCTATCCTTCCCAAAGCTGAAGGCCATCCCAATATGCGGTTTCCACCTCTGGATGGCCTCCTCGAGAATTTTCTTCGACTTCTCGATCTTTGCCTCTAGAATGTCTTCCACGTTGACTTGAACCTCCTTGAACTGAACTTTGATAGATGTCGCGGTAGCCCCCTCTAGGGCAACAACATAGAATTATACAACGCCTCACATAGGGGGGCAAATCAACGTTGGACCTCTCTCCCAGTCTGCTATTGGCCAGCAGAGTCCAAAATATCAAAGGTGAGGGCCTGGCCGTAGGGTCTCACCTCCTCCCCCAGCAAAAGGTACATGCCCACAGTAGCCTTAGCCGTACCAGGCGGGAGGTCAAAGATGTCGCGTATAACCATACCGACCTTCCACTGAGTGGTAGAGAGGTGAAGAACTTCCAGGTCATCACCGGCCTTGTCCTGTTGGCCTATGGGCACTCCGCTCTCATCCTTAAAATGGACATAGGTACTGTAATCCTGGTCTAAAGGACTATTGGCCCGCCAGTAGAGATGCAACTGACTGCCCCGCACCTCGAAACCAACCAACGTCACCTCTGGAGTAATCTCGCTGTTGAGTTCCTGGGCAGGACGGGGGGTATCAGGTAGGACCTGGACCAAATTCTCCCTGAGCTTCACTAAGTTCAAGTCGGCCTCGACCCTGGTGCTGGCCTGCAGAGGCTGGTCGAGAACGTACAGCGGGCGGTCGGGTTCTATCGGATAGCGAACTTGGCGGCTCAAATGGTACAAGCTACGCGGCCGCCTGCCGGCCACAAGTTCTTTCACCAGCGCGTAGTCGGGTGGACGAAAGAGGTTGATGGGCATGACCTCCAAATCGGGTCGCAATCCGTCCACCATCTGCCGATACTCCAGAGGATAGGCCAAACCCCACTCAACCAACAAAGTCGAATCCGGTGGATAGGGGTAGGCCAAGGCCTGGTCGGTAAGATGGGCCACCCACTCGCTCAACAAGGGGATGTCTTTGACCGATACACCGGCGATAGCAGGTTCCGTTTGGCCATGGGCAATACCCCAGACTGCAATAAGGGCTATCACTGCTCCTTCACTAACGAAAGCAGGTAGGTTTGACGAAAACCCCGATATCTTCATCCACCCTGTATCATTCAGGGCTCGGAGAGTTGTCTGCAAACAAGCTCTCAGTCTCCACCAACCAAGGCCGATCCAGATGGCGCAGATGAAATAGAGAGGGATGAAAAAGACTTCGGGATCGAAAGCCTGATAGACCAACCCGAAGAGCCAGTAACCGAGACTACCAACTATCAAAGCCGCAATCCACGGACGACAGCACCGTGACACACTGACCAGACCCCCGTGCAATCCCAATGGGGTCAAGGCCAGGAAGATACCGTATTGCACCCATAGGAGAATCAAGGATTCTTGAGCAATTGACCAGCGGGGTTCAGCCAGGAGGGGCCCAAAACTGATGCCCAGCAAATTATCCAAAATCTGGTCATAGTATTGCGGCGGGTAGAGTTGCCATATACGGATGGGGATATAGGTATAGAAGAGGAGAGGCAGCAGAGAGACCAGCACCAGACGAAAAACCCGTAGCTTTTTAGGTCTGGCCCGCAGTAGAAAAAAGACGAAGACCGGTAGCAGAACAAGCATCGTACGATGATGGGTCAGACTTAGCCCATAGGTGAAAGCGACAATGTACAAGATGTGAGCGTTACCGCGTGAGCAGAGGACCAGGAGAAGGTAAAAGATAAGCGCTACAAAGAGAACGTTGAGGGTATATACTTCCGCCATTATGCTCTGGCTCCAGAAGGTGGGGGAAAGACCAAGGAGAATAGCTGCCAACAAGGCAGCTGATGAGGATTTAGTGAGGTAATTGACGATTAGATAGAGGAACGAGGTTGTCAAGGCACCGAACAGAGCCGACAGGAGATTCGTGCGATAGGCCACACTTCCGATGATAATCAAGTGCGTCCAAAGCCAGCCTAGAATGGTGTAGAAGGGATAGCCAGTTGGATGAGCTACGCCCAAACTATATGGGACGAACTGGAACTCGCCGGAGTCCCCTCCCAGGATACCAGGGGCCAAGGTGAATGAATAGATAGCCATGCTGACCATGAAAACCGCGAGGGCCCCTATCCATTTGCTCCCCAGCTTACCGAGAACAGGGAAGGTGGAGCGCAGATTCCTACTCTTTTTAGTGATCATCCCAGTCTTGATCCCCGCAGATGATGAAGAACGATCTGCATACTGATCTGGAACCTGGTAGCTTTTCGATCCAAGGCAAGATATCGTCAACACAGAATCCTAAATCAGATACTAGCACACCGGGATTTCGTTGGCAAACAAACGGCCCCCCAGTTCCGAGCAGCAACTGAGGGGCCAGTAATATAACTCCTATCCCGGAGTTCTTGTGCGGATCAAGCGTTCGTAGTGGCGGCTTCAGCCGCTTCAGAGCGACTAAAGTCACCACTACCAGCGATCACGATTAGGGGCGCCAACTATGGGCAAATGATCAGGCAAAGGACCGATGATGTCGGCCTGGTAGCGCGGCCGCAGACGATAGCCCCCTTCATAGGGAGGCTTGGCTACATATTGGCTGACCAGGCCCACCACGCTGTAAACTTCGCCTATTTCGACGTATGGCTTAGTGATCCCCATTCCAGGTCTGATGTACACTCTCACCTTCCCGCTGTCATCGTCCAAGTAAATGGAAGTCCTGGCAAAGCCAACCACTCGCCCTGTTGTCTGCACCAACAGCCCTTCTTTCTTTTCGTTGACCTCCCCTGTTTTGACCACCAGTGGCCTTAACGACTCGCCGTGGGAGAGATATTGAACATCGGCAGCCTTCGTCACCTTTATCTCCGTTTCGCCATGATAGTAGTAGACGCGGCCCGTAATTCTCACCCAATCCCCCTCTACTAAAACTGGATAGCTCCCCCGCGAGAGATAGATCATGATTCCAGCCGTGTCATCCTGGACATACATGGTTTTATCGCCAAAGGGTCCCGGTGGAGAGGTAACCTGACCCTCAACAATTACTTTCGTCCCTCCGGTCAACACTTTGGCAATTACGATGGATACGAATTGGGGGACAGGGGTCGGGGTGCGGGTGGGCGTGGGGCTGGGCGTTGGTGTGGCAGCCTGATTGGCCCCGCCCATGCTTACCGGGTAGTCCGTCACCCAGGACCCGCTACCATCCTGGGTACGGCAATAGGAGCGATTGTAGCCGGGGCTGCTTGTCCAGGTGAACTCGTCGGCTACCGTGCCATCTGGACGGACGAGGCGTACGGTATCGCCGTCGTTGCCAAGGGTGAGGCCGGTATCCTTCTTGAAGAGAACCAAATATCCACCCGGCTGGATGACCTGCCCCAAGGGTATGGTGTAGGTGGAACCGATCAGTTGCCAACCACCCAGGCCCACCACCTCATCACCCCCATTGTATAGCTCGATCCACTCGTCGTTGTGATCGGCAACCCCGTCTCCATCCCAGTCCACACCCCACGGAGCTGGCAGTAATTCATTCAGGACTACTGTCTGAGGCGAGGGTGTACCCTCAATCCAAATAGGGCTGGTATAGGCGGTATGGCCATCGCTTTGCGTTCCCTTGGCAAAGTAGAAATGGCCTCCTTCGGCCGCCACCGTCACCGTCCAGGTGTAGGACGCAGCACCGCTGACACTAGTGCTGGCCACTGGCGCCCCGCGATCGAAGAGCTGCAAGGTGATCTCTTCCCCATCCGGGTCACTGACGAATACCTCAAAGCTGACCGTGCTGGCCGAAGGGATAGTGGAACCCATCCAGCTTCCCCCTGCCCTCAAGGTTAAGGCCAGGTTGGCATCCTCAGTGGCAAAGGTACGCCCTGCTTGAAGAGCCCCTAAGATGTCATCCCTGGTCAAGGCTGCGGCCACTATCCCTGTACGGTGGGTTGTGTCAGCCCCCCAATCAACTGTCTCTGTGTCAGCATTGTTGACTGCCCCTACGTGCCAGCCAGCGGACAGACTTCGCAGATAGGCTTCGGCAAAGGTATAGTACTGGCTGCCGCTGCCGTTACCCACCTCCAGCAGCGTGATCCTGGCATCAGCCGCCGCATCGTAGGCGAAGTCGTTGAAGTCGCTCTCCTCGAAGGGGTGGTGAAACTGAGCCACAGCATCATCCTCTCCGCTGAGCCAGGCGTAGAACTCGGCCAGAGTGTCATAACTGGGATCATCACGAGAAGGATACTCATCCACGCCGAAGACGCCGATATGGCCATCAGTTGAGTGGGTCCACTCGAAACCGGGAAGAGCAACGAAGGCCCCATCCACCGTAGCTGCCTGGGCCTGGCTCCCCAAATCGGCCCACTCGGTGGCATCCAGCCAGTGGGAATGGTCGGCGAGGCCCAGGTAGTGCAGACCATTGGCCCGAGCCACAGCGAAGGCGTAGCGCGGTGGACCGCTGCCATCCGAGTAGTTGGTATGAGCATGTAGACAGCCAAAGTAGGCGTACATCCCACCCGGCAGCTCGGTCCCGGCCGGGGGCGGGGATGGGGGCGAAGGTGACGTCGTAGACTGGCCGGGATTGGGGGTGCCCGAGATGAAGTCGGCGCTCATGTTGTCGCTATCGCTGTTGTCTATGCGCTGCAAGGAATTGGGCTGAGGAGCACTGGCCTCCCCGCTCAAACCCAGCCCGGTGAAGTCTCCATCCTTGTAGGCTATGGCATCAATTCTCCCGTCGCCGGGACTAAGAAGCAAGACCTCATCGCCGCTATTGGACAGGGCCCAGTTCCCTGCTGCCCAGGTAGTGTATTTGACCATGTTGGGGACTGAGCCCGTATCGCTGTACCCTGACCCGGAGGCGACCATCTCATAGTCGGGGTAGGACCCGAACCTGGCCGAGAACTGGGCTGCATTCTTGGCTATCACGATGTGGCTCTCAGCCCCGATGCTGGCCCCGGTCGGAAACTGGTACATCCCCTCCCCACCACCCTGGCTCTCTTCATCCCCTATCTTGTAGCCCGTCAGGTCAACAGCGGTCGTCAGAGGATTGAACAGTTCCACAAATTCATCCCCCTCCGTACCAGCGGTTGTGCCGTCGTACGCTGCCTCGCTTATGACCAGGGGGGCCGGTGTGGGAGTAGGTGTGGCGGTCGCCGTCGCCGTGGGAGTGGCGGTCGCTGTCGGCGTAGCAGTTGAGGTGGGGGTTGCAGTTGCCGTTGCAGTACTGGTGAAGGTCGAGGTGGGTGTAGCAGT
>JBHIDP010000107.1:0-8882 GCA_046760185.1 Anaerolineae bacterium
GTCTGGCGACCTGACTGATCTCCTCACTCTTGGCCGGCACCTCTACATCCGGGCTCGTCTCCACGTCCAGAACCACCTCAACACCCTTCCTCTTGCTGAAAATCTTCGGTTTGACCCTGATCACACCGGCCAGTTGGTCCACATAGTATTGCAATCCCTGCGCCACAGCATCGGTGGTCAGTTGAGCCTGCCCCCCCGTCACCTGGGCGACCTTGACCATCTTCTTTCGTGGCCGCCTCAGTTCCAGCCACAGGAGGAGCACAAAGGGGATAAGGACCACCGCGCCCACCACCATCAGGGCCAGGTGTAGTCTGTTCAGAAAGGCCAGGTTGGCTTCGAGAAACATCAACTCGTTGATAACGAAGCGAAGGATCGGTTCGGGGACAAACATCACGATCGGTATGGCGATGATGCCGGCGATTAGCAAGAGGACCATGACGATTCGGTTAAACAGATTCATTGAGTTCCCTCCTTGTAGTTGACGCTATCAAGAGACCTATTACGGTTGAAGCTATTATACAACAGTTTGAGGGAATTGGCTAACGACTTTTCCTCCCCCACCAACCAAAACTTCCCACCAGCACCAGCAAGGTCGCCAGACTGATGGTCGCCCCCAGCTTCAAGGATGGTGGATCGTAGACGAACTCCACCCAGTGTTCACCGGCGGGAAGCTTGACGGCGCGGAAATAGTAATCTGCCCGCAGGATCTCCGCCTCCTTGCCGTCTACCCTGGCCCGCCAGCCGGGATAGTAGGCATCGCTCAGGAGCAGGTATCCTTCGCTGGCCAGGTCGGCTCTGACCATCACTCGTTCCGGCTGGTAGACCTCTATTTCAACGGGTCTGGCTAAAACAACTTGGGGAGTGGAGCCGTTCGGCTGAGCGCTCACGACGAAGCCTTCAGGCGGAAAACCCCGGCTAAAGCCTCGACTCCAGGTCATTTTAGCCGCATCTATTTTAACCTCATCCGTACTGGGCTGTTGTGACAACACCTCCCCTTCGCTCAGGATAGCTTCTTCCTTTGCCAGGAAGGATGGGTCCTGTAAGATGGCCAGGACCTGCTCGTCATCGGGCACTACCTGAGTGCGATGGACGATAAAAGCGCGCGGCAAATAATCCAAGTTCTCATAGATCTTGATATCGCCGCTATGCACCAACTGGAAACGCCCCTCGGTCGAGAAGGCCAGAGGGTGGCTGGTGCCGGTGCGCTCATCAATAAGGCTCATCCCCCGCAAATGCAGTCGCCCCCGCCCGGCTAGATAGCGCACGGTGATCTGGCGCAGGATGAGAGGCTCGGCCCACGACAATAACGTATGATACTCGTTCCCCTGCCGGTTGCCCCGCCAGTGATGGACCACCTGCGCCTTGTCGTGTCTGAGAGGTGCATAGGCGGCCACCACATCGTATTCCCCCTCGGCTGTGTCAACCCCGGCCCGCAGCAGATAGCGCCTCTGCCCTCCTTCGGCCCGGATCATCACCTCAGCCACGGCCTCACCCTGAGGCAACATGGCTGCATCGCTCAGGTAGGAGACTATACCCAGGGAGGTGGCCGGAAAAGATGGGAGATCATTGACGGTCAGGCTGGTGGGCCCTGAAGGTCCTAACTCCCCTCCCAGTCCCAGATCGTAGTAGACGCCGTCAACCCAGACATCGAAGATCTTGTCGGTGATGACGTACTTGACGTTGAAGAGATCCAGGTATCGTTTGGGCGGCACCTCGGTGAGCCGCTCCCGCAGCCGCCCGTCCAGGGAGACCCGATCCTCGGGCAGGAACAGGCGCTGGAGCTCCACGAAGCGGGCCAGAGGAAGCAACCCCCCGTCGTAGCCATCAACGCTGGCTAGGTGGTAGCGCAGGGGCAGGTTGGGGGCCAGTATCTCCTTCTCCTTGGCCGAGACCACGTAGTCGTATAGGGCCTCTGGTGAAAGCTGGCCACCAAAGATGTCCCCCATCTCCGCCAGATCACCCGGATCGAAGGTCAGGTCGGAGAAGCTGATGATGCGGTAGAGTCCCTTGTCGGCCAGGAGGTGGGCGATGGCCGGGCGCAGGGAGGAATAGGCTTCGGGAGCGGTCGGTCTGTTGTAGGCCAGATGCCGACCGGCCAGAAAGAGTTCTACCACTACCACCAAGCCGAGAAGGACCCGGTAAAGGGGCCAACTGGAACGCCGCTTCAAACCGGCCAGGATCATCACCACGGCTACGGCCGTTGGCAGCAGCCAGGCCAAACCGGCTCCCAGACGAGGCCGGTGCAGGAAAGGAAGGGCTAGGGCCAGGGGAACAGCGATGGTCACAGTCGCAAAGGCCAGGCGTCGCAGCAACCAGGTGGTCAAGGCGGCCGCATTCTGCGCGGCCAACTGGGCCTTGACAGACAGCGGACTGGCCAGGAAATCAGCCCCCAGGCCGGCCAGACAGGCCACCCCGAAGATGTACAGCAGAAGCCAGCGGGCTGGTGCGCGAAAGATAGCAAATCCAGGCACCAGCTTGTAGAGGATCAGATAGAAAGGGTTGTAGGCCCCCACCGCCAGGAAAAGCGCGACGAAGATAAGGGTCAGCAGGAAATGACGCCAGCGCCCACCTTTGGGACCCAGCGCCCCCACGGCAGCCAGGGCCAAAGGGATTATGCCCACATAGGCCACATACTCGCTGAAGAGGGGCCGGTCCAAACCGTAGGTGGGCAACAGGGCGCGCAGCACCAGGCGCGGGTCCAGGGAGAAGGAGACCGCCTGGCGGTAGGGGATGCCGCCGCCCCGCACCGAAAGGCGGGCCAGTTCCAGGGCGGGGAGCAGTTGGACGGTCGCCAGACCGAAGCCGATGGTGACCATCAGCCCCCAGACGAGCAGGTTACTCAACAAAGCACTGGAGTGGGTACGGGAAAACTGTCGGAGTGCGGCTTTCGGCTGTTTGAAGAACTGGCAGTTTGCCCCGGCCGACCCACGGTCCACAGCGGTCAGGGCCGCCAGCCCTAAAGCAGAGAGCACGATAAAAGAGGACTGCGCGTGGCCGGCCAGGAACTGCACGGCGACCACAACCCCGCCCAGCAGCAATGCCGGCCTTTGCCCCACCACCTTACTTTTTTCAACAGAGCTCTCAGACCATCGAGTGGCCAGGTGGAAGAGGAGCAGAAGCAGCGGAAGCCAGGCTGAGACGCTCAACTGGTTGACATGCTCTGCCTGAGCCCCCAGGAAGCCGCTGAAGGCAAAGGTGGCCGCTGTCACAAGCGCACCGCACCTCCCCAGCTTCAGGGAGAAACGGGCAAAGCAGAAGGAGAAAAGGCCAGCCAGGAAAATGTGGAGGATGATACTCCAACTGACCATTTTAGGGACCGACAGAAGGTAGAGGGGCCAGTTCAGGGGATAGAAGAGGGCTGTCTGGATATTGGCCAGGAAAGGGGCACCCATGAAGAGGTAAGGGTTCCAAAGGGGAAGGTGACCCTGGAGCAGGACCTCAGCGGCGTAGGCCCGGTAAGGGTAGAAGTAGGTAAAGATGTCCAGACCGACCAGGATCAGATTGGTAAGGGCGATCTTCCAGAAGAAGGCAAGGGTGAGCAGGAGCAGCAGCAGAACGAGACAAATGTCCTTCAAAGTACGGCGTGGCAAGGTGATAGCCATCCACGCCCGTGCATCGGATCTGTCATTCTTCCGCAGCAAGATAGTTTCTCTCCTTGGTGGTTAAAGACCTCCGAGAAGCCTCGGAGATCTCTCCGTCACCTATTTTATTTGGTAGAGGGTAAAAGAAACGCTCCTGTCAGGCCGATGGGCCTGAAAACGAGGATACAGGCCCAGCCCTTCCCGAGCCAGAGCCTGCCGCTCCCTGGTCTCACTCTTCCAACTGGGGACGACCAGATATCGAGGCCGTGGAGCCAAAGCCTGGGCATCGGCCACCAAGGAAGCAGGGGTGGGATACCAACGCGGGGTAAGGGGTGTGTCGAACAGATAATAGGCCAGATGCCACCCCAGCCAATGATGGTAGATGATGGAATCAGGCGCTGCCTGAGCCTCAAGGTAGGCCACCACCGCTTCTATCCCCTGGTAGGCCCCATGATCCCCCCCGACTGGATAGCCACCAGCGGCGGCTCTTGCTGCCGGAGGGAGGAGGGCCACCAGCAGGAACAGAGTCAGCGGCCAGACGGCACGGAGCCCGGCCAGCCGCCAAAGGGGCGGCATAAGCCTGTAGCCAACCAGGAGCCCCCTGGCCAGCAGAATGGACAACAATGGAACCAGGCCCAGCAGGTATCGGTCCCATACGCTGAAGCTGAGCACGGTGTGAACCAGCAGGTACAGGGCCACAAAGCCCAGCAGCACCCCGTCAATGAGCACGCCCCTGTCTGACCGACGCCAGATTGCGAAAAGAAGGAGGGGCAGACAGAGCAGCAACACCAGGTTGAGCAGGCTGGAGGCGGTCACATATTGCAGCATCCCCAGCCAATCCCCCAACCGCTCCAGAGCCTGGAAGGGACTGACCAGCTCCAGCCCCCCGTAGCTGATGAAACTCTGCTCAAGGAAGCCGGGCCGCCGCAGCCTCGTCCCATCCCACCAGATGATGGGCAGCATCACCAGCAGAAAGCCCAGGACGAACCGAACTGGAGGTGTCAAAGGTGGGGCTTTGAGGCCATCTTTCCTCACAAGCCACACCTGCGCTTGCCTGGCCTCGGCACCCTGCGCGCTTGAGGATGAACGGGCCAGGGCCCATGCCACCGCCAGAACCAGGGGGACGAAAAGGAGCCCCCCCTGCTTGGCCGCCACGGCCAGACCGATGGCCAATCCCGCCCCAAACATCCGCTTCCGCACCAGGAGCCAAAGGCTGGCCAGCACCAGGCACACCAGAAAGGGATCAATGAAGACAGTCGGGGCAAAGAGGATGTTGAAGGGAGAGAGAGCCATGAGCACCGTGGCCAGCAAGGCTGTAGAGCGGTCGTACAACTGACGACAGAGGTCATAGAGCAAGGGGATGCTAACCAGGCTGCTTAGCAGGCCAGGCAGCCGGGCCACCGCCTCACTGTGGCCCAGCAGTTTGAAAGTCAGGGCCAGGAGGTAGATGAAGAGAGGCGGCTTGTCAATCAGGGTCTGGGCCAGGGTCGGGTCCCGGCCGCTGGCAATGAGCAGGGCCCAGAAGCTGTAAAGGGCCTCATCCTCGTGAAAGCGGAAGTCAGCACGCCACAGAGCCACCCGCGCCAACAGCCCCAGGATGAAGATCAGCAGCAAGGCCCAGCCCTGCCTGCTCACCCTCTGCCAATTTACGCTGGCCCTCACTCATCCCTCCTCTCTATGCGGTAGAGGGTACCCGCCCCCGGCTTCACGTTGCCATAGAAGGGAACATCGAGCCTTGTGACCGCGCTGACCCGATAGTGCTGACGGATGTACTGGAGAGAGGGGATGAGATCAACGCCGTCAAAGAGCAGATAGATAGCCAGACCTTGATCCGACATCGCTTCCAGGAAAAGCCCCAACTCCTCATCGGTCCAGGGGGCAGGACGAAAGGGAAGACGTCCGGCGTAGAGGTCAATGGGGCCACCGTTCAGAGTGGTACCGACCACACTGGCCGGTTCCGTATGTTGGGCCAGAGTGGTGAAGGCCCTCCTCTGCTCAAGACGCAAGTAGCCAAAAGTAGCCTGGTGGGGAGCAAAGGGGCGCAGCAGCGTTCCTTGACCTCGCCAGGAGAAGAGGGTCAGCAGGGCAAAACAGGCAGCCGCCACTGTCAGCTTGGAACCGAGGCCAGAACGTACTCTGAAGGTGCCCATGAGGGACAAAAGAGCAACCAGGCCATAGACGGCCAGGATCACCAGGGGAGGAAAGGCCGGGAGGAGGTCCCGTAGCCGCAGGGCTGGATAGGGGAGGTGAATCGCCAGATGAGACAGAAGCCAACTGCCTAAGACGAAGAAATGGCCCCTGGCCTCCCGGTACAGACGGTAGGCCCCGTAGAGAATGAGAGGCAGCAGGAAACCGAACTCGTTGCCGGCCAGAAAAGCTTCTGTCAACTGTAGGGCGCTTCTCCCTACCGCAGCCAGGGAATAGAGCTGCCACTCCAGCGATTCCGGCCGCAGGAAGTGACCGAAGACCAGATGGTGATACAGAAGATCGGGCAGGGCCACCAGCAGGGAGGCCGCCCCAAAGGGGAACAGAAACCGTACCCGCCTGCGCCAGGAAGCGGAAGGGTACTTGAGGGCCAGGACTACCAGCACGCTCAGCCCCAGAACCAGTTGGGTGTGGCGCACCAGGTAGGCCAGGCCGAAGGAGAGGCCGGCCAGGAGAGCATAGAGTGGAGCCCTTTCCCGGCACCCCTTGAGGGCGAAGAGGATGGTCAGCACGGAGAACAACTGAGCCGGCACATCGGTCATGGGCACCAGCACACGGTCAACCTGTTCGTATGAGGTGGCCAGAAGGAAGGCAGCCAGAGCACCACCCAGCAGCCGCTCCCCCCTCCCCCTGCCCCGCAGCACTTCATCGCTCAAAGCGAAGGTGGCCACCATAGCCAAAAGGCCGACCAGAGGGGTGGTAAGGTAGAACCCCCTCTCACCCAGCAACAGATAGCCGAGGGCCAACAACCCCGAACCGCCCGGTGGCCAGACGGTGGCTGCCGATCCGGCCGCATCCAGAGGGAGATGGTAGCCCACGTGCACCACCGGCCACCAGGAGACCCCCAGCCCGCTCACCCGAGGGAACAGGTCGAAAAGATGCAGAGGGGTGCCACGCCTGACCAGATCTACAGCCATTTGAACGTAGGCGTAGGGATCGCTCCCTGTCACACCTTGAGTGCGGTATAGAAAATACTCGGCCCCGGCCCAAAGGAAGGCAAAAGCCAGCAGGAAGGCACCCCCTACCGCCAACCAGACTTTTCGGCGCCCCATCTCCACCAAGAGGATGTCCACCTGACAGAGAATGACATAGGTAAGGCTGGCCCACGACAGCGCTTCGACGCTTAGCCCTGCTGCCCACAGGTTGGGTGGGGAGAAACCATCATAGGAGGGGAGAACCAGCCTGAAGGTGATGGCCAACAGAGGCCGCAAGAAGAGGAGGGCGTAGGGTACGACCAGGGGGGTCAAGGCTTCCAGGTATAGGGTAAAGGAGCGGCGATGGAGAGAAAGCAGGATTTGGGGGCTGAGAAGGAGAAGGAGGGAGAGAAAAGCCAGCAGGAGCGACTGACCAGGGGGGCGGTTGAAATAGAGCCACAGGGCGGTCAGGCCCAGCAGATGGACCGTGGCCAAGAGCCCCGTCCCTTCCAGGGGCAGCCCCTGTTCACTCCTCACCGAGTTGAAGGAAAGGAGACGGAGTTGTTTGAGCACCCATCCCTTTCCGGCCAGACGCTGGAAGCGAAAACCCCAGGGAGCAGCCACTGCGCCCAGGATCAGCCCGTAGAGAAATGCCCTGGCCGAGAGTACGGGCAGGTTGGCGAAGCGCGAGGCGATGAGGAGCAGGCCCAGGGTGCAGAGCCCTGCCTCGAGGAAGAGGAGGTTCTTTTTGTCCCTGCCGCCACCCCAGAAAGCGTACAGGGACAGGTTGAGGGCCAATCCCAGGGCAAAAATCAGGGTCAGGGCGAGATAGGCATAGCGCAGGTTGGCCAGGGGACCGGGTACAGGTTCGTACAGATATTGGCTGTCAAGCAACTTCGCCAAAAGAGACATGACTCAATCAACGAAACGGTATTTGAACAGCGTCCACAGGGCCACCAGCCCGTCTCGCCAGGTTATCTTCTTCCCCTCATAGTACTCGCGGCCGGTGTAGGTGATGGGCACCTCGTAGATGCGATAACCGCGCTTGAGGACCTTGGCCGTCACCTCCGGCTCAAATTCGAAACGGCGCGCCCGCAGTGGGATGGATTTGATCAGGTCAGCCTTGAAGACCTTGTAGCCGGTCTCCATGTCACTGATGATGGTATCATAGAGGATATTGGTCACCAGGGTCAAGAGCTTGTTGCCCAGCATATGCCAGAAGAGCATGGCCTTGCGTGGCCCGCCCAGGAAGCGTGAACCATAGACCACCTCAGCCCGCCCTTCGACAATAGGTTTCAGGAGCTCAGGGTAGTCACGGGGGTCGTACTCCAGGTCGGCATCCTGGATGAGGACCACCTCACCGTTGACGTGGGCCAGGCCAGTGCGCACCGCCGCTCCCTTTCCCCTGTTCTGACTGTGATAGAATACGCGTGTATCCTCCCCGGCTTCTTCTTCCTTGAGGATTTCCTGGGTGCCATCAGTAGACCCATCGTCTACGACGATGATCTCCTTCTCTATGGGGATGGCCCTGACCCTTTTGAGGATCTCGGCCACGGTATCCTTCTCGTTGTAGACCGGCATGACCACTGATAGTTTCAACTGAACCTCCTCGCAGAAAGACCCTAAGGGTTTCCGCAAACACCTCTGCGAACCATGATTTTTGGCAGCCCAGGAGCACCCTCTTTGCATAGATTGCTTTCAAAACCCTTAGGGTCTCTTATCCGCCGCGAACCGCTTGGCCCATTATAGCGGAGAGCCAACCTTAAGGCAAGCAGAAACTGGCAAAGTACTCGTGCAATAATAGCTTCCCGCTTTTAATCCCATTTACAAGGGCGAAGTCAGGATGGAATGGGATATTATTTCTGCACGAGTGCAAAGAGAAATCGCCCTCACCGCATGGATGAGGGCGATTTTGTCAAGAGTACTGGAGTTTGGCAACCGGGTTTCTCACTACAAGGAGTAGAGGCTTCGTCGTGAGCGCCTCGACGCCTCGACTGAGCCCTCGGCCCGAAGGCTCGGCGAAGTCTGAGGGCCTCGACGGTGAGCTCAGCCGAACCGCTCGACGAAGTCTCAGCCGAACGGCTCGACTCCAGGATTTGCCAAAGTCCACGAGAGTACACAGTTCTTGGTCTCGGTTTCGACAGGCTCAACCCAGCGGCTCAACTCGGCGGATACGGCCCTG
>JBHIDP010000108.1:0-8842 GCA_046760185.1 Anaerolineae bacterium
GGATAGGGGCTTAGTTTAGGTTCAACTGCAGGAAGTGGGATGCACCGTTTCTTTGTTCCTCCAGAGTGGTTGGAAGGGGATAGGGCTGTCATCAGCGGTTCGCTGGTGCACCAACTCAGCCACGTGCTGCGTCTACGGCCAACAGATCACATCCTCCTCCTCGATAACTCTGGCTGGGAGTATGAGATAGAACTTGACTCTTTCACCCGTAGCCAGGTGAGTGGAAAGGTGGTGCGCAGGAGTAGAGTCAGCGGTGAACCCCGGACCAAGATCACCCTCTATCAGGCCCTGCTCAAGGGGCGGAATTTCGAGTACGTCCTGCAGAAGGGTACAGAGCTTGGAATAGCGACCTTCGTGCCCCTCGTCAGCGACCGTTGTGTCATTGGTAGCTTGCAGCAGGTGACCAAGCGAAAGCAGGGGAGATGGCAGCGTATCATTCTCGAAGCTGCGGAACAGTCGCACCGGGGCAAGCTGCCTGATCTACAGGATCCGACACTCTTCCTTCAGGCTTGTCAGCGTGCCAGCAAGGAGGGGTTGTCACTCATTCCCTGGGAGGAGGAAGAGGAGACCAACATTCGTGTTGCCCTGGAGGATTGTGCCCACGACTCTCATCCACTTTCTATCAATCTGCTCATCGGCCCCGAGGGAGGCTTCACCGCGAGTGAGATAGAGTTGGCCTGCAACTATGGCATCGTGCCCGTGACCCTGGGGCCTCGCACCTTTCGGGCGGAGACGGCCGGCCTGGTGGCAGCAACAGCCGTTTTGTTCTGGCTGCATGAACTGGAATGAGAGAGCGACTGAGGTGGCGAAGTACGACCACGTCTATCTCTCACCTCATCTGGATGACGCTGTCCTCTCCTGTGGGGGCTTGATCCATCAACAGGTGCAGACTGGCCAAAGAGTGCTGGTCATCACTCTCTTTGCCGGTGTCCCCGACTACACTCATCTCTCACCCTTTGCCTCATCGCTACACGCTATCTGGGGGCAGCCAGCAGACCCGATATCCACCCGTCGTGCCGAGGATCGAGCGGCGCTCGAGTTCCTTGGCTGTGACCACCTTCATTTGGACTACCTGGATTGCATCTATCGCGTTGATGAGGTCGGTCATTTCCTCTACGGATCGGAGGAAGCTATCTTCGGTCAGATACACCCGGCCGAACACTCTTTGATGGCCGACCTGGCAGACAAATGTCGGCCCCTCTGTTCACCGGCTGAGGGCATGATCCTCTTCGTCCCGCTGGCTGTAGGCAGCCATGTGGATCACCAGATCGTGCACCAGGCAGCCCTGCTGCTTGGTCAATCTGGCTGTAACTTGCTCTTCTACGAAGATTACCCGTATGTGGAAGAGGCCGACGCTCTGAGCTGGCCCTGTCAGGGCAGGGTCCAGCAGAGGGATGCCCGCTGGCTGGCCGATTTGAAGCCTATCAACGTCGAGACCAAGATAGAGGCCGTTTCTCGCTACGTCTCCCAGATGGGTATCCTTTTCGGGAGCAGAGAGGAGATGGCCCGACGGGTGCGTGCCTATGCCGCCTCCTTGACCGATGGAGGGGGATACGCTGAACGGCTTTGGTGCCTGGAACAGCTTTGGCAGGGGTGTGGTCAAGATAGTGGTGTTATGGTATAATACAGGGGTATGGAGCAGATCCGTTCCTTTGTAGCCATCGAACTGGATGAGTCGGTAGCGGCCGGGTTGGCTGAGGTGCAGAAGCGCCTCAAGGGCCAGGCTGTGGCTGGCCCTCTGCGCTGGGTGGCCCCCAGGAACATTCACCTGACCCTCAAGTTCTTGGGCAACATCCCGGCTGCACGGGTTGACGAAATCCAGGCTGCCATGGCCGAGGCCTGCCAGGGTTTATCCCCTTTCCAGCTCACCTTCGGTGGACTGGGGTGTTTCCCCGGTCTGGCCCGCCCCCGTGTCGTCTGGGTCGGTGTGGAGGATAAGACCGGCACCCTGACCGAACTGCAGGGGGCTGTGGAAAGGAATTTGAAGGCTATTGGTTTCCCGCCAGAAGGGCGGCCCTTTAGCCCGCATCTGACCCTGGCGCGGGTCAGAAAACCGATCCGTTCCGGTCAGATCAGGAAGCTGGGTGGGCTGATACAAGCTACCACGGTCGGTCAGATTGGGCAGATGACGGTGGAGGAGGTTAGCTTGATGCGCAGCGATCTGCGGCCGACAGGAGCGGTATACACCCGACTGGCTGCGGTGACACTCAAGAGGTAGCAGAGCTTTCGGAAGCCTGCGCCGTCAGGCTCCGTCCTGAGAGGCTCAACCTCGAAGGGTGCACGGTCAGTCACAGCCAGGCCAGGAAGAGGTCTGAGGACCATCACTCAAGAGGTAGCATTGAAACTGGAGAGGGGCGACAGACGCAAGCTGATCGTTGCTGTCATCGGGGATGGGCAATGTCCTCCTGAGACATCACGGATGGCCGAAGCAGTAGGTCGGGAGTTGGCCAGGAGGGGAGCGATTGTCATCTGTGGTGGGTTGGGCGGGGTGATGGAGGCGGCCTGCCGGGGAGCCAAGGGAGCAGGTGGCACCACCATCGGTGTTCTACCGGGGAGCAGCCGCCATGAGGCCAATCCCTATGTTGATATTCCTATCGTCACCGGGATGGATCAGGCCCGCAATGTGATTGTCGTCCGTTCGGCTCAGGCGGTCATTGCCGTGCGGGGCGGATTTGGCACCCTGTCGGAGATCGCTCACGCCCGCAAGCTGGGCATCCCGGTTGTTGGTCTGGAGACCTGGCAATTGGGGAAGAGTGGTCGAGTCGTTGAGGGGATCGTGGCCGCAAAGAGCCCACAGGAAGCGGTGGAAAAGGCGCTGGTCCTGGCTCGGGTTTAGAGCCTATCCGAAAACCCAGCAGCGGGGGCTCCCATGCCCCCACTGGGCGGGCGTGGGAGCCAGCCCAGCTAGTTTTCGGATAGGTACTTAGTATGAACCGCTGGTGACCATCACGCAGCCACAAGGAGGTGGTAAGGGATGCGCTTCTACGACCGCCACGAGGCGGGTGAGCTTTTGGCGGAGGAACTGACCTTCTTGAAGGGTGAGCCGGACGTCATCGTCCTGGCCATCCCCCGTGGAGGGGTGGTGGTGGGCTACAAGATCGCCCGCGCCCTGAAGGTTCCTCTGGATGTCTACATCACGCGCAAGATCAGGGCTCCATACAACCCTGAACTGGCTCTGGGAGCGGTGGCCAGCGATGGTGGCGTAGTGTTGGACTATCAGTTGGCGGAGCGGCTAGGTGTTCCAGACGAATACATTGAGACGGAGACGGCTCACCAGCAGGAGGAGATTCGCCGACGGATGGAGGCCTATCGAGGCGATCAACCCCCTCTGGAGATAGAGGGGAAGACGGTCATTTTGACCGACGACGGGGTTGCCACCGGTTCCACGGTTCTGGCTTCGATCCAGGCCATAAGAAAGCAGAATCCGGCCCAGTTGATTCTAGCCATGCCCGTTGGCCCTCAGGAGACGATGTCTCGTTTGGAGCAGTATGTTGATCACCTGGTCTGTTTGAGCACGCCCCAGATTTTCTGGGCCGTAGGCGCGTTCTACGCTATCTTCGACCAGACCCCGGACGAGGAGGTGGTGAAACTGCTTCAGGAAGCGCAGGCGGAGGACTGATCCTGGAGAAGCCCCTGCCCTTTCAGGCAGGCGGGGGAGCAATCACCGCTGCCCCATGAGGTTGCCCACTCTCCGCAGACTGCGGAAGCACAGCCATGAGAGGCCGAAGACGAAGAGGATGATAACAACCGCGCCCACCAATTGGGCGTAGAACTGTTGAGGGAAGTCAGGTTGCACCCCTCTGGTAACGAAGTAGCCTGTCACCCCCTGCCCTGCTACCCCCAGGTACTCCGCTATTCCCACCCCGTTCCATCCCACCCCGTAGTGACCGCTGGCCAACAGGCCCAGGGTCAACAATCCCCACAGACCGTTCGTGGCGTGAGTGGCTACAGAGCCGGTAGCGTCGTCCAGCCAGGCCATCCTCTCTACCACGTAGGTGACCAGGCAGACCAGGAGGCCGGAGACGGCACCGATGGCCAGCGCTGCCCACAGGGGAACGAAGGCCGGACCAGCGCTGACGGCCACCAGTCCTCCCACCAAACCTCTTACCACCAGCAAGGGATCAGGTTGGCCGCTGACGAACCCGCTGTAGAGGGCGGCCAGGAGGATGCCCCCACTCGCCCCCAGGAGGAGGTTGAGGAGGATCAACGGCTCAGGGGTGCCGGGGTCACTCAGCCAATTGCCTGCGACCAGCCCCAGCCAGCCGACGAGGGTCAGCAGTGCGCCGAGGAGCATGAAGAGAGGGAAGTGAGCTGGGGGGATGGTGGCTGGCTGCTGTCGCGCTTCCTCATCGTGGCGGACCCCGAAAGCAAGCAGGCCAGCCAGGGCGGTCAGACCAGCCAGGAGATGGATGGTTCCCGCTCCAGCGAAGTCCACAAAGCCGTGACCCAACTGCAAATTGGTGCCCAGATTGGCCAGCCAACCGCCGCCCCACACCCAGTTGCCGACCAGGGGATAGGTTACAGCTCCCACCAAAAGGGCTGTCAAAACCACGACCCATCTTCTGACCCGGCCCGTCAAGGCCAGGCTGGGGATGAGAGCAGCCGTGGCGGCCAATATGGCCTGAAAAGTGAAAAAGGCGAGCAGTTCGCCGCCGTATTCTTTACCCAGTACCCAGAAACCATCAAGTCCGACCAGCCCCCAACCCGGCCCCATCCTTGTGTCCAGGGGGGACCACTCCCGGACCAACTCCCCGGCCCCTGCCATGCCGGATATCAACCCCAAACCGCCATACTGCAGGCCAAAGCCCACCAGCCCATAGGCGACGAAAGCGGCGGCCATGGAAACCAGGCCCATGAGGGCCACCCCTATGGCTCTTTTTGGCGGGGAAGCGCCAGCGGCGATTATGATCAAGCCGGTCGGCAGCAGAAGGGTGAGGGCTGTGCTCAAGAGAAACTGATCGTTCATCCTTGTCTATTGGCTCTCCTCCAACGACCCCTCGCTCGCCTTCCCTACTGTGGCCAAGAAGGCGGCCAGTTGCCTCTTCAACGTCTCCAGCACCTGGCTCAGTGCTTGGCTGAGTTTGCGCACGCGCTCCCATTCCAGGTCGTAGCCGTAGGTATGGCGGAAGCGCAGATATTCGGACAGTTCCACCTCCAGGGATCGGTCTATGACCGCTGGCCGTACGGAGCCGAAGGGCTGGCTCATGCGCTGAAGCAGCAACGTGTGCCAACTGGGACCTGGGGGTAGGTCGCCGTCCAGGCGAACGGCGATGCGCTCAAAGATACGCTCGGTCCCATTGTAGAAGTCATGCAAAAGGCTGGCAAAACCACGGATGGCCAGTTCATCAGGTTCGGCCGGTGTATCTGCCAGAAAACGGTTTAAGCTTTCTGCCACGTGGTCCAGATGCCGTATCTCTGATTCTATTTCGAGGCGCAGTGCTTCCAACGGTTCTTCAGACATTTCCACCTCCCCCTCGATGCGGGCGCGCAGTTGTGGCCAAGCCGATTCCAGCCGGATCAGGTCCAGCTCAAGGCCGGGAGGCAGCAGTTGGTAGCAGGCGTTGAGGGCCCGCAGGTGATCCTCAGGTCTCAATCCCTCCACTGCCAGGTCTAGATCCGAGCGGCTGTGCCAGGGCGAATCTCCCACCGCTGATCCAAAGAGCACGACCCGACGCACGCCAAAGCGCTCGCGCAACAGCACGGCGCAGCGATCAGCCAAATGGCGTGCTTCGTCACGTGACAAGGTGGTGACAGTTCTGCTCATAGCTGTCAGTCCTCCCCTCTGCCAGTATAACACAAAGGGTGGCTACTGGCAACGGAGTATGGAGCCAAGCGGTTCTTGCTGTTGGCCGCAGGGTTCAACGGCGCTGGCGGCTACGCGGCAGCAGATCGGGCCGCAGTGCGGCTAGGGCCGACAGCAGGACGGGATGATCCGTGTCCAACTTCAGCGCCCGACGAAACTCGACGGTAGACTGCCGCCGCTGGCCGGTGTGGTGATAGGCCACGGCCAGGTTGTTGTGGAACAGCACGTCGTCCGGCTTCAGCTTGATAGCCTTGCGGTAGATGGGGATGGCCCGGCGGTGCTCGCCACGCCGGGCGTAGATATTGGCCAGGTTGTTATACGTGTCTGCGTGATCGGGGTCGTAACGGAGCTGCTCCTCATAGAAGGTCACCGCCTTGTCCAGGTCGTCCAGGTTGGAGCAGGTGAGCCCCAGGTTGTAGCACACGTGCTGGAAAGTAGGGTCACGGCGGTATACTTCTTCGAACAACGGCAGCGCCTGGCGAAAATCCCCCCGGTTGCCGTAGATCATGCCCCATTTGTTCAGTACGCCGAGATCGTCAGGGAACAGCTCACGAGCGCGAGTGTAGTGGGCCAGGGCTTCAGACTTCTGGCCCCACTGCTCCAGCGACTCACCCAACAATAGCAATGCGAACGGGGTCGGCTGATGGCTAATGGACGCCTCCAGGGCCTCGACCGCCTGGCGCTCACGTTGGCTCTCGAAGCCGGGCGGGGGTGTCTCATACTCATGTTCGATGCTTCTGATACACAGGCCGGCTTTCTCCAGATAGATGTCCGCCTTGTCGGGGAACCGCTCGGCCATCTGGTCGCAGTAGGCGATGGCGCGATCGAAGTCTCGTAGCGCTTCGGCTGTCTCGCGGGCCTGTTCATAGGCTGGCCGGCAGTCAGGGGACAGAGTGATGGCCTGGTCACAACGGCTCAGGGCCAGACCGGCATAGGCCTCAGCGGTTTCGTACTCCTCCTGATCGGCCAGAGCCTGTGCCTTCTCCATGAGTTCTTTGCCCAGGCGAAGCAGCTCGTCCGTCGTCGGGGCTGCCTGGGTGGAGCTGACTGGCCCATAGGTGGCGATACGCCACCCATCCTCTTCGTGGACAAAATCGAAGCGTAGCAGGTCGTCCTGCCGGGTCGGCTGCCCTCCTATGATCACATCCTGGACCCAGCGGGCGGTCACCGTAGCCTGGTCGCCCTCCTGGTCTGCCACCAGCACGTCCACCGAGACGGTGCGCGGTTGGGCCTGGTCGGCCCAGGCCAGTTGTTCCTCGACGTACTCACGCCAGCTCTTCTCCCGCCGCAGTGGATGGCTCGCCGCCAGCAGTTCATAGCGCAGGCCGAAATCGGGCATTTCCAGGAAGTAGTGCACCAGGTCCGACGGGGTTGTCTCCGAGTTGATGAAGGAGCGGCGCTGGGGCGGCAACTGAACCCGGGCCTCCAGCACCTTGCTCTCGACCAGGAAGCGATACTCGTTGAATTGGTCTGGCAGCGGCTCATCGAACCAGTCATTGTACAGCAGCGCCTCCTCCACCAGCCGCTTACCCTCAGCCAGGGAAACTTCGACCATCGGGATATTCTTCTCCTGACGGCCCACCAGGTCGCGGCGGAACTCACGTTTGGTGAGGTTGTGGGTGGGGAAGAACTCCTTGAGCCCACGCCCCCAGTAGTCAATGAGGAACACCAGGGCCTGGATCTTGCCGTCGGGTCGTTGCCAGCCCAGGATCAATGGCACCTCGCCCTGTTCACGCATCAGGCCGACGTAGCCTTTGTAGAAGCGGTCACTGCCGAGTTGGGCGGCTGGCTTGAGTTGAGGTTGGATGCCATGCAGCTTTAACTTCTGCAGCGCCCGCCGGGCAGCCTTTCGCCCGACCTTCGATCCACTGACGGCCGAGAGGACCATAAGCAGGTCGGCGGCGCCAGCGTCACCCCTCGCCTCCAGCCGTTCGATGAGCATCAGGAGGGTCTCTTCGTCGAGGTTGCCGAAGGTCGAACCGATCACCGCTTCGATCTCATCCGACGATTCCAACTGGCGCACCGCGCCGATGACCAGATCGGTCTGCTCATCCAGGGCAGCCAGCATGTCGTCCGGTCTGATGTCAGCAGGAGGGCCGGTGTCCAGGTCCGCCTCACCGAGCTCCACCAGGATGTTCCAGGCCATCAGGCGGACAGCCCGGTCCTGGGCCCGGTCGTGGGTCAGTTCCCGGAGGTGTGGGATGCTTCGCTGGTCGCGCAGGTTCATCAGCGCCCAGCTCCCCAGGTTGCGTTGCTCGGGGTCGGGGGCAGTCAGAGTGCGGACCAACTGCCGGACGACGAACTCACCGCCCTTGTCCAGCAGGCGCCGCAGACCGGCCAGCATCTCTTCCTCGTCCAGCTCATCGCGCCGGAAGTGCGCCATCAGTTCGCGCAACTCGTTGCGCAGCAGCAGTTGGGTTGCCGGCTTCCCTCGCCGTCTACGCTTTCGTTTGGCCATCCTCTCTCGTCTCCGTATTGCTGTTGGAGGGGTGGATATAGCTCACCATTGGGTGGTGGTGCTCACACTTCCACCTTCTGTCTCATCTGCGCCAGCTTCGTCTTGATCTCTTCATCTTCAGGTTCGAGCCTGGCTGCGACTTCGTAGGCTTTGACAGCCTCGGCATACCGGCCCAGGGCAGCATAGGCGTCCCCCAGGCCTGCGTGTGCTCCTGCACCGTCTGCATCGAGACTCAGAGCCTTTTGGTATTCGACAGCGGCCATCTCGTGCTGGCTCATATCCTGATGGATGTCTGCTAGGGTTCGATGGGCATAGGCGGAGCCGGGTGCCAATTCGATGGCTTTGTTGGCCGCTTCCAGGGCCTCGTCGTAGCGCTCTAGCTTGCGCAAGTCCTGAGCCAGGTCGCAATGCAGGTCAGGGCTATCAGGTTCCAATTCTATGGCCTTTTGAGCCATCTCCAGGGCTTCGACGTACATCTTCTGCCGGTAGTACAGCAGGTCGAGCCCACGATAGGGTTCCATAAAGTCTGGGTCGAGCCGAATCGCGTCCCGAAAAGCGGCGATGGCCTGGTCGTGCTGGCC